>MKRZ01000053.1:0-12212 GCA_001897075.1 Mesorhizobium sp. 61-13 | reverse complement strand
GCAGGCCGGCGGGACGCGCCCGCTATTCGCGCTCGAAGCCAATGGCCGCGCCGAGCATGGCGGCCAGCGCCAGCCGGGCGACGATGACCGGGAACGAGGTGAAGGTGGGGTGGCCGAATTCCTCGACGAGTTGTTCCATTGCGCGCTTGTCCTGCTCCTGCCGGTTGATCGAGCAAGCAACGCCGCGGGCGGCGGGCGGTTCCGCGCCGGCTTACAAAACCTCGAAGACGAAGGTTTTGACGCGCGCTCCCGGCTCGGTCACGGCATAGCAGCGGAACCACGGGCTTTCCTCGACCAGCCGCCATTTGCCCTGCTTTTCGAGGTTGGCGATGACGCCGGCAAAGCCGCCGCTGTCGAACACCTGGTCGCGCACGGTGAAGATGGCATGGCCGCCGCTTCTGGTGATGCGGACGAGATCGTTGAGGCCGGATGCCGGCGCATGGCCCATGGTGAACACGCCGGTGGAGAAGAAGGCGCGGAAATGGCCGTCGGGCCACGGCAGCGTTTCGCCCAGCGTACCCTGGCGCAAATCGTCATAGGTCTGCCGGCTGGCGGCGATCCTGAGCATGTCGGGCGAGAGGTCGAGGCCGGCGAGGCGATGGTAGCCGAGCGCCTTCATCGACGGGCCGGAAAGCCCGGTGCCGCAGCCGGCATCGAGCAGCGGCCCTTCCGAGGCGGAGACGTAGCGCGCCACCCATGCGGTGATGAGGAAAGGCAAGAGGTAGCCGAGCGAGGCGGTTTCGCTGTCATAGGTCGCGGCCCAGTCGGCATAGGCCTTGGCGAGTTCGTCCGGCGAAGACGCCGAATAGACGGAATCAAGTGCCGCGTTTGCCTTGTCCAGATCCATCGCACCGGTCCTCCACCAGGCTGTCGGAAAGGCAGCCTATGACGGTGCGCGGCGCGAGGCAAATGTGGAAGGGCTAGCGCATATGTTCGTGGCCGCGCCGCATGCGCTTTTCCAGTGCCCTCAGCGCAATCGACAGGCCGACGGTGAGGATGAGGTAGATATAGGCGACGATGGAATAGGTTTCGAAGAAGCGGAACGAGCCGGAAGCGTAGATCTTGGCCATCTGGGTGATGTCGGCGACGCCGAGGACCGAGACCAGTGACGAGTCCTTGACCATGGCGACGAAATCGTTGCCGAGCGGCGGCAGGATGGTGCGGATCGCCTGCGGAAAGACGATCAGGCGAAAGCGCTGGAACGGCGTCAGCCCAAGCGCCTTGGCCGCCTCGACCTGGCCTTGATCGACCGCCTGGATGCCGGCGCGGAAGACCTCTGCGATGAAGGCGGAATAGCCGATGGTGAGCGCGATGATCGCACGCCACAGCAAAGACACGTCGCGCACCAGGAGCGGCTCGAAGAGGCCAGCGTGCTGGAGCGGCAGCGTGAGGAAATTCCACGCGACGACCAGCGCCGGCGCGCCGACGAAGGCGATCCAGAACAAAAGCACCAGCATCGGGATGCCGCGGATGATCTCGACGTAGAAGCGCGCGATTTGTCTGAGCAGGCGCGAGCCGGACAGCGCCATCAGCGCGATGCCGAGGCCGATGGCCGAGGCCAAAACGAAGGCGACCATGGTGACGAAAAGCGTGATGCCGATGCCCTTGGCGACGGTTGCGAACACCTGCGAATAGAGGTCGCTTGCCGCGATGAACAGCGCGGCGGCGGCCGCCAGCAACCCGGCGGCAACCAGCCACCACGGGAAATCCGGCTTTTGCAGTTTGCGGGGTTGCGGCATCTACAGGGAACCCGCGCGGGTTCCCGATGCAAAGCCATCAATCATCATCATGAAAACAAGCCAGGTCGAAGATCATTCGCCGAGCTTGTAGTCGAGGAACCACTTCTTGGTCAAAGCGTCGAGGGTGCCGTCCTTCTTCAGTTCGGCGATCGCGGCGTTGATGGGGGCGACGAGGTCGGAGTTCTTCGGGAAGATGAAGCCGAAATCCTCGGTGCCGAGCGGCCCGCCGATCAGCTTCAGCCCGCCGCCGGAATTCTCGACATAGCCCTTGCCGGCGGTGCCGTCGGTGAGGACCGTGTCGACGTCGCCGGAGATGAGCGCCAGAACGCTGGCGCCGAAGGTCTCGAACAGCTTGATGCGCGGGTTCTGCTCATTGCCGTCGAGCACGCTGTAGACGGCGGTGTAGAAGGGCGTGGTGCCGGCCTGTGCGCCGATCAGGCCGTCCTTGAAGGCGCCGAAGGTCTTGGCGTCGGTGAAGCGCTTTTCATCGGAGCGCACCAGCATGAACTGCTCGGAGCGCATGTAGGGGTCGGAGAAATCGACCTTCGCCTTGCGCTCGTCGTTGATGGTGATGCCGTTCATGCCGATGTTGTACTGGTTGTCGGCAACCGCCTGGATCATCGCGTCCCAAGAGGTCGCGCTATACTCGATCTTGAAATTGAGGCGCTTGGCGATCTCGTCCATCGCGTCATATTCCCAGCCCTTCTGGTCGCCAGTCTTGGGATCGACGAACTGCAACGGCGGGTAGGCGTTTTCGGCCACGACCGACACGGTGCGGCCGCCGAGATCGGGCAGGCTTTGCGCAAACGCGGCGACGGGGACAAGGAAAACGGCCAACAGGCCGGCAAGGACAAGCTTCGATTTCAGCATGGCGCGCTCCCCAGCAGCAATAAACCGGGTAACATTATCCGCCTGACCGCACCTTGCAAGACGGCCCGTTCCACAACCGCCGGTATGGCAAGATCGGCTTTCCAGTATCAGCCGCGTTTGGTGGCGCCAAGCGAGAACGACATCGGAATGCGCGGCATGCCCGCCGGCAGCTCGAACTGGTCCTCGCCCGTCTCGACCACGAAGGGAAACGCCTTCCAGACGACCACTTCGTGCTCGTTGAGGAAATCGAGCGAAAGGCCGGCCTGAAGCACGGCGTTGACGATGTCCGACAGCGGATGGATCCACTCGTAGCAGCGCGTGTGCGACAGCGCCCGCTCGTCGCCGGTGTAGGTCTGCACATCGTCGAAGGCGAGCGGATCGGCAAGCGGCGTGCGCCAACCGAAGTCGATGTCGAGGCGGCCGTCTCGCGCCTCGAGCTGGTTCATCATCGGGTGGCCTTCGAGAAGGTAGAGCCGGCCGCCGGGCCGGAGCAAAGAGACGACGACTTTGGCCCAGCGGAAGATGTCCGGCAGCCAGTTGATCGCTCCCCAGGTGACGAACACCATGTCGTAGGTTTGCCCCAGCGCCTCGGCGGCATCATAGACGGACGCCTCGACGAAACGCGCCTCGGTGCCTGCCTTTTCAGCAAAGCCGCGCGCGGCGGCGATGGCTGCGGGCGAGAAATCGAGCCCGGTGACGCTTGCCGCACCGAGATGCTTGAGGCTCAGCGTGTCGAGGCCGATATGGCACTGCAGGTGGACGATGTCCTTGCCGGCGATGTCGCCGATCTCGCCGGCTTCAAGTGCGTGCAGCGAGGAGCCGCCGCCAAGCACCGCGGCAATGCGATAGCTGCCGGTGGTGTCGGTGGCGTGAAGCTCGGCGCGGTTGTCCCAATTCAGCCGGTTGGCGTGCAAGAAGTCATCCATTTCGTCCCTCCAACAAAATAGGCGGCAATAAAAAAGGCGGCCGAAGCCGCCTTTTCGAGAGATATCTGGAAGAAGCTTATTCCGCGGTGGCGGCAGCGGCTTCCGCGGCGGCAGCTTCGGCTGCCTTCTTCTCGGCGGCGTCCTGTGCGGCCTTCTCGGCGGCGAGCGCCTCGGCGGCTGCGATCTTCTCTGCTTCGATGCGGGCCTTCTCGGCGTTCAGCGCATCGCGCTCGGCATCGTTCAGCTTGCGGGCGCGAACGCCGGTGTTCTCGGTGATGCGGGCGGACTTACCGCGACGGTCACGCAGGTAATAGAGCTTGGCGCGGCGCACCTTGCCGCGGCGCACGATCTCGACGCCCTCGACCATAGGCGAGTAGACCGGGAACACGCGCTCCACGCCTTCGCCGTAGGAAATCTTGCGGACGGTGAAATTCTCCTGGAAGCCGGCGCCGGAACGGGCGATGACAACGCCTTCATAGGCCTGCACGCGGGTACGGGTGCCTTCGGTGACGCGCACCAGCACGCGAACCGTGTCGCCGGGCTGGAATTCTGGCAGCTTGCGCTTGGCTTCGATCTTGGCGGCCTGTTCGGCCTCGAGCTGACGGATAAGATCCATCGTTTTATCCACTTCTTGTTCTTCCGACAGTCAGAGCGCCCGGCACTCGCCTTGCAGTTCTAATGACCGCTTGGCTATGCCATCCGTCCGAGGACATCCGGCAGGGGCGATTGCACCGCCAATTGTTGACGGGTTATTGCAATCCGGAAGATTTTTCTTCCAGTACGGGCGCGGCGATACACCATTGGAACTGCTTTGTCACCAGCGACGCCGAACTTTTATCGCTCTTGCCTGCAACAGACGAAAGGCGCATGGCCTCGCTGGCGCCGGTGACGCATGGTCGCGCGCAGGCCTTAACACCACGAGCACATACCGCACAGCAGGCATTTTACCGTGACATTTCTCGACGCTTTCATCCTTTTCATCGCCGGTCTTCTTTCGGGCATCGTCAACGCCATTGCCGGCGGCGGCACTTTTCTCACCTTCGGCGCACTGACGCTGGTCGGCATGCCGCCGATCGTGGCCAACGCGACCTCGTCGATCGCGCAATTGCCGGGCTATGTCACTTCGACCCTGGCCTACTGGACCGACATCAAGCGCATGTGGCGCGGCGCCATCGCCTTTGCGGTGATCTCCATCGTCGGCGCATTGATCGGATCGCTGATCCTGCTCGCCCTCGACAACCAGTCCTTCAGCGCCATGGTGCCGTGGCTTTTGATTGCCGCAACGGCATTGTTTGCCGCCGGCCCCTGGTTGAGGCCCGCCGCACGCGAAGAGCAGCCGGAAAACGCAAAGCCTTCGCTTGCCGGGCGCATCGTGCAGTTCTTCACCGCGATCTATGGCGGATTTTTCGGCGCCGGCATGGGCGTAATGATGCTGGCCACGCTCGGCTTGACCGAGCGCGCCAGCTACCACCGCATCAATGCACTGAAGAACATGCTGTCGATCATCATCGCCAGTGTCGCCATCGTCATCTTCATGTCGGGCGGCGTCATTGCCTGGCTACAGGCAGCTTTCATGGTGCCGGGCGTGGCTGTCGGCGGCTATGCCGGCGTATGGACGGCAAGGCGCGTGCCCCAATCGGTGGTGCGCGGCATCGTCATTGCCGTCGGCCTGCTGCTTGCCGGCTACTATTTCTTCAAGGGCTGAGAAGGCGGAACTATCAGGACCCCAGAGGCCATCAAGACCAATGACCGGCGACCGCGGCAAAGGAAATCGCCGCGATTGCCATCAGCGCCAGCTTCCAGAAATCGGAGCGGCGCTTGAGGCCCGGCCAGCCAAGCGGCTTGATCAACTGGATGACCATCAGGCCAAGGATGACGAAGGCAAGGATTTTGGTCATTTTGGAATGCTGCTGTTTCGATCCTGCCTTTGAGCAGCATCGCGCCGAACTGTCAAAGCCATAAGACCCAAGCGCTTCGACCCCGCTTTCCTAAACCTAAGTCAGATAGACGGTGGCCTTGCGCAGCAGCTAGATAGGCTAAACTATGAGGGCCGCCGGGAGGAACAGGCATGCAATCGCGTTATCATCAGGTCTACGCCGACTGGAAGCGTGATCCCGACGCATTCTGGGCCGAGGCCGCGCGCGACGTGGACTGGTTCACGCCATTTGACAAGGTCTTCGACACGACAAGCGGCGTCTATGGCCGCTGGTTTCCGGGCGCGACCTGCAACACCTGCTACAACGCCGTGGACCGCCATGTTGCCAACGGGCGGGGCGACCAGCTTGCGCTGATCCACGACAGCGCCATTGCCGGAACGGTGCGCAAGTTCACCTATGCCGAACTGAAGCGCGAAGTGGTGGCGCTTGCCTCGGTGCTGAAGAACCAGGGCATCGGCAAGGGCGACCGCGTCATCATCTACATGCCGATGATCGCCGAAGCCGCTTTTGCCATGCTGGCCTGCGCGCGCCTTGGCGCGATCCATTCGGTGGTGTTCGGCGGCTTTGCCGCGCGCGAGCTTGCCACCCGCATCGAGGACGCGCAGCCGAAGGCGGTGATCTCGGCGTCCTGCGGCCTCGAACCGAACCGCACCATCGCCTACAAGCCCTTGCTTGACGAGGCGATCGAACTTGCCCGCCACAAGCCGGAACGCTGCATCGTTGTGCAACGCGAACAACTACGCTGCGACCTGATCGAAGGCCGCGACATCGACTATGCCGATGCGGTTGCGCGCGAACGCGCTGCCGGCGCCAATGTCGATTGCGTGCCGGTCGCCTCCACCGATCCGCTCTATGTGCTTTATACCTCCGGCACCACCGGCCAGCCCAAGGGCGTGATCCGCGACAATGGCGGCCACATGGTGATGCTGAAATGGTCGATGGACAACGAGTTCGGCATCAAGCCGGGCGAAGTGTTCTGGGCCGCTTCCGATGTCGGCTGGGTCGTCGGCCATTCCTACATCGTCTATGCCCCGCTGCTGCATGGCTGCACGACGGTGATGTTCGAGGGCAAGCCGGTCGGAACGCCGGATGCCGGCACCTTCTGGCGCGTGATCGAGCAGCACGGCGTGGCCGCGCTGTTCACCGCGCCGACCGCCTTCCGCGCCATCAAGGGGCAGGACCCCAAGGGCGAGTTCATTCCGAAATACGATTTGTCGAAGTTCCGTACCCTGTTCCTGGCCGGCGAGCGCGCCGACCCCGAAACCATCAAATGGGCCGAGCAGCGGCTTGGCGTTCCGGTGATCGACCACTGGTGGCAGACCGAGACCGGCGCGCCGATCACCCAGAACCCAGTCGGACTTGGCACCTTGCCGGTAAAATACGGTTCGCCGGGCGTGCCGATGCCGGGCTATGACATCCGCATCCTGAACGATGCCGGCCACGAAGTGCCGAACGGCACGCTGGGCAACGTGGTTTTGAAACTGCCGCTGCCGCCGGCATGCCTGCCGACGCTGTGGAATGCCGACAAGCGTTTCCACCAAGCCTATCTCGACGAGTTCCCCGGTTTCTACAAGACCGCCGACGCCGGCATCCTCGACGATGACGGCTACCTATTCGTGATGGCGCGCACCGACGACATCATCAACGTCGCCGGCCACCGGCTTTCGACAGGCGCGATGGAAGAAGTGCTGGCCGAACATCCAGATGTTGCCGAATGCGCGGTGATCGGCATTGCCGACGAGCTGAAGGGGCAATCGCCGCTTGGCCTCGTCGTGCTCAATGCCGGCGTGGCGCGCGACCTTGCCGCAATCGAGAAGGAAGCGATTGCGCTGGTGCGCGACCGCATCGGCCCCGTTGCAGCCTTCAAGACTGTGGTGACCATCAAGCGCCTGCCCAAGACGCGCTCGGGCAAGGTGTTGCGCGGCACCATGCAGAAGATTGCCGACAAGGAAGAGTGGAAGATGCCGGCGACCATCGACGATCCGGCCATTCTGGACGAGATCACCGAGGCACTGAAGGCGCGCGGCATCGGCGTCTGATCGGCCGGCGGTTCGGCCTTTCAATTTCGGCAGCGGTCGGCTAAAGCGTCCGCATTCTGGAAATGCGCATTCCGCGCCTGCGGAACCACGCGCCATCCATTGCGAGCTTCCAACCATGGCAGAAGCCTTTTGTGGTGTCGATTTCGGCACCACCAACTCAACCGTCGGCCTGTGCGAATCAGGCGGCATGCCCGTGCTGGTGCCGCTCGAGGGCGAGCACCTGACCATCCCGTCTGCGCTGTTCTACAGCCTTGAGGACGGCAAGACCTATTTCGGCCGCGCCGCGGTGTTCGAATATATGGACGGCGCGGAAGGGCGCTTCATGCGCGCCCTGAAGTCCATCCTCGGCAGCAGCCTGATGAAGGACACCACGCAAGTAGGCCGCGAGCGCCTGCGCTTCGAGGCGATCATCGGCCGTTTCCTGCGCCATTTGCGCAGCCGGCTGGAAGCGGAAAGAGGCGGCGCGCCGGACAAGGTTGTGCTGGGCCGGCCCGTGCGCTTCGTCGACGAGGACGACGAGGCCGACAGGCAGGCCGAGGCGCAGCTTGAGTCGGCGGCGCGCATGGAGGGCTTTCGCCACATCGAATTCCAGTTCGAGCCAATCGCGGCGGCGCTGCACCACGAACGCGCGATCAATGCCGAGCAGCTTGCGCTGGTGGTGGATATCGGCGGCGGCACCTCGGACTTCTCGGTGCTGAGGCTCTCGCCCGAGCGGGCAAGGCAGGCCGACCGCCGCGACGACATTCTCTCGACCACAGGCGTTCACATCGGCGGCACCGATTTCGACCGGCAGCTCAATATCGCCAAGGTCATGCCGCATCTCGGCCTCGACTCTTCAACCGCCGACGGCAAACGCCGGCTGCCGGTCTGGTACTTCAACGACATGGCGACGTGGCACCGCATCAACACGCTCTATACGCGCAAGAACATCGACGACATCCGCCTGATGACGCGCGAAGCAGCCGAGCCGGAAAAGCTCACGCGCTACGCCCACCTGCTCAAGCATCGCTCCGGCCATCGCCTCGCGGCCGAAGTGGAGAAGGCCAAGATCGCGCTGACCGACGCTGACGCGGAGACCATCGCCTTGCGCGAACCCGGCCTGACGCTGGAGGTGCCGGTGACGAGGGCTGAGTTCGAGCAGGCGAGCCGCGAACTCGTCCACAGCATCGATGCTTCTATCGCCGATGCGCTGAAACAGGCCGGCACGCAAGCCGAGGCGATCGAAACCGTGATCCTGACCGGCGGCGGCGTCCAGGTTCCGGCGGTGGAACGCGCCGCCACGGCGCGCTTTGCGCATGCCCGCATCTCCCGGTCGGACCGCTTCGGCTCGGTTGGGCTGGGCCTCGCCATCGACGCGGCGCGGCGCTTCGGCTGATCCGGGGGACAAACTCCACCCTCTTGCCGCCTTACTGACAGACTGCTGTCAGCAGGCCTGTGCGATGATGCCGGCGTTCACCAAAAAGAGGAGCGCCGTCATGAATACGCCAAGCATTTTCAACACCATGAAGCACTATGTCGGCAAGGTCCGCACCATCCGCAACGAGATCCGCACGGTGCGTCTCCTGAATTCGCTGCCGCCGGAAATCCGCGCCGATATCGGCTGGCCCGACATGCACCGCGGCGACGACAATCGACTTAACCTGTCTTGAAGAATTGGAACTTGTTGCCATCTCCTGACAGTATGTTGTCAGGAGCATCGTGCGAAAGTCGAGGCTTGAGCTGATGCCGACAAATGAAATCGCGTCCGCACCCATAGAAGGCGCTTGCCATGAAAAGCTGGACCGACAGGCTGAATACGCCCGGCGTGAATGGCATACGTGCGACGCCGCGGACCATGGGCGACGTCGTCGAAGGCCAGCCGATGCTGGTACCGACGCCGCGCCAGGTCGACGATTTCATTCGCACCATCCCGCAGGGCAGCTCGATGAGCGTGCGCGAGCTGCGGTCCGGCCTGGCGCGACGACACGGCGCGGATGTTACCTGCCCGGTGACAATCGGCTATCATCTGAGGACCGTCGCCGAGGCCGCGAACGAGGATATCGAGCGCGGCCTGGCGATTTCCGAGGTGACACCGTTCTGGCGTGTGCTGGACCGGAAGACGCCGACGACGGGAAAGCTTTCCTTTGGTGCTGCGTTTGTGGAGCAGCAGCGAAGAAGCGAAGGGCTGGAGCCTTAGGGAAAGACACCGACGGGCGGGCGCTGAGCGGCCAGTCGGGATTGCATGAAGTAACAATCGCCGAGGGAGCACTGAATGCGGCGCGCCGACAGGCTTTTCCAGATCGTACAGCATCTACGCGGCGGCCGGCTGGTCACCGCGCAGAAGCTGGGCACCTGGCTCGAGGTTTCCGAACGCACGATCTATCGCGACATTGCCGACCTGCAGTCGACCGGCGTGCCGATCGATGGGGAGGCGGGCGTCGGCTACATGATGCGGGAGGGGTTCGACCTCCCACCGCTGATGTTCACGCGTGACGAGATCGTGGCGCTCGTTGCCGGCGCGCGCATGGTGCGCGCCTTCGGCGGCGCGGCGATGGCCCGAGCGGCCGACGAGGCGCTGGTGAAGATCGGCGCGGTGCTGCCCGACGCCGAGCGCGACCGTATCGCTCGCACCGAGATCCACTCGCCGATGTGGGTTGTGAGCGACAGCGATCGCCAATCCATCGACGTCATCGAACGCGCGGTCGAAAAGCGCCACGTGCTGACCATCGACTATTGCGACGAGGCCGGGCGTTCGACCGCCCGCGACGTGCGCCCGCTCGGCCTATGGTTCTGGGGCAAGGTGTGGACGCTGGTAGCGTGGTGCGAGATGCGCAACGATTTCCGAGCCTTCCGCATCGACCGCATCTCCTCGCTGGTCAAGACAGAGCGGATCTTCAAGCCGGAGCGCGGCAAGCAGCTTGCCGACTTTTATCGCGCCGTCGAGCGCAGCGAATCCTACGGCATGGGGCCGACCGCGCGCGGCATGTGAGTTCCGTTGCTCAGGCCGGCTGCCTGGCCTGGGACGAGCGCCTGCGGATCAACAGGGCGACGAGCGCCACCAAAAGCGTGCCGACGATGAACAGGAAGGCTGCGGCGGCAATGGCCGGGCTGATGTTTTCGCGGATGGTGGAAAACATCTGGCGCGCCAAGGTGCGCTGGTTGGGACCGGCGACGAACAGCGTCAGCACGACTTCGTCGAGCGAGGTGGCGAAGGCAAACACCGCGCCAGACAGGATGCCTGGCAGAGCGAGCGGAAAGGTCACCCGGCGAAAGACGGTGAACGGCGAAGCGCCGAGGCTGAGCGCAGCGCGTTCGACGCGCCGGTCGATGCCGGCGAGCGACGCCGAGACGGAAACCACCACGAACGGAACGGCGACGACGGTGTGGGCGCAGATGACGCCGGCATAGGTATTGGCAAAGCCGATCTGGACGAAGAACACCTGCATGCCGACGCCGAGCACCACCGCCGGCACCACCATCGGCAACAGGAAGGCGGTGCGGAACAGGCCGGGCAGGACGAGGCCGCTGTTGCGCAGGCCAAGCGAAGCCATGGTTCCAAGCACGCAGGCGAGGATCGTCGTGCCGGTGCCGACGATCAGGCTGTTGACGATGGCCATGCGCCAAACATCGGCGCCGAAAAGCTCATGGAACCAACGCAACGAATAGTCGGGGATCGGATAGGTGAGGAACACGCTGGACGTGAAGGCAAGCGGCAGGATGGCGATCAGCGGCGCGATCAGGAACACCACCGCCAGCACGCCGAATGTCAGCTTGGCAATATCGGACGCCCGCATCACAGGGCTCCACGATCAGACGACAGGCGGCCGTAGACGGCGTAGAGCGCCAGCGTCGCCACAAGCAGGATTGCGCCGAGCGCGCCGGCCATGCCCCAGTTGGCCGAGCCGATGGCGTAGAAGGCGATGACCGACGAGATCATCTGGTCCTGCGCCCCGCCGATCAGGGCCGGCGTGATGTAGTAGCCGATGGCCGTCATGAACACGAGCAGCGAGCCGGACACCACGCCGCGCAGGCTGAGCGGCAGAAGCACGCGCAGGAACGCCCGCCATGGCGGTGCGCCGAGCGAGGCAGCCGCCGGCATCAGGTTCTTTGGAATGGCAAGCAGCACCGAATAGATCGGCAGCACCATGAACGGCAGCAGTACATGCGTCATGGCGATGACCACGCCAAGGCGGTTGAAGATCAGCGGCAGCGGGCCGTCGATGAGGCCAAGGCTGATCAGCATGTCGTTGATGAGGCCCTTTTCCTGCAGCAGGATGAACCAGGCGGCAGTGCGCACCAGAAGCGACGTCCACAACGGAAGCAGCACGGCACCGAGCAGAAGCTGGCGCTTCCAGCCGGTGACGGATGCTGCCAGCATGGCGTAGGGCAAGCCGATCAGCGCACAGGCGAAGGTCACCACAGCGCCGATCCACAAGGTGCGCAAGAGGATGGCCGTGTTGGCCGATGCATCGACGGGAAGCGCCACCACCTTGCCGGTGGCGTCGCGCTGGTAGTCAAGGGCCGCAAGCAGGTTGCGGTCGGTGTAGGGGTTGGTGGAATCCACCACCGCGCGCCAGAAGCGGACGTCGGTCCACTTGGCGTCGATGGCCGCCAGATCCAACGGACCGCTCTGTTCCTGCGCCGCCCGCACGGTCTTGCCCATCAATGTGCGGAAACCGTTCTGCGCGCTGTTCAGCCGGCGCACGGCATCGCCCAGCAATT
>MKRZ01000052.1:3164-12157 GCA_001897075.1 Mesorhizobium sp. 61-13 | reverse complement strand
GGCCGCCCGTCCGGTGGCTTCCCTCAACCGATACACCGGCCATGCCGCAGCTCCAGCCTCGATGGCCGACAACCGCGGGCAACACTGCGCCCGGTTCGAGGGCCGAACTTAGGGGTTCATCACCCAGCCGCTTACCGCAGACGACCAGCCCGGCACCGTCGCCCTCTCCTGATACCCGGTGCGCACCAGGTCTCCCGCAAGGGCGATGGGGAGATTATGGGGGAAGGTGCTGAGGGTGGGGAAAAGTGGGGTGAGAGTTTTTGTGAGAAGTGAGTGGGATCAAGGGTTTGGGCGGTGATTAGCCCGAGTTTGATCCACGGCTTGGCGCGGTCCTTACCTCCCCCTCAAGGGGAGGGTAAAGTGTCAGCGTTGGCGCTACACACCCCTCATCCGACCTCACCTTCGCTCCGCTCGGTTCGGCCACCTTCTCCCACAAGGGGCGAAGGCAGGTCGGCATCGACGTCTCAGCCAATCTGCAATGTTTGCGATTGGCAACGGCAGTTGTGCGAGCGTCTCCCCTTCGCCCCTTGTGGGAGAAGGTGGCCGAGCATAGCGAGGTCGGATGAGGGGTGAGAGAAGCCGGTTTTGCAGTTGGGATGTGTGCTCCTGATTGTGGCTCTCAGATTCAACCGAACTTCCGTTCCAGCGCGGCAAGGCCGGTTATCAGTGCCGCCTGTTCGGATGTCGTAAGCCTGCCGAGCATTTGTTGCTCGAACGCCTTCGCCAGCGGCACCATGTTCCGATAGACGTCCGCACCAGCCTTGGTCAGCGTGAGATGCTCGAGACGCCGGTCTGCATCGTCCTGCCGACGTGTCAGCCAGCGCCGCCGTTCCAGTTCCGCAACGGCGCGGGAAACCATAGTCTTGTGCATGGCGGACTGCTCTCCGAGTGCGGACGCGGTCATGGTACCGTGCTGGCCAAGCCCCGCGAGTACACGCCATTCCGGCCGGGTGAGCCCGAAGTGATCCTTGTAAAGCCTTGAAAAATCACGGCTGACAAGGTCGGCGAGATGGTAGAGTCGATATGGCAGGAAAGTTTCCAGGTCCAGGATTTCGACTGTCATATGATGCCCTGCCTTCCAACGGGAAACTCGCGATGGCCATACCGTTGATAGTTACAAAATAAATAGTTACGAATGCAACCAGTTTGGTGAGAACCTTGATCGCCACGGAGGATGCAATGGCTTTTTCCTACATGCCCGGTTTCGGAAACGACTTCGAAACGGAGACGCTAGCCGGTTCATTGCCGCAAGGCATGAACTCACCGCAGCGGCCTGCCTACGGCCTCTATGCTGAACAATTGTCTGGTTCGCCGTTTACGGCCCCGCGCGGCACCAACGAACGCTCCTGGCTCTATCGCATTCGCCCGAGCGTGAAGCACACCGGGCGCTTCAAGGGCGTGAGCTACCCGCATTGGAAAACAGCGCCCAATGTCGGCGACCATGAGCTAGCACTTGGCCAATACCGCTGGAACCCGGTGCCGATGCCGGCAGAGCCGACCGACTTCGTTTCCGGTATGCGCTCGATCACCACGGCAGGCGACGCGCTTGGCCAATCCGGCATGGCGGCGCATATCTATGTCGCCAACAAATCGATGGTGGACGACCATTTCTTCAACGCAGACGGCGAGTTGCTTGTCGTGCCCCAGTTGGGGCGGCTGAACTTCGTGACCGAAATGGGCGTGATCGAGATGAAGCCCGGTGAAATCTGCGTGTTGCCGCGCGGCCTCGTGTTCAAGGTCGAACTGGTGGACAAGGAGGTTCGCGGCTATGTCTGCGAGAACTACGGGGCCAAGTTCACCATGCCCGACCGCGGGCCGATAGGCGCCAACTGCCTTGCCAATCCGCGCGATTTCAAGACGCCTTGCGCATGGTTCGAGGAAAAGGAGACGCCTTGCCGGCTGATCGTGAAATGGTGCGGATCGTTCCATGCCACTGAACTGGGTCAATCGCCGCTCGACGTGGTGGCGTGGCACGGCAACTATGCGCCATATAAATATGATCTTGCTACATTTTCTCCGGTTGGCGCTATTCTGTTCGACCACCCCGATCCGTCGATTTTCACCGTGCTCACCGCACCAAGCGGCGAGGACGGCACGGCCAATGTCGATTTCGTGATTTTCCCACCGCGCTGGCTGGTGGCTGAAAACACCTTCCGGCCGCCGTGGTATCACCGCAACATCATGAGCGAGTTCATGGGCCTGATCCATGGCCAGTACGACGCCAAGGAAGAGGGTTTTGTTCCGGGGGGCATGAGCCTGCACAACATGATGCTGGCGCATGGCCCGGATGCACCCGGTTTCGAGAAGGCATCGCATGCGGAACTGAAGCCGGTGAAGCTCGACAACACCATGGCGTTCATGTTCGAGACCCGCTTCCCGCAGATGCTGACGCGCTACGGTGCGGAACTGCCGACGCTGCAGGATAACTACATCGACTGCTGGAGCGACCTGAAGAAGCGCTTCAACGGAACGCCGGAAGGCGACTGGAGCTGACGCCCACGCCGGTTGTCTGCGCGAAACAAAATCGACAGCTTGACGGCGACGCCCGCGGGGCGTTGTCATGGATTCTCGCGAAAGCCGCGAATGGGAGAGGAGCCCTTATGAAGCTTGCAACGTTGAAGGACGGGTCGCGCGACGGCAAACTGGTCGTCGTTTCCCGTGATCTGACGCGCTATACGGATGCGTCCTATCTGGTTCGAACGCTGCAAGCCGCATTGGATGATTGGGCCCGCATAGCGCCGCATCTCGAAACGCTTTCGGAATCGCTGGAGAGCGGCGCGGTGCCTTCGTCGCGCTTTCACGAACATGAGGCGCATTCGCCGCTGCCGCGCGCCTACCAGTGGGCGGATGGCTCAGCCTACGTCAACCATGTCGAACTGGTGCGCAAGGCGCGCAATGCCGAGATGCCGGCCAGCTTCTGGACCGATCCGCTGATGTATCAGGGCGGTTCGGACAGCTTCATTGCACCGCGCGACAGCATCCGCATGGCGGACGAAGCGTGGGGAATCGACATGGAGGCCGAGATTGCGGTCATCGTCGATGATGTGTCGATGGGCGCGAGCGTTGCTCAGGCGCGCGATGCGATCCGCCTGATCCTGCTGGTCAATGACGTCTCATTGCGGAGCCTGATCCCGGCGGAACTCGGCAAGGGTTTTGGATTCTTCCAGTCCAAGCCTTCGTCGGCCTTTTCGCCTGTTGCGGTGACGCCGGACGAACTGGGCGATGCGTGGGATGGCGGCAAAGTTCACCTGCCGCTGGCCGTTGACCTGAATGGGAAGGCGTTCGGCCGCGCCAATGCCGGCGTGGACATGACCTTCGATTTCCCGACACTGATTGCCCATGCGGCGAAGACGCGGCCGCTGGCTGCCGGCAGCATCATCGGCTCGGGTACGGTTTCCAACAAGCTGGACGGCGGCGCGGGCAAGCCGGTGAGCGCAGGCGGTGCCGGCTATTCCTGCATCGCCGAGATACGCATGATCGAAACCATCGAAGGCGGGCAGGCCAAGACGCCATTCCTGCATTTCGGCGATACGGTGCGTATCGAGATGAAGGATGCGTCAGGCCGCTCGATCTTCGGCGCTATCGAACAGAAGGTGGAGAAATACGAAGGCTGATCGCAGCCACGGGCGGTTGTGGTTTTCAGAGGGACGGTGCGTGACCTTGATCGACCATTTCCGCCAGATGGCGCGCAACAATCTGTGGTCGAACGACCGGCTGTATCGCGCTGTCCTGGCGCTTGCACCGGGCGAGTTCGAAGCCGCGCGAACCAGCTTCTTTCCCTCCATCAGCGAAACGCTGAACCATATCCACGCGGTCGACCTTCTCTATCTGGATTTCCTGGAAGAGGGGTCGCTTGGCGCGGCTGCATACGACGACTTCGTTCCGTTTGCGGATGCAAAGGCGTTGGGAGAAGCGCAGGCGGCAACCGACCGCAGGCTGCTGAACTTCTGCGAGAGGATCGATGAGGCGGGGCTTGATCGGCGGGTTTCCACCGACCGGCGCGAGGACGGAAAAATCCCGGAGCGCATCGGCGATTTGCTGGCGCACCTTTTCATCCACCAGATCCACCATCGCGGACAGGTGCATACCATGCTGTCGGGCACGTCGGTGAAGCCGCCGCAACTGGACGAATTCTTCCTCGACTATGACCTGAAGCTGAGGCGAGGAGAGGTCGAGCGGCTCGGTCTGTGATCCGCCCGACAGGTTGGCAGCCTACTCTGCTGCCTGAACCTTGATGACGCCGCGGCGGATCTGGTCTTCCTCGATCGATTCGAACAGGGCGCGAAAATTGCCTTCGCCGAAGCCTTCGTCGCCCTTGCGCTGGATGAACTCGAAGAAGATCGGGCCGATGACGGTCTTGGAGAATATCTGCAGCAGGATCTTGGTCATGCCGCCGTCAACGACGCCTTCGCCGTCGATGAGGATACCGTGCTTTTTCATGCGCTCGATCGGCTCATCGTGGCCGGTAACGCGGTTGAGGCTCTTCTCGTAATATGTATCGGGCGGGCCGGGCATGAATTTCAGCCCGTTGGCGTCCAGCCTGTCGGTGGCATCGTAGATTCCGTCGGTGCCGACGGCGACGTGCTGGATGCCTTCGCCCTTGTACTTCTTCAGGTACTCGACGATCTGGCTCGTCTCGTCCTTGGATTCGTTGAGCGGTATGCGGATCTTACCGCAAGGCGAGGTGATGGCGCGGCTGACGAGACCGGTGATGCGGCCGTCGATGTCGAAATAGTGGATCTGTCTGAAACCGAACAGGTCGCGGTAGAAGTCCCACCACTTGTCCATGTTGCCGCGATAGACGTTGTGGGTGAGGTGGTCGAGGTAATAGAAGCCGACGCCGGCGGGCTTTGCGTTGCGCGCGCCGAGCCATTCGAATTCGTCGTCATAGGCGGAGCCCTTGACGCCGTATTTCTCGACGAAATAGATCAGCGAGCCGCCGATACCGACGATTGCCGGTACGTCCAGCGCCTTGTCGTCGTCCAGGTAGGGCGTTGCGCCCTTGGAGACGGCGTGATCGAAGGCATGCTTGGCATCGACCACGCGCCAGGCCATCGAGGCGGCGCAAGGGCCGTGCTCGTCCACGAACTTCATCGCATGCGAACCGGGTTCGGCGTTGACGATGTAGTTGATGTCACCCTGACGCCAGACGGTGATGTTCTTCGTCTTGTGCTTCGCAACAGGCGTGTAGCCCATGCGGGTGAACAGCTCGGCGAGCTTCTCAGGTTCGGGATGGGCGAACTCGACGAACTCGAAGCCGTCGGTGCCAGCCGGGTTCGCTTCGCTGATCTTTGCGGGCGGGGCGTCGTGCGGGAAGGGACCCATGGCATTTCCTCCAATGCGGATACGGCCCGAAAGGACCATTTCACGCATTGTATTCCCAAGATGACGCACGGTGCTTGCATTCGCGCGCCTCAAATGGTGATATTGCGCACGGATTGTGTATATATGGCGGGTAATGCGCGATGGATGAGCGGATCGATCAGTTTGATCGCAAGATATTGGCGCTTTTGCAGGAAGATGCGCGGCTGACCAACAACGACCTGTCGGAGCGGGTGAACCTGTCACCGTCGCAGTGTTCGAGGCGGCGGCAGCGGCTGGAAGAGGATGGCTATATTCGCGGATACCGCGCCATGCTCGACCGCGACAAGCTGGGCTTTTCTCTGGTCAACGTGATCTCGGTGACGCTTGCCACCCACAATCGCGACAATGCAAGGCGCTTTGGGGAATTGCTGGCGCGGCTGCCCGAGGTGCAGGAAGCGCATGCGCTGACCGGCGAGATGGATTACATCCTCAAGGTCGTGACGCCGGACCTGAAGTCGCTATCGGAATTCGTCAACGGGGTGCTTTTGCCGCACGAATCCGTGCAGCATGTAAAGACCGCGATCGTTCTGGAAACGCTGAAGGAAACCGGCGCGCTGCCGATTTGAAACGCTGTGGGGTCCTCGCGTCAGGCGAAGCCTACCGAGACGCCCTTCTTCCTGAAGTAGGACTGCATCAGCTTGCGGCCCTGACGGTTCGGCTGGACAAGCTTGCTTGTCTCGAACGTCGCTTCCTTGACGCCCTCGCGCGCCATCGCGCCCTTGAGGGCGGCGATGTGGGTGTCGAGTTCCTCGTTGTCGTTGCGGATGGAGGTGTAGATAGCCTCGATGGCCTCGGCGACGGTCGTGTCAGTCATCATTCAATTCCTGGGTCTTGCCAGCAAAAGTCGGGTAGTGGGAGAGCGCCTGTCCGCGCTCAGCTCTTCATCTGCTGGATCGCGATGAACAGGTTGCCGCTGCGCGTTCCCGAGCGGCAAAAGGCGAACACGGGCCCTGGAAGTTCATCGAGCGCCGCAGCCTGGTCCACGACATTTTCGGCGGTCATCTGGCCGCTGATGACCGGAATGTAACGAAAGGTCAGGCCAGCCGCCTCGACGGCCGATTGGATGGCCTCATGCGATGGCTGTCCGGGCTGTTCGTTGTCCGGGCGGTTGCAGATGACGCTCTTGAAGCCGGCGGCCTTGATGGTGGCAATCTCGTCCAGAGAGATCTGGCCGGACACCGAATAGTCTTCACTGATCTGGCGGATATCCATGTTCGTCCTCATGATGCTTCGCCTGCGCGCGTTCCGGCGCAGTCTTGCCACTCCCTTTCGCATGGAGCAATCACGAAATCCGGGCCGGGGAAAACTTTGCTGCCGCAGCAGGCCACGGCAGCAAATGGTGCTCAGCTTCCGGCAATAGCGCCTTTGATCTCACCGATGTTGTTTTCCATCATGTCGATATAGGTGGCGGCGGGGCCATCTGCCGGCGACAGGGCATCGGAATAGAGCGTGCCGCCAACCTTGATGCCGGTTTCGCTTGCGATCTGCTCAATGAGGCGCGGGTTCGAGATGTTCTCGACAAAGATTGCCGCCGCGTGCTGCTGCTTCACCTGTTCAATCAGCCTGGCGACATCGGCCGCGGAGGGCTCGGCATCGGTCGAAATGCCTTGCGGCGCGAGGAAGGTGAGGCCGTATTCGTGCTCGAAATAGCCGAACGCGTCATGCGAGGTGATCACGACGCGCTTGGACTGAGGGATCGCATCAATGGTCTGCCGGATTTCCGCATCAAGTGCATTCAGCTTTGCCGTGTAAGTGTCTGCATTGGCTTTATAAATGTCGCAGCCGGCTGCATCTGCGGCACAGAAAGCATCGGCGATATTCTTGACGTAGATAGTGGCGTTGCGCGCGGACTGGAATGCATGGGGATCGACGGGACCGTGGTCGTGGCCTTCGTGGGTTTCTTCATGCGTGTGGTCTTCGTGCGTTTCGGCGGCTTCGCCAGCCTCCTCCTCGGCAAATTCAGGTTTGAATTCGATGGAAGCGACGCCCTTGGTCAACTCAACAACGGCGGCTTTGGTGGCGCTGGCATCGACAAGGCGCTTCAGGAAACCTTCAAAATGCAGGCCGTTGACGAGTACGACATCGGCTTTGGCCATGGCGACGGCATCGGCAGGCTTGGGTTCATAGACATGCGCATCGCCGTCCGGGCCGACAAGCGTGGTGACCTTGACCCTGTCTCCGCCGACATTCTTGGCGAAGTCGCCGATGATGGAGAAGCTTGCCACCACCTTGAGCGGTTCCGCCAAGGCGAGCGACGGTGCAGTCGCAGTAAATGTTATAACGCTCATAGCCAGGACGGCACGGAAAGTGTTGAGCACTGGCGAAACTCCTTCTGGATCAGGCGGTTCTGTGGCGGTGGTGAACGATGCGGGCACGCAGTGCGCCGCGCGTCCCAAACAGGACGGATATGAAATAGACGACGCCGGCGGCGAGGATGATGGCGGGACCTGACGGCAACGAGGCATGGTAGGACAAAAGCAGGCCTGCAACGCAGGAAGCAAAGCCTATGACCACTGCCAGAACGCACATCGGCTCTACGCGGCTTGCCCAGAAGCGAGCGGCGGCGGCAGGCAACATCATCAGGCCGACTGAAAGCAGCGTGCCGAGCGCCTGAAAGCCGCCGACCAGATTGAGGACGACCAGACCAAGAAAGACGAAATGAACGGGAGTGCCAAACCGGCTGACGGAGCGCAGGAAAAGCGGATCGAGGCACTCTGCCACCAGCGCGCGCCAGAAGACGGCCAGCCCAACAAACGTGACAACGACGATGCCGCCTATCAACGCGATGGCCTCGTCGTTGAGGGCGAGTACGGTGCCGAACAAGACGTGCATGAGGTCAACGCTTGAGCCCCGGATCGAAACCATCAGCACTCCAACGGCAAGCGAGATGAGATAGAACGCAGCCATCGAGGCGTCTTCGCGCTGGATAGTGAAGCGGGAGACGGCACCTGCGCCCAAGGCGACGATAGCGCCCGCAATCAGTCCGCCCACGGTCATCGGCAGGATTTCGAGCCCGAACAGCAGGAAGCCAGCGGCAGCACCCGGAAGGATGGCATGAGCCATGGCGTCACCGGTCAGACTCATGCGCCGCAGCATGAGAAAGACGCCGACCGGGCAGGCCCCGAGCGACAACATCAGCGAGCCGAGCAGGGCGCGCTGCATGAACGCGAAATCCACAAAGGGCGCGAGCAGCAGGTCATATAGCGCGCTCATGATGCCGCCTTGACGTCGTGGTGATGATGGCCAGCATGGTCATGGTCATGGTCATGGTCATGGTCATGCGAATGCCCGTGTTCGGACGGCTCGCACCAGGGCGCATCTTCTTCCCAGGCTTCGTGGAAGCGGCGGGCGCGCAACAGATTTTCCGGGTGCAGTGTTTCAAGAGTGCTGCCCCATGCCACCGGCTTGCGGGCAAGCAGCAAGGTGTCAGGGAAATTCTGCCGCACAAGGTCGAGGTCGTGGGCCACGACAAGGATGGTGCGCTGTTCGCCGTGCCATTGCTTGATGAGCGCAATGAGATCGCCAACTGTCTTGGTATCGACCGCATTGAACGGCTCGTCGAGCAGGATCAGATCGGCATCTTGAACCAGCACGCGGGCAAAGAGCGCCCGCTGCAACTGACCGCCCGA
>MKRZ01000052.1:0-3117 GCA_001897075.1 Mesorhizobium sp. 61-13 | reverse complement strand
TCAGGGCACGGCTTACCGAGGCCCGATCCTCGGATGTATGCCTGCCAAGAAGGCCGCGCTTCGGCCACAGGCCGAGCGAAACAAGATCGACAACGCGGGCAGGGAAGGACCGATCGAGTTCAGATTGCTGTGGCAGATAGGCGATGCGCGTTCCTTCAGCCTTGGACACACTGCCGGCCATCGGCTTCAGCACGCCGATAATGCCCTTCATCAGCGTTGATTTGCCGGAACCGTTGGCACCGACGACCGCCATCAACGAGCCCTTTTCCACGACACCATCAAGGTGATGCACCGCCGGGTGGCTGCCGTAGCCTAGGGTAAGGTCGTGAAAGGTGAGGCAGGCCTGTGTCATCGGGTCCAGCAGATGTATTGAGGTGGGCACTGGGTATGTGATGTTATTACATTTGTCAACGACGCCGGCATCGAACCATGAGCAGAATCACAGGAAACCCGTCATCCAATCGGAATGGTCACTACGGCATTCGGGGCTTGCCCCACGGCGATGCAGTATCTACACAGGCGCTTCCTGAAGCCTGACCGGGCACAAACACGTGAAGAGGGAAGAAGCATGAGCATTCGCCGCATCGAAGTTGGTCCGCGCATGAGCCAGGCCGTTGTCCACGGCAACACCGTTTACCTTGCCGGCCAGGTCGGCGAAGGCGAGGGCGTCGAGGCCCAGACCAAGGATATCCTGGCTTCAATCGACAAGCTGCTGGCAGAGGCCGGCACCGACAAGACCAAGATCGTTCAGGCGATCATCTGGCTGGCCGACATGAATGAGTTCGCCGCGATGAACAAGGCTTGGGATGCCTGGGTTCCGCAGGGCCACACGCCTGCACGCGCGACCGGCGAAGCCAAGCTCGCCGCTCCGAAGTACAAGGTGGAAATCATCGTCACCGCTGCAATCTGACCTAATTATCGGACCGAGGCCGGCAACCGGCTTTCGGTCCGAAATTCGTTCGACGTCGGCTTCCCGCGCGTGCCCCGTGCATGCAAATGGGCGCGCGGGGTGAAGCTCAGCTCTGCGAGGGCGTAAACCTCGCCACCAGCGTGTGATTGTCCGCCGCATAGGTGAAACGAACATGGGTGACCGGTTGGCCGGCACTCCATGTGCGCCGCTCCACGACAAGGCACGGTGAGCCGGCGGCGATGTCGAGCGCTGCGGCAGTCGCCTTGTCAGCCGCTGTTGCACGTATACGGTGTTCTGCGCTGTTCCATGGAACCCGCGCCACCAGCCAAGGGCCTGGCGCAACATCGGTGAAGCTTTCATCCGCAGCTTCGGGGACCGATTGCAGGTTGATGACGCGATCTTCGAGGCAGAACGGACGCTTGCCGGCGAAATGCAGGCATTCCAGCACAACAACCTGTTCCGGCGTATCCAAGCCCAGGAGCGCCCGGTCGCTCTGGTTGCCTTTTCTTTCGCGCCTTGCGATGCGCTGGTATCGATACGGCAGGCCCAGCGCTTCGACCTCAACCCGGATGTCGTGAATTTCGAGCACGGCGGCCTGTGACTGCGGGCGGCGCACGAAACTGCCCGAGCGACGCCTGCGTTCGATCAGGCCGGCTTTGGCAAGCTGCGAAAGCGCCTTGTTCACCGTCATTCGGGAGCAATTATATTGCTCGGTCAGCTCGTGTTCGAACGGAATGCGATGGCCCGGCGGCCATTCACCCGACAGGATGCGTTCGCTGATGTCTGCAAGGATGCGCTGGTGAAGCGAGGTGACTTCGCCGCTGGTCTCTTCTGTTTCAGATAGGGCCATTGCGCATCCTGGGTTCAACTACCCTGCCGAGAGCTTCTTCATGACATCGCCAAAGCGCGCCGCAATCGCATCGCGCCGCACGTGCCTGCCGTTACTAACCTGCTTTTTGCCATGAACCCAGACGCAATCGACCTTTGTGGCATTGGCGAAGATCCAGGCGTCCAGAATTGCGTCGCCCGTTTTTCCAGCCAGCGACACCGAACCGGCATCAAGCGAGATGAAATCCGCCGGGCCGCCGGCGGCGAGTTGCCCCGGCGCAGCACCAAGTGCCGTCGCGCCGCCATCCAAAGCGGCATCGAAAAGCGCGCGTCCATTCGACTGGCCCGGCGTGGCAAGTACGTTGCGGGCGCGGTGGAACAGGCGCTGCGAATATTCGAGCTGGCGCAATTCGTCAGGCAGACCGATGAGGACGTTGGAATCGGACCCCACGCCGAAACGGCCGCCATGTTCCATGAACAGGGGCGCGGGAAAGGTGCCGTCGCCAAGATTGGCTTCGGTGATCGGGCAAAGGCCGGCTATGGCGCCAGTTTTCGCCATGCCGGTCGTTTCCGCCTTGGTCATGTGGGTGGCGTGAATGAGGCACCAGCGCGAATCCATATCGGCGTTGGCAAGCAGCCACTCAACGGGACGCGCGCCGCTCCAGGCAACGCAATCGTCGACCTCCTTGGTTTGCTCGGCCACATGGATGTGGATTGGCGTTTTGGGCGAGAGGTTGGCCACTACTGCAAGTTCCGCCGGGGTAGCGGCGCGCAGGCTGTGGGGTGCAACGCCGACGACGGCGCGGTCCAACGGCTTGACCGCCTCCTGTACCTTTTCAAAAAGACGGTGGAATTGACTGATATCATTGATAAAACGTCGCTGCCCATCGTTGGGAGCGGTGCCACCAAATCCGGAATGCGCGTAGAACACCGGTAACAAGGTCAAGCCTATGCCGGTTTCGGAAGCGGCGGCTGCGATGCGCTCGGCCATTTCAGCGATGTTCGCATAAGGCCGGCCATCGAGGTCGTGGTGTAGATAGTGAAACTCGCCGACACGGCAGAAACCGGCTTCGAGCATCTCGACGTAAAGCTGGGCCGCGACCGCTTCGACCTGATCCGGCGTCATCGACAGAGCGAAGCGATACATGACTTCGCGCCAGCTCCAGAAACTGTCGGCACCCGGGCCGCGCGTTTCGGCAAGACCGGCCATGCCGCGCTGGAAGGCGTGGCTGTGCAGGTTCGGCATACCGGGCAGGACAATGGCGTGGCGCTCGTCTGACGGGGCGGGGTTGGCGTCAACCTCAATGCCGGCCAGACTGCCTTCCGCGATGCTGAGGCGGACATTTTGTTGCCAGCCATCCGCCAGCAGGGCCTGTTCC
>MKRZ01000051.1 GCA_001897075.1 Mesorhizobium sp. 61-13 | reverse complement strand
ACCAGCGATCACGCCGATGGAGCCGAGCATGTCCGCCCAGACTTCGAGATAGGCGCCTTTAAGGTTGAGGCTCCGGTCCTTGCCCGACATGAGCAGGCGCATCGACACAAGGTTTATGACTAGGCCGATGACGGCGACGACCAGCATCCCCGTCGACTGGACGGGCTCAGGATCGCGGAAGCGGTTTACCGCTTCGAACAGGACATAGATGGCGACGGCGAACAACAGGAGGGCATTGAAGGCAGCTGCGAGGATCTCGAACCGGCGATAGCCGAAGGTTCGCTGGTCATCTGCGGGCCGGGCTCCAATCCGGATCGCCAGCAGTGCAATGGTCAACGCTGCAACGTCCGTCAGCATATGGCCGGCGTCGGACAGCAGAGCGAGGCTGTTGAAGACGAAGGAGCCGACGACCTCGGCAATCAAGAATGTGCCGGTTCGAAGAAGCGCGATCAGCAATATCCTGCTGTTGGCGGTCGTGGCATGATCGCGCGAGGGATTGGCGGCAACATTCGGTTTGACGTTCGCCTGTTCAGTCATGGGCTTCGGCACGGTTTGCTCCTTTCCCGCGGATCAGAATTGTCCTGATCGAGGCTGCGACGCCCAGGAACCACCGATCTGTGCATCATGGCCGATCCTGCCGAACCGCAAGTACACGAGCCTCGGAAACGATAGGGCGATTGACCGAACCGGGGCTGGCCCCTTCTGGTGTCTCTCCGAAAGGCGTGCCCGGTATTTCGCTGGAGCCCGTTGACCCGGACGGAGCAAACGGACCCGGCAGCGCCGGGCGACTGAAACCAGGTTCGAACAATGTTCCTCCGAAGAGATTGAGATCACGGGCTTCGGCGCGCCCCATGGCAGCCAGAAGCGTGAATCCGGCCACGTAGGCGTCGCGTTCTGCGGTGACGAGTTGGACGCGGCTGTTTAGGAGTTCCTGCTCGGCGTTCAGTACGTCGAGCACATTGCGCGTGCCCACGGTGTTTTCCGCACGAACGCCTTCGAGAGCGAGCTCGTTGGCGGTGACAGCGGATTTCGAGGCTTCGATCACCACCAGCGTTGCCCGATAACGCGAAAAGGCGGCGCGGGTGTCCGCGACGACGCGGCGCTCAACGAAAACGATCTGCTCGAGTGCCTGACCTGAAAGGGCGTTTGCCCGTCGGACTTCGGCCGCAGGCAGGCCGCCCTGGTAGAGCGGGATCGTCGCGGAGAGGCCGACCATCGCCGTGGTCTGCGCTTGCCGGAAGACCCGACCCGGCGACGTGCTGGTCAATGACCCGAGGTAATTGTTGTAACCGGTGCTGGCCACCACAGATAGGCTGGGAAGCCGCGAAGAGGCCGCGACGCGAACGTCATAGCGAGCCGCACTGGCGTCAGCCTTCGCGGCCAGGAGCTGGGGGTTGTTCTTGATGGCAATGTTAACTGCGCTCTTCGATGTTGCGGGAAGGCCGGGCAGGACGGGTGGTTGTTCCAGGTCCCGCGCCGGCACGCCGACAAAGCGAAGATAGTTTTCGAGGCTTGCATCGAGCTGCGCTTGCGCCAGCTCCAACTGTCCCCGAGCGACGGACAGCCGCGCTTCCGACTGGGCGACATCAGTCCTCGTGAGGTCGCCAACCTCAAAGCGGTCGCGCGAGGCTTGCAGATTGGTCTCGAGCACGTCGACATTGCGCGCGTTCAGCTTCACAATCGCACTGTCGCGCATAACGTCCATGTAAACCGAGACGACTGCGGTGAAGACGTCCGCCTCCGTCGCGCGCAGACCCGCGCGGCCGGATTCGACACGTGCATCGGCCGCGCGGATCGAATTCTTGACACGGCCGCCCTGGTAGAGAGGAAAGGACAGGTTCGCGCTGGCATTCGCCGCTCGCAAGGGCGCAGAGAAGCTGTTCGCAGACCGAACGACGAACTCCTGATAATCGGCGGTGGCACTGAGATTAGGCCGACCGGCCGCCTTTGCGATCGGCACACCTTCATCGGTTGCCCGAAGACCGGCGCGCGCGCCGGTCAGGCTGGGATTGGTTCGATAGGCCGTGATCAGTGCCTGGCGGAGGGTTTCAGCAGATGCCGCCGTCGCGAACAACAGCGGTAGTGCCGCGATCGTCAATCGAAGAGCTTGCCCAGCCATCATGCCGCCTCCGCGTTGTCGCGGTAGGCGAGGAGACGCAGCGCGTTGAAGACCACC
>MKRZ01000050.1:15462-19026 GCA_001897075.1 Mesorhizobium sp. 61-13 | reverse complement strand
GGCCAACGCCGCCGCCCTGGCTGAAACCGGCCATCACCGCGCAAGCGCACCAGAAATTGGTCAGGCCCGGCACCGGGCCAACGAGCGGATTGCCGTCGGGGGCGAAGGTGAAGGGTCCATTGATGATCTGCTTGATGCCGGCCTTTTCGATGCCGGGGAAGTGCTTGAAGCCCACCTCCAACGACGGCGCGATGCGGTCGATGTCCGGCTGCAACAGTTCGTGGCCGAAATTCCACGGCGTATTGACCGGAGACCACGGCTTGCATGCCTTCTCATAGGTGCCGAGCAAAATTCCGTTGCGTTCCTGACGCGTATAGATCTCGCCCTTGAAGTCGAGCACGCCGACCATTTCGCGGCCGGTGGCCTTGTTGAAGGCTTCCACTTCGGGCATCGGCTCGGTGAGCAGGTACATATGCTCCATCGCCAGCAACGGCAATTCCAGGCCGACCATGCGGCCGACTTCGCGCGCCCACAGGCCGCCGCAATTCACCACATGCTCGGCCTTCACCGTGCCTTGTTCGGTCACCACGTTCCAGGTGCCGTCCGGTTCCTGCGTCAACTCCGTCACGCGGTTGCGAAGAACGATCTCTGCGCCGAGCTTCTTGGCGGCCTTGGAGTAGGCAATCGTGGTGCCGGACGGATCGAGATGGCCTTCCACCGGGTCCCACATGGCGCCGACGAAGTTCGTCTCGTCCATCAGTGGGAACATCGCCTTGGCTTCGGACGGCGTGATCAGTTCGGTATCCATGCCGAGATAGCGGCCCTTGGCGTGGGCGAGGCGCAGGAAATCCATGCGCTCCGGCGAATCCGCCAGCATCACTCCGCCAGTAAGATGCAGCGAACAGGATTGGCCCGAAAGCTCCTCGATCTCCTTGTAGAGCTGCACGGTGTAGGCTTGCAGCTTGGCCACGTTGGGATCGCCGTTCAGCGTGTGGAAGCCGCCGGCAGCATGCCACGACGAGCCGGAGGTCAGTTCCGAGCGCTCGATCAACATGATGTCTTTCCAGCCGGCTTTGGCCAGATGGTACAGAACCGAACAGCCGACGACGCCGCCGCCGATGACAACCGCTTTTGCGTGAGATTTCATTTAGATGGATCCGAGTGTTTCGAATTTGAGTCAAAGGAGGGGCCGGCGGATGAAACCGTCATCCCGCCAGTTTAGAAATCTGTAGGCGCGCCGCCTTCGGCCTTGCGCTTGGCAACGAAGGCATCAAGTTCTTCGCGAATGGCGGGGTCCATGTACGGTTCTTCGTAGCTGGCGAGGCGCTGCTTCCATAGGCGGTTCGCGCGGTCGATGGCGGTTGGCCGGCCCGCTTCGGCCCATGTTTCATAGTTGCGCCAATCCGAGATGATCGGAGAGTAGAAGGCGGTCTTGTAGCGCTCCTGCGTGTGCGGGGTGCCAAAGAAGTGGCCGCCGGGGCCGACGGAGCGGATCGCATCGACGCCAAGTGCATCTTCGGACAAATCGAGCGGGGTGAGGAACTCCGCGACCATCTGCAAAAGATCGATGTCGAGCATGGTCTTTTCGTAAGAGCAACTCAGGCCGCCTTCCAGCCAGCCAGCCGCGTGCTTGATGAAGTTGCCGCCGCTCTGGATGCAGCCCCACAATGAAAACACGCTTTCATAGGCTGCTTGCGCATCGACGGTGTTCGCCGCGCAGACGTTCGAGGTGCGGTAGGGGATGTTGTAGCGGCGGGCGAGTTGCCCACCCACAAGCTGCGCCTTCATGTACTCCGGTGTGCCGAAGGCTGGCGCGCCCGACTTCATGTCGACATTCGACGTGAAGCCACCATAACCGACCGGCGCTCCCTTTCGCACCATCTGGCTAAATGCGATTGCCGCAAGAGCCTCGGCATTTTGCTGCACAAGCGCGCCGGCTACGGTCACCGGCGCCATCGCACCCGCCAGAGTGAAGGGTGTGACGACGACAAGTTGCCCATGCGACGACATCTGGATGATGCCTTCCATCATCGGAATATCGAGCTTGAGGGGCGAGTTCGTGTTGATGATCGTGAGCACGGACGGCTCCTGGACGAACTGCTCCTTGGATACGCCGCGAGCGATGCGCGCGATTTCCATGCCGTCCACGTTGCGTTCCTTGCCCAGCGAATAGCAGTGGAACACCTTGTCGGTGAGTGTCGCAAAGTCGCGTAGGCACTCGAGGTGGCGGATTGATGGATGGATATCGACCGGCTCCACCGGATAGCCGCCGGTCACATGCAGGATGTTGTGCATCTGGCCGAGTTTCACCAGATTGCGGAAATCCTGATGATTGCCCGGGCGACGCCCGCGATCGACGTCCGAACAGTTAGGCGCCGACGCCATCTGGGCGAAGATCAGGTTGTTGCCGCCGAATTGCACATTGTGCTCGGGGTTGCGCGCATGCAGCGTGACCTCATAGGGTACCGACGCGATGAATTGCAGTATCATGTCGGGGTCGAAGCGTACGCGCTGCGAGCCGTCACTCACCTCCGCGCCGTTTTTCTTCATGATTTCACGCGCTTCGTCGTGCAGCACCTCGACGCCGATTTCCTTCAACACGCGAAGGGACGCGAGGTGAATCGACTCCAACTCGTCATCGGAGATCAGTTTTGTCGGTGGGAAGGGGATTTTGAGTTGGCGAAAGGGCTGCTGCTCGAAACTTCCCGCGCCGCTGGCCCGTTTGCCTGCTCGGCCGCCTCTTCTAGCTGTTGCCGGTTCGGCAGGATGTAGCGCGGCAGTCATGGCAGTCCTCATTGCATAAGCGATTGGGGCCATAATGGACCGGCTGTCGGATGGTTATTGCGGAGGCGGCGACCACTAGGGCGAACAAAGCGACATGGCTTTTGGTCGGCTTTGCCGCTCTCTCACCATGCTTGAATGCATTGGCACCTCTCGGCTACACTGGCCGGTATGAGTGTGGTCAGCATCCAGCCCGGAAAGCTTATGATCGCCGCAACGCCCTCGTTGCGTACGCGTCATGCCGAGCTTTTGCGCCTGTGCGCCCGCATCGGCTATTCGCCGCCTTTCGACCTCTGACGATCCGCCCCGGCACTAGGCTGTCGGAACGATTTGAAGAGGAAAGGCCTCGAAATGACCTATCAAAACTATTCGCTGAAGCAGCTTCAGCAGATCGACGCACTGCATCACCTGCATCCATTCACCGACCACAAGGAACTCAGGGCCGCAGGTTCGCGCATCATCACGCGCGCCGAAGGCCCTTACATCTACGATTCCGAAGGTGCCGAGATCCTTGACGGCATGGCGGGCCTTTGGTGCGTAAACGTCGGCTATGGTCGTGAGGAGCTTGCCGAAGCCGCCTACAAGCAGATGAAGGAACTGCCCTACTACAATTCATTCTTCAAATGTTCGACGCCGACGCCGGTGCTGTTGGCCAAGAGGCTTGCGGAAATCGCACCGAAGAACGTCAACCAGGTGTTCTTCGGGTCATCCGGTTCTGAGGCTAACGACACCGCGTTGCGGCTTGTTCGCTATTACTGGATGCTTGAAGGCAAGCCTGAGAAGAACCGCATTATCTCCCGCAAGAACGCCTACCACGGCTCGACCGTTGCCGGCACCTCGCTT
>MKRZ01000050.1:0-15360 GCA_001897075.1 Mesorhizobium sp. 61-13 | reverse complement strand
ATGCCTATGAACTGGCATTGCCGGGTGAAAGCGACCATGATTTCGGCTTGCGCGCAGCCAAGGCGGTCGAGGACGCAATCCTCGTGGCCGGGGCCGAGAATGTCGCGGCCTTCATCGGTGAGCCGATCATGGGGGCAGGGGGCGTGAAGATCCCTCCGATGAGCTACTGGCCGGAAGTCCAGCGCATCTGCCGCAAACATGATGTGCTTCTGATGCTGGACGAGGTCATCACCGGATATGGGCGTACCGGAGAATGGTTCGCGGCCCAGTCATTCGGTATCGAGCCCGACACCATCACCACCGCCAAGGCGCTGACATCCGGCTACCAGCCGCTGTCGGCGCTGTTGGTCGGTGATCGCATCGCAGCGACGCTGGTCGAAAAGGGCGGTGAGTTCGCCCATGGCTACACCTATGCGGGACATCCGGTTGCTTGTGCCGTGGCCTTGGCCAATCTCGATATCATCGAGAAGGAAGGATTGGTCGAGCGTGTAAAGACCGACACCGGCCCTTATTTCGCGAAGGCGCTGCAAGAGCGCATTGCCGGGCATGCGCTGGTGGGAGAAGTCCGTTCTTTCGGCCTCATGGGCGCGATCGAGATCGTCAAGGACAAGGCGACCAAGGAGCGCTTTGCGCCTGCAGGCAGTGCTGCCGTTGTCGTTCGCGATCACGCCATCGCCAACGGCATGATGTTGCGTGCCACAGGCGACACCATGATCCTGTCCCCGCCGCTGATCTGGACGCGCTCCACCATCGACATGGCTTGCGAGCGTATTGGCAAGGCGCTCAATCTGGCAGCAAAAGACCTGCACAAGGCGTGATGTCATCTTCTTGTTGCGGCCGGCTGGAACGAATGGCTGGCCGCAACGTTGTCTGCCGCTTGATCAAGCGAGGGATACCCAATGCTTAAGGCAATCGTCGGCTCCGGACTCCCTGCCGGTGCGCAGAATTTCATGCTGGCACCGTGGGTGGTCGCTCTACGGTTGCCGATCATGGCGGCCGAAGCGCAAAGGGACACTGGGTGGAGCGGCGAAACAATGCGCGCCGCTTCCGAAAAGATGACCGCAGCTTTCGAAGGCATGCTGGCGGCACAGCTTTCCTTGGTCGGCTCGACGCTCACCTTCTGGCCCCAGGTTCTTGCGGGCCGGTCACCGTCGACAGTTACTCAAATGGCATTCCAACGCGCTACGGAGGCAGCCATTCGCCCGGCAAGCCGCAAGGTTAAGGCAAATTTCCAACGTCTGTCACGTCTCTCGTCCTGATCGAGGCTCCACAACGCAAAAACCGCGCTCCTTTTGGGAACGCGGTCCTGCCAGATACGCACGGGTTTCGCTACAAAGCACTTGCGAAACGTACTAATCTTACGGGCTCCGGTACGCGAGACCTGATCCGGAGCTCCGGGCGGATGACCGCCTCGCAACCGGTTCTACAGGCACATCGTTACCGCGCGGTTATCGAGAGCTTAAGCAAACCTAAATTTGCGGTGTTTTTCGTGACTTAGCGGAAATATCTGTCCAGCCGTCAAATGACGAAAGGCTCGCCAGTGCGGCGAGCCTTTTTGAAACTGACACTTTTGATCGGGGCTAGCCGCCGAGGAGGTTGCCCACCGAACCGGGGGACATCTTGCCGGCGCCGCTGATGATCTGCGCGAGGAAGTTCTGATCCTTGCCGCCTGTCGGCGTAGTGCGGGAAATGAAGTCGAAGACTTTTCCGTCCTTAAGGCCGTAATTGGCAATGTTGCTGACGCGGCCATCCTGGCCGAAATAGACGGCGAGAACGCGCTGGTCGACCAGCTTCGGCTTGGCGAAGGCCACGGCGCGCTCGCGGGTTTGGGAAATGTAGTAGAATACTTCGTTGTCGAAGGTCGCCGTTGTCGAAGGCGTGCCAAGCGCCAACAGCACCTGTTCGCGGCTCGACCCGACCGGCACCAGATCAAGCGACTGCTGGTCGACGACATAGCCCTGATGCAGGGTGTCTCGCGGATTCAGGTCGCCGACCATCTTGGAGGTGTTGCATGCGGACAAAGCTGTGGCCGCCAGCAATAGCGAGGCCAACTGGGCGGGGCGCAACGAAAACGTCGACTTGAATTTCTGCACGCGCAACGACAACTCCATCCAATCAGCCTTGCACGCCGCTTGCGCGGAGTGGCAAAAGCGGTAAACCAGCTTTGCCGCCGATGCAACACGGCGTCCTAACAAACAAGGTCTCGGGAGACCGCCTCCGATGTTCCAGCGCCTGTTCGGCCGCGAACGCCAAGCCAACCGCGCAATCACCGAGGCGCTCTACGGTCAAATCGTGGCAGCCGCGCGGCAGCCGCTGTTCTATTCGCACTGGAATGTGCCGGATACGCCGCTGGGCCGGTTCGAGATGCTTTCGCTCCACATGTTCATGTTTCAACATCGGGTGCATGGCGAGCAGGGCGTTTCGGCCTCTATCGCCCAGGTGCTGATCGACGAATTCTTCCTCGATGTTGATCATTCCCTGCGGGAATTGGGAATCAGCGACGTTGGTGTGCCCAAGCGCATGAAAAAGCTGGCCAAGATGTACTATGGCCGCACAGCCGCCTATGCCGACGCTCTTGAGCGCGCTGACGAACCCGCGTTGATCGCCGCGCTCCAGCGTAACATCACACCGGACGCGCAAGAGTGGCCGGAAGCGGCGCATTTGGCCGCCTATATAATGAGTGCGGTTGGCCATCTTGCCGCGCAATCGTCCGATTCCATTTGCAATGGCGAGATGACTTTTCCGGTAGCTGCCTGAAAGAACGTTGCCATGAAGCATGAAGATGCAAAAAGCCCGGTTTCATTCGAAGTGCACGTCGCCCGTTTGCCAAAAGACGGGTTGCCGGTGGTGTTCGAGGCGGATCAAGCTCAGCGCGACGCGCTCGCCAAGGCGCATGGCTTGAGTTCCGTCGAGGCCTACAAGACGGATTTGCTGGTGACCGCGTGGAAGCGCCATGGTGTCAAGGTAACGGGCACGGTTGAGGCAAATATCACGCAGGAATGCGTGGTATCGCTGGACCCGATCGAGGCGCACATAGAAGAGGACGTCGAGGGGTTGTTCCTCCCGGTTGATTCGAAGCTTGGCCGGCTCGGATTCGATGCCGGCGGAGAAATCGTTATCGACGCCGATGGCGCGGACAGCCCCGAGCTGTTTTCAGGTGATACCATCGACGCCGGCGAACTCGCGGAGCAGTTCTTTGGACTCGCTATCGATCCTTATCCGCGCAAACCCGGCGTTTCGCTCGATACATCGGATGATGCTGCGGCCGAAGAAACCGAATTCCAGAAAAAGCTGCGTGAGGCCCTTGGAAAAAGCTGAAACAATCCCTTTGGACGAATGTCGGTTGTGCGCCGGGCCAAAAACGCTATTTTCGCCGAAATTCAGTGCGGCCAAGATGAATCGTGAGCTAGTCACCGCGTGATCACAATTTCTATCGATGCCATGGGCGGCGACCACGGTGTTAGCGTGGTTATCCCCGCACTCATGACGGTCGCGACGCGGCGGACGGATATCCGCTTCATCATCTATGGCGACGAGGCCATCGTACGTCCCGAACTGGACAAGTTTCCCAAGCTCGCTGCCGTCAGCGAATTCGTGCACTGCGAAGTCGCGGTCAAGATGGACGACAAGCCGAGCCAGGCCTTGAGGCATGGCCGCTGGAAGTCGTCGATGTGGAAGGCCATCGAGGCGGTCAAGACCGGGTCGGCGGATGCCTGCATTTCGGCGGGCAATACCGGCGCGCTGATGGCGATGGCGAAATTTTGCCTGCGCACCATGGCAACAATTGATCGGCCCGCAATCGCGGCCATCTGGCCTAATCTACGCGGCGAGAGCGTGGTGCTCGACGTCGGCGCAACCATTGGGGCGGATGCGCATCAACTGATCGATTTTGCCATTCTGGGCACAGGCATGGCGCGTTCCATCTTTGGCATCACCCGGCCCACGGTCGGCCTGCTCAATGTCGGCGTCGAGGAAATCAAGGGCCAGGAAGAGGTCAAGGAGGCGGGGCGCATGCTGCGCGAGGCCGATATGGCTTCCATGGACTATCGAGGCTTTGTCGAGGGCGACGACATCGGCAAGGGTACCGTCGATGTCGTGGTGACGGAAGGTTTCTCCGGCAATATCGCGCTCAAGACGGCGGAAGGAACTGCTCGCCAGATCGGCGGCTACCTTCGAGCCGCGATGAGCCGGGCGCTGATGGCCCGCCTTGGGTATTTCTTTGCCAAGGGTGCCTTCGACCTGCTGCGCGAGAAGATGGACGTAAGCCGTTCCAATGGCGGCGTCTTTCTCGGACTCAACGGCATTGTGGTGAAAAGTCACGGTGGCGCCGACTCGTCTGGGTTTGCAGCGGCGGTCGAGCTTGGTTATGACATGGTCCGCAACCGGCTTCTGGACCGGATCGAGGCCGATCTCGACCTGTTCCATGCGCGCAACCCGCATAAGCCGGCAACAAGAAGATCGGTCGTCGAAACCGGCGAAGAAGGATAGGTACGCTTTGATCAGGTCAGTCGTGCGCGGCATAGGCGCTTCGTTGCCCCGCCGCATCATGAAGAACGCCGATTTTGAAGGCATGGTCGAGACGTCCGATGAATGGATTGCTCAGCGCACCGGCATCCGCCAGCGCCATATTGCGGCAGATGACGAAACGACTGCTTCGCTGGGTGAGGCTGCAGCGCGCGCCGCGCTTGCCAATGCCGGCCTGACACCTGCCGATATCGACCTGATCGTTCTGGCGACATCGACGCCCAACAACACCTTTCCAGCAACGTCGGTTGAGATTCAGAACCGTCTTGGCATGCGGCATGGCTTTGCCTTCGATATGCAGGCCGTCTGCTCCGGCTTCGTATATGCCGTGACGACAGCAGATCTCTACATTCGTGGCGGCCTTGCCAAGCGGGTGCTGGTCATCGGCTCGGAGACATTTTCACGCATTCTTGACTGGAGCGACCGCTCGACCTGCGTGCTTTTCGGTGACGGGGCGGGTGCCATTGTCCTGGAAGCCGCCGAAGGGGCGGGTTCAATCACGGATCGCGGAGTGATAGCGGCAAGCCTGCGCTCCGACGGCGAACACAAGGATAAGCTCTTTGTCGATGGCGGCCCTTCCACCACTGGGACCATCGGGCATCTCAGGATGGAGGGCCGCGAGGTCTTCAAGCACGCGGTCGGCATGATTACGGACGTGATCGAGGCGGTGTTTTCGCAAGCCGGCGTTACGGCCCAGGATATCGACTGGTTCGTGCCGCATCAGGCGAATAAACGAATTATTGACGCTTCGGCCAAGAAGCTTGGGATTGCCGACGAAAAGGTTGTTGTGACGGTCAATCTCCACGGTAATACCTCTGCTGCGTCGGTGCCGCTTGCGTTGTCGGCAGCTGTCGCAGACGGTCGTATCAAGCGCGGCGACCTTGTGCTATTGGAAGCCATGGGGGGCGGATTTACCTGGGGCGCGGTCCTCGTGCGCTGGTAAATTCCAAGCGTCGCAGTCGGTCCTTGACCTTTACGGATCAATTACTTAGGCTCCGCCGTCGCTTTATTGAATGATGTTTTGAGCTGATGGGACGGTCGGATGGGGGGAAAGACACTTACACGTGCTGACCTTGCCGAGGCTGTTTACCGCAAGGTTGGCCTTTCGAGAACCGAGTCGGCCGAACTCGTGGAAGCTGTCCTGGACGAGATTTGCGAAGCCATAGTGCGCGGGGAGACGGTAAAATTGTCGTCTTTCGCCACTTTTCACGTGCGTTCGAAGAATGAACGCATTGGCCGCAATCCGAAAACCGGTGAAGAAGTTCCGATCCTGCCGCGGCGGGTGATGACGTTCAAGGCTTCCAACGTGCTCAAGAGCCGCATTTTGCGTTCTCATCAGAACAGCAAGAGCAAGGGCGGCAAATAAGCCCGGCGTGCCGCTTTGGATGAAGCGGCGGTTGAAAAGGTCTGCCGGCATTCACGGCGGGCTTGAATATTGCTCTGCAAAGGATTGAAATGAGACTAGGTTCGCGGGGCGCCGCACCTGTCTTTCGATTCGCTTTTGCGTGATTTCCAAAAGATCGGGCGCCGTCGCCGCCGAACGCGTCAAGCGAGGACTGGCCATGGACAAGAGCCCTGATGCCTTCCGCACCATCAGCGAGGTGGCTGAGGATCTGGATTTGCCGCAGCACGTGCTGCGCTTCTGGGAAACGCGTTTCAACCAGATCAAGCCGATGAAGCGTGGTGGCGGCAGGCGCTACTACCGGCCGCAGGACGTGGACCTAATCAAGGGCATTCGCCATATGCTCTACGATCAGGGCTACACGATCAAAGGCGTCCAAAAGCTGTTGCGCGAGAACGGCAACCATTTCCTCGTAGCCATCGGCAATGGCGACATGGCAGCTGTTGAGGCTATTTCCCAACGCAAGCAGGCGGAAGCCGTAGCCTTGACGCCGGCCGCCCAACCGCGCGCCCATGACGATGAGATGCTGGTTGGCCAGCCCAAGGTGAAGCCGAGCCGCCGCTTCTTCGGAATGGGTAAGGCAGACGATGAGGGGCCGGTGCAGCCGGACGGCGGCAAGCTCTCGCGGGACAACCGCGCCTTGTTGCAGGAGGCATTGTTCGATCTTTTGGAATGTAAGCGCCTGCTGGATCAGGTCCGGTAGGCTTCGCGATCAACCGTCGTCGTTTGGTCCGAAGAACACTTCAGGGAACGAAAGATTGCCAGCCTCGTTGGACTTCCTTGTCAGTTGATAAGGAAGGACGAATCGCATGGCATTTTCATCAATCCGCGATATCGATCTCGAGAAGCAGGTTGCGAGCCTGTCGAAAGAGCTGGCGGCACTGAAAAGGCAGATGTCCAGGCGAGGTGGCGCGCTCTATGCCGATGGCCTCGACGCGGTATCGGACTACTATTCCGACATCGCCGAAACTGTGAGCGACCGGCTGCCCGACCTGCAAAGGCGGGCGCGGGCCATAGAGGGGACAGCGCGGGAGCATCCTGCCGCAACGGCGGCTGTCGGATTTGTTGTTCTTGGGCTTTTGGCAACCCTGCTCTTCAGCAGGCGGTAACGCCAAGGCGCTCTGCGTATTGCGGCGGGGGCGGGCAACTGTGCTTCTCCCTATCCCAACTGCGGGCGTACTTCCCTTGCAAGCAGGGTCAGGGACTTCTTGAGAAGCTCTAGCGGCAGATAGCCAAAGAATGCGGCCAAGGCATTCAGGTAACCGACGCCAAACTGCTCTCGCAGGTCCACGATCCGCCGCGCGCATGTGTCTGGCCCGCCGGCTATGACCATGTTCGCATAGAAGTTTTCGGGCTCAAGATCTTCTTCCGCCACGACATTGTTGCGCTTGGCAAGGCCAATGCTTTTCAGCCGAGTGGTCAGCTTGAGGACTGTTTCCCACAGTTCCGCCTTGGCGCTTTCGTCGCTGTCGCTGACATAGACAAACCGGCCAAACGGAACTTGAGAAGCGTCGCCGCCGGCGGCCACGTAGCTCTGCATTACCGGTGCGATGGAGGCGAGGTTGTTGACGCCGTGGCAAATGATGCGGTGCCCTTGCCCTGCTGCCCAGACAGCAGTTTCGGGCGTGTATGTGCCAACGTAGACCGGCGGGTGCGGGCGCTGGATCGGTTTCGGCTGGAACGAGATCCGGTCGGTACCGATTTCAATGGCGTTTTCGGACCATGCATCCTTCATCCGTTTCAGGCTGGCCACAAAGCTTTCGTGTGAGGTCAGTTCTTCTGAAATGCCGAAGGCGGAAAGATAACGAGGATTGGCCCCACGCGAGACGCCAAAGTCTATCCGCCCATCCGACAGGACATCGAGGCTCGCAAGGTCTTCAGCGAGGCGGAGCGGATGGTGCATTGCCAGTAGCAATACAGAAAAGCCGATCCGCAGCCGGCTCGTTCTGGCAAGCATCGCGGATGCCAGGATGTGCGGCGACAGGCAACGGCGGCCGTCGGCACCGCCACCAGCGCCGCCCTGGAAATGTTCTTCGTTCAGCCACAGTGCATCGTAGCCAAGGGCTTCCACAAAGCTTGCAAGATCAAGCAACTCCGAAGTGGAAACCGATTCCAAGGCGCCGCTGCACCCAGAAAGCCCGATCCGGAAGCGTTTGTCATCTCCCGCCATGGCGGTCACCTAAAAATCTTCGGCAATCGGACCACGGCTCAATACCGATGCAGCACCTCCAGATCATGGGCGGTCGCGAATGCTTCGATCCGCTGTCCCTGATCTGGAAACTGTGTGTGATCCCAATCGATCCGCCATTCCTTATGGGTCTCGTCAAAATAGCCCTCGGGAAATGCCTGCTGGAACAGCTTGGCCAGTTCGCCTTCGCGTGGAATGCTGAAGGCGTGGCTGGGCTGCTCCTTGTCGAACTGATGCGGATAATTGGCATGGTGCATCGTACGATCCTTCGCTTCCTAGCTGCGCCCGCCGGCAAGGATCGCTTCGACCTGTTCGTCGCTCAGGTCCTTCTTGAAGAAGTTGCCGTAGAAGCTCTTCACTTCCGCGACCAGTTCGGCATGCGGGAACAGGTCGGGATGGAACTCGCTTGCCGCCCAGAGAACGGTCAGAATCTGTTCGACGGTGCGATTGCCCCAGGTATGCGCACCCATCGGCGTAACCAGGATCTTGTCGTTCTTGACTGCATCCAGTTGCGACAAGGTCTCGTTGGTCTTGAGGGCTTCGATATGGGAAGGATCGGACAACACGATGTAGTCCGGATTGGCGCCGATTACCGCCTCCGTCGTCAGGGTCAGCACTTCTTCTGAACGGCCGTCATCGGTCACGCTACGCGCGCCGCCGGCTTTCAGCCACCACTCGGCGACGATGTGCGGCTGGGTCATGTTGCCCGGGTTGATGTAAAGCGCCGTCGGCCTCTTATCCTCCGGCAGCGTGTCGATCTTCGCGGCGATACGGGCCAGCGTCGCGTCGAAATACTGAGCGTATTGTTCGCCGATCTCGGCGTTGCCAAGCAGGTCGCCTACCAGTTTGACGCCAGCCTTCACGTCATCCGGTGTCTGGATGCGCAGCAGGACCGTGGGCACGCCGCTGGACCCGAGGATATCGGCGGTCGATTTCTCGAAGCTCAATGCGACATCGGGCTGGGCGGCAAGGATCTTTTCCACGTCCGGCGCGTAGTTGGAGTCCTGCAGCTCAGGCCCGGTCTTGAGCTGAGGAGCAAATTCGAACTGCCATGCCCAGCGCTTGGGATTGAACCGGGTGGGCAGGCCCTCTGCCAAAGTGTCCGCCTTGCCGACAGCAAAGACGAAGCTGTTGATCACCGGTACCGAGCCGATCGTGATGACACGTTCGATCTTGTCCGGCACGGTTACGGTACGCCCGGTCATGTCGTTGATATCGCGGGCAAAAGCACTGCCGGCGAGCAGCACAGTTCTCACTGCGGCCAGTAGGCCTATAACAAGTTTACGCATTTTCCAAATTCTCCGATTGGTGTTGCGACAGGATCGGCACGCAAGCCCGCGTACCGTCACTTTCTTCGAGGATGCGCACCTGCACGCCGTAAAGGTCGGACAGGAAGCGCGACGACAGAAGCGAATGCGGCGTTCCAACGCCGAAGATGCGGCCTTCGCGCAAAGTCAGGATTTGCGTGCCGATGAGCAGGGCATGGTCGGGATGGTGCGTGGTCATCAGCACCGCGTAGCCATCTCTCGCCAATGAGGCGACGATATCGAGAATCCTGATCTGGTTGCCGAAATCGAGGCTCGCCGCCGGTTCGTCCATGATCAGGATGCGGGCTTCCTGCGCCAATGCGCGCGCCAGCAGGCAAAGCTGGCGTTCACCGCCGCTGACCGTCGAAAATTGACGGTCGGCCAGATGTGCAATGCCGACCAGGTCGAGTGCGCGTTCGGTGATTTCGCGATCGCGGATACCTGGAACTTCGATCATGCCCAGATGCGCGGACCGCCCCATCAGGACGATGTCCCTGACCAGATGCCCGAAGACCGAATTGGTGCTTTGCGGAACGTGGGCAATCTTCGATGCAAATTGCCGCGTGGTGAAGTTGCGTGCGGGAAGACCGTCAATGGTCACCGCACCGCCCGCTATGGGCAGTGCGCCCATGAGGCATCTTATCAGCGTCGTCTTGCCCGCGCCGTTGGGGCCAAGAACGCAGACGATGTCCTTGGGTTTAAGTTCAAAGCTGATGTCGACGAGGCTGCGTTCGCCATGGGGAAAACTGAAAGCGAGGTTTTCAACCTTCAGCGTCACGACCACGATACCTTCGTACGGAGCAGAAGGACGATGAAAAGCGGTGCGCCGATGACGCTGGTCACAATGCCGAGAGGTAGTTCCATCGAACTTGCGGCGCGCGCGAAATTGTCGACCAGCAGGACGAAAAGCGCGCCTGATACGATGGCGACCGGCAGCATGCGGTCAAAACTCGGACCCACAAGCATGCGCGCCATATGAGGCACGACCAGTCCGACCCAGCCGACAATGCCGGAAATGCTGACTGCGGCGGCCGTCATCAAGGTAGCCGTTAGAACCAGCATGATGCGCGTCAGGCCGACGTTCACGCCGAGATTGCGGGCCTCTTCCTCGCCCACGCTCATGACGTTCACCTGCCAGCGCAGCGCGTACAGCAGCACCAGGCTTGCACCGATCATCGCCGCCGAAACGGGCAGGTCCGAAGGCGTTATCTTGTTGAGACCACCCAATAGCCAGAAGGTGATGACCGGCAGCACATCAACCGGATCGGCGACGATCTTCAGCACTGAAATCATGGCTTGGAAAAACGCTGCGATGACGACGCCGACCAGCACGAGCACGATCAGCGAATGCCGGTTGATGGCCTGGCCGATGGCGAAACAAAGGGTCACTGCAATCAGGCCGGCAACGAACGCCGAGGCCTGAATTCCAAAGGCGCCGATATTGAGCATGACGGCCAGCGATGCACCGAAACCCGCTCCCGCCGACACTCCAAGAATGTCGGGCGAAACGATGGGATTGCGAAACAGGTTCTGGTAGCCGGCGCCCGCGGCGGCCAGTGCAGCCCCAACCAGCATCGCCGCGCAGATGCGTGGCAAGCGAACGTTCATGACGATCAACTCGTCAGCGTTGCTCCAGTCCTGCGTTACCGGGGCAATCTTCGATAAAAGGATGGCGATGACCCGATCCGGTGCTATCGAAACCCGTCCCAGGCCGATCGACAATACCGCCAACGCGACGAGAAGCGCCAACAGCGCAGCGAGCACGGCCCACTCACGGCGCGCGGCTGCCCGCCTGCCATCCGCGATGCTGGCTAGACCTGTGCGCTCTAGCATTTATCGATGTGCGTAACGGCAACTCCATTCTCGGCGAAAAAGGCTTCAAGGCGGGCATTCGATTCCGCGTAGGTTCCCTTTTTCCACACCATGCGCCATTGCCCTGCTGACTCGTCATATCCAGCAGTGGGGAACGATGTTTGAAAACGCTCTGCAAGCTTTTCGTCCTGCGGCATATCAATAACGTGCAATTCGCACATTTTGGTCAGTACGGCTGGTTTGGACATAAGACGTGCTTCCTCCATCAATATATTTTTATAAATATAACGATGGGAGTGAAACACAGCTCCGCTAGGCAGACAAGAAGCAATCTGCAGGGTGAGGGTGCTACAATGCACCGCAGACAAATGGGGAGTTAGTTTCCGGGTATGGCGCAAATCACCGAGCGCGTCAGGAAGCGCTTTTCGCGGCCGTTATCCAGCGAGAACATGCCACCTCGTCCGGGCACGACATCGAGGATGAGGTCCGTGTGCTTCCAGGCCTCGTATTGCGATTCACTGATGTAGACCGGGGTGTCGCCGATGTTGCCAAGCAGCACATCCCGCTCGCCTACAATGTAGTCGCTGCGCGGATAGCACATGGGGGAGGAACCGTCGCAACAGCCGCCCGATTGGTGGAACAGCACGGGGCCGTGGTCGGCGATGATCTCGTTCAGGAACTGCATCGCTTCGGGCGTGGCTGTGACTTTGTCGAGGACAAGACGATCGGACATGAGATGTCTCCAAGAGGTCCGCACCGCACGTAGCTGGCAAGTGGCGGGCAGGTTCCTCAGGCTTTCGAGTTCGGCTGGTTTCGAAGCCGATGGATGACTATACGCGCTCAATTCGGTTGGGAAATGCCCTGCGACCCACTTGATGGGCAAAGAGGGTCGCAGGGGTATTTTCCTTAGAAGAAGCCGAGCTTCTTCGGGCTGTAGCTTACCAGCATGTTCTTGGTCTGCTGGTAGTGGTCGAGCATCATCTTGTGGTTCTCGCGACCAATGCCTGACTGCTTGTAACCGCCGAACGCAGCGTGCGCCGGATAGGCGTGATAGCAGTTTGTCCACACACGGCCCGCCTGGATGGCGCGGCCGAAGCGATACAGCCGGTTGGCGTCACGGCTCCATATGCCGGCACCCAAACCATAGAGCGTGTCGTTGGCGATCGAGAGCGCGTCGGCGTCGTCCTTGAAGGTTGTCACGGACACGACCGGTCCGAAGATTTCTTCCTGGAAGATGCGCATCTTGTTGTTGCCCTGGAAGATCGTCGGCTTGACGTAGTAGCCGCCGGCCAGATCGCCGGGCAGGTGGTTCTGTTCGCCGCCGGTCAGAACCTTCGCGCCTTCCTGTTTGCCTATGTCGATGTAGGACAGGATTTTCTCGAGCTGTTCACTGGAAGCCTGCGCGCCGATCATCGTGGCCGGATCGAGCGGATCGCCCTGGATGATCGCCTGTGTGCGCTTGACGGCACGCTCCATGAACTTGTCGTAGATCTTCTCGTGCACCAGCGCGCGGCTCGGGCATGTGCAGACTTCGCCCTGGTTCAACGCGAACATGACGAAACCTTCCACTGCCTTGTCGAAGAAGTCGTCGTCCTCGGACGTCACGTCCTGGAAGAAGATGTTGGGGCTCTTGCCGCCAAGTTCCAGCGTCACCGGGATAAGGTTCTGCGAAGCATACTGCATGATCAGCCGCCCCGTCGTCGTTTCACCGGTGAAGGCGATCTTGGCGATGCGGTTGGACGATGCAAGCGGCTTGCCGGCTTCCAGGCCGAAACCGTTGACGATGTTCAACACGCCATCGGGAAGCAGGTCGCCGATCAGGTCGGCCCACAGCATGATGGAAGCCGGTGTCTGCTCAGCGGGTTTCATCACGACGCAGTTGCCGGCCGCGAGAGCGGGCGCGAGTTTCCAGCACGCCATCAGGAGCGGGAAGTTCCACGGAATGATCTGGCCGACGACGCCCAGCGGCTCGTGGAAATGGTAGGCTATCGTGTCGTGGTCGATCTCCGAAATGGCGCCTTCCTGGCCACGTAGCACGCCGGCGAAATAACGGAAGTGGTCGATGGCCAGCGGTACGTCGGCTGCGGTGGTTTCGCGGATAGGCTTGCCGTTGTCCCAAGTCTCGGCCAAGGCAAGGAGGTCGAGGTTTTCTTCCATGCGGTCGGCAATGCGATTCAACAGCAGGGACCGCTGCGCGGCGCTGGTCTTGCCCCAGGCATCCTTGGCCTTGTGTGCGGCGTCCAGTGCCGCCTCGACGTCCGCTGCATTGGAGCGGGCGATTTCGCCCAGCGGGCGTCCGGTCACCGGCGAGATGTTCTCGAAATACTGGCCGGATTTCGGAGCGACCCATTTGCCACCGATAAAATTGTCGTAGCGCTTGGCAAAGGGAACCTTGGCCGTGCGGGAAAATTCAACCTTGTTCATGTGGGCTCCTCCCATGAAGCGCGCCGCACCTCGCGGCGCTTCCGAAATGGAGCGTTGTTGAATTCCGTTTGCCTGTCAGCCCAAGGATGCAAGGCTGTCCGTTCGGACTGTCGCAATGTTGCGACAGTCGGGACTATCGAGTTGTCCGTCGATCTCTAGTGGGCGCGGCGAATGCCAAACCGAATGAGTTTGCGGTGCAATGTTGCTCGCGAAATGCCGAGACTGGCGGCAGCAGCCGAAACATTGCCGCCCGCTCTTGCCAGCGCTCTTTGCAGAACGCCGCGCTCGGCGTCGGTCAGCCCTTCGCATTCGCTCATGCCAAGCAAATCTCGTGCGGGCAGGGGCTTCGATAGGGCCTCGGGCGTGAGGTTAAGGGCCAGCCGCGCCGACCGCGTAGCGCCGACTACGAGATCGTCGGCATCCACAGCTATCATCGCGCTGGCGCTTTTGTCCGTTCCCGGCGCCAGCATGATCCGCGCACCGGCAAAGGCAGAGCGGAAATTCTCAGCCTCGATGCTGCGGGCAGCATCGCCCACCGCCATGGCAATCAGTTGGACAAATCCTTCCGTGAGGTCTGCCCGGCACGATGACACATCAAGTGCTGCTGCAAGATTGCCCTCATGATCGTAAATCGGCGCAGTCGTGCATGACAAAAGCGTGTTGCGCGAAAAGAAGTGCTGATCGCGATGGATCGTGAGAGCCCGTTGCTCGGTCAGGCAAGTGCCGATTCCATTGGTGCCTTCGCTGTCTTCGCTCCAGATGGTGCCCGTCCAAAGGCCCCAGTCTTCGAACGTATCGTCATCGACGACAGACCCTCTGCGCTCGACGGGAACACCGTCACGGTCGGCCAGCAACACGCAACAACCAACGCCGCCTACCGCCAGATAAAGGCGGTCGAGCGAGTTCTGCGCAGCATGCAGGAGCAAACCGATCCGTTCGCGTGCTTGTGCAAGTTCCGCCTCTGACAGTCGTCGGGGTGCTTGCCGGGTGGTGGGGTCAAGATGATGAAGTGTTGCGGATCGTCGCCATGAGGCGACGAGCGCGGACTTCGCTGCGGCATTGGATTCGATTGCCGTTTGTATCTTGTCTGCGTGCTGAGCGAATGTGGATGCGCTCATTCGGCTCCTCCCGAACTTGCCTTCCTCTTCCCAAAGAACTTGTCATCCGTATCACGCACTTTGTGCCTGCAAAGTGCGCACTCGGCCTTCGTAGGCTGACGGTTCGCGATGTAGGGCTAATCCGTTAGATGCCAAGAAATATAACGTGCTTCACGCTCGAAGTATAGCACCCGGATATTGGGCAGAGGTCTGCGCCCTTGGCATCGGCAGAGGCACATGCCGTCATGGCGATCGTAGGCAGGCAGAACAGGTGAGCTGAGGAATGATATGAAATTCCTTTCATATTATATATTTCGATATCTCGGTTCAAATTGATCAAAAATGCGCAAATACTTGAAAAATAACTCATATTTACGAGAGTGGCGCCTCGTACTATCTATTTTCTTGGAACGTATGCCTCCTGCCGTAGGGCTCCGACCCGCCGGAAGTGGGCCCATTTACCGAGACCATTGCCCCTGCGTTTTTGGATGAAGTTGCCCTCGCATTAGTGGGCGAACCCGGTCCGTATTGCGACGAAGAGACTAGGACATGGCCACAGTTTTCATCGGCAAGAAATCATCAGCTGCTGGTGGATGGGGCGCCCTC
>MKRZ01000049.1:28380-38431 GCA_001897075.1 Mesorhizobium sp. 61-13 | reverse complement strand
AAGCTCTCGCTCGAAGAGTTGCAGACGATCCATTCGGGCATTACCGGCGACATTTTCTCGGTGCTGTCAGTGCAGAATTCGGTCAAAAGCCGGGAGAGTTTCGGGGGCACGGCGCCTGCACAGGTGCGCCGGCAGGTGCGGTACTGGAAAAAGCGGCTTGTCAAGGCATGATGTCGGGGTGCAATGCGCGTAAAATTTGCTAAAAGCGTCGGACGAAATGCACAGACGGGTGAACCTATGACCGCGGGCAGGATTCTGGTTACGCTTACGCTTCTGACGGCGATGGCCACGGTTGCCGCGTGCGGGCGCAAGTCAGGCCTCGATACACCCTATGAGGCGGCCGTGCAGGCGCAAAAAGATGCGCAAAAGGCCAAGGAGCCTTTGCCGCCCGAACCGGTCAAACCGGATCCGGACAAGCCCTTCATCCTCGACCCGCTGATTTGATCTTTCCGGATACATCCTCTTGAACCATTTCGATTATCGCGACGGCGTGCTCCATGCCGAGGACGTGGCCATCCCCGAGATCGCCGCGCAGGTCGGCACGCCCTTCTATTGCTATTCCACCGCCACGCTGACGCGCCATTTCAGGGTGTTTTCGCAAGCGTTTGCCGGGCTTGATGCACTCGTTTGCTACGCCATGAAGGCGAACTCCAACCAGGCGGTGCTGAAGACGCTGGCCAAGCTCGGCGCCGGTGCCGATGTGGTATCCGAGGGCGAGTTACGCCGGGCATTGGCGGCGGGTATTCCGGCGGGCAAGATACTGTTCTCAGGCGTCGGCAAGACGGCGCAGGAGATGGATTTTGCGCTTCACGCCGGCATCCTTTGCTTCAATGTCGAATCGGAGCCGGAACTCGAGCTGCTTTCGGCGCGGGCAACGGCGCTCGGCAAGACTGCGCCGGTTTCACTCCGCATCAATCCGGATGTGGATGCCAAGACGCACAGGAAGATTTCCACCGGCAAGGCCGAGAACAAGTTCGGCATTCTGTGGCAGCGGGCGCGTGAAGTTTATGCGCGCGCAGCCCAATTGCCGGGACTGAAGGTCAAGGGCATCGATACGCATATCGGCAGCCAGATTACCGAACTGCAGCCGTTCGACGACGCATTCGGGCTGCTGGTCGAACTGATCGGCACATTACGCGCCGACGGGCACGACATCAGCCATGTCGATCTTGGCGGAGGCCTCGGCATTCCGTACCGTTTCGACAACGATCCACCGCCTTTGCCCGACGCCTATGCGGCGATCGTGCGCAAGCATGTTACGGCGCTCGGCATCAAGGTGATGTTCGAGCCCGGCCGGCTGATCGTCGGCAATGCCGGCATCCTGGTTTCGCAGGTGATCTTCGTGAAGGAAGGCGATGCCAAGAACTTCCTCATCGTTGATGCTGCGATGAACGACCTGATCCGGCCGACGCTTTACGATGCCTTCCACGATATCCGTCCGGTGGTGCAGCCGGCGGTCAACGCGCCGCGAATGAAGGTCGATGTGGTGGGGCAGGTCTGTGAGACCGGAGATTTCCTCGGGCTTGACCGTGATCTCCCGCAATTCAAGGCCGGTGACCTGATCGCGGTCGGCACTGCCGGAGCCTATGGCGCTGTGCAGGCCGGCACCTACAACACGCGCCTCCTGGTGCCTGAAGTATTGGTTGACGGCGATCGGTTCGCGGTGGTCAGGAAGCGCCAGACCTATGAGGACTTGATCGGGCTCGATTCCATTCCTGAATGGCTTTGAGCGGGCGTTCACGTTTTCGGGAAGCTGCCTCGCCTTTGCCGTGTTTGCTGCTATTGTTTGGGAAGTGAGGCCAAGCCATAGCGGCCGGGCCCGGAAAGGCCGATGACAGAGCGACCTGCCGCAAGCACACAACGACAAATGCCGACGGGGTTGGCGCTAAGCCGCGCCGCCACGCGGCTTGCCATGATCGTCGAGCGCGGATGGCCGCTCGTCCTGCCGCTTGTCATTCTCGTCAGCCTTTTTGCGAGCGTGTCGTGGTTCGGCCTGTTCGGACGGCTACCCGATCTGCCGCGCTTTATCGTGTTGGCAGTCTTCGGCGTCCTCGCTTTGATAGCGCTCTACCCGTGGCGTCGTTTCCGACTGCCTTCAGCTGCCGAGGTCGACCGGCGCATTGAGAGCGCAAACAAGCTGCTGCACAGTCCGGTTCTGGTCCAGACCGACCGCCCGAGCGGAAACGCGACGGGTTTTGCCCAGGCACTGTGGCAAGAGCACCAGAAGCGAATGGCAGCAAAGCTCGGGCGGCTGGGTGCCGACCTGCCTTCGGCGCGTGTCTCCGATCGTGATCCGTGGGGCCTGCGCGCCTTGGCCGTTCTTGTGCTGGCTATTGCCTTTGCTTTCTCCTTCGGTCCGTTGGGCGGAAGCCTGAGTGATGGCTTCAAGTCGCGGGCGAGCGCGGAAGCCATTCCGCCACGTATCGATGCATGGGTGACGCCGCCTGCGTATACCGGCAAGGCACCGGTATTCCTGACTGCAGATGCCAATCAGGCAACTGCCACCTTTACCGTTCCGCAAAACAGCGACCTGTCGCTGCGCGTGACCGGTGGGTCGGGCACCGAGACGCTGGTCTATCAACCTGCGGATGGCGAGGCGCTCAGCATCGAGCCCTCGGCAGGTCAAGGTGGCGCGACCGACGCACAACAGCCGCCCGGTTTTTCGGTTATGCAGTTTGCCAGCAAGCTGGTCGGCGACGGTCGATTGGTGCTGAAATCCGGCGAGCAGGAAATCGGGCAGTGGGCGTTTGCGGTGACGCCTGACAAGCCGCCATCGATACGATTTGCCAGCGAACCCAAGCGGGCAGCCAACGGCGCGCTCGAACTGCAATACCAGATCGATGACGACTATGGCGCGGCGTCTGCCAAGAGCGAGTTTGAACTGGCGGAAGCGCCGGCGCCCGGCGCGCGTCCACTCTATGGCGCGCCGGAAATGCCGTTGTCGCTTCCAAGGCGCGGCTCGAAGGCGAATGCGGCCAAGACCACCAAGGATTTGACGGAACATGTCTGGGCGGGTGCCCAGATCAAACTTGCATTGGTGGCAACGGACGGGGCTGACCAGATTGGTGGCAGCGCGACCAAGACACTGGTGATGCCGGAGCGCAGCTTCACCAACCCCCTTGCCCGCGCCGTGATCGAGCAGCGCCGCTTGCTTGGCCTTGATGCCAACGCCAAGGCACATGTGCTCGACCTCATGGATGCAATCACGCTGCGCCCTGAAGACACATTCGACAACATGGCCCACTACCTGGCCATCATGAGCGCGCGCACCCGGCTGAAGATGGCAGGCAGCGACGATCAACTTCGCGAGGTTGTGTCCTATCTTTGGGAAGTTGCTCTCGGCATCGAGGAAGGGGATCTTTCTGCTGCCGAAAAGCGCATGAGGCAGGCGCAGCAGGCCCTGCAGGACGCGCTGAAGAACGGCGCCAGCGATGAGGAAATCGAAAAGCTGATGCAGGAACTGCGTCAGGCGATGAACGAGTTCCTGCGCGAGTTTGCCGAACGCAATCAGCAGAACCAGAATTCGGCGCAGATGCCGCAGAACAGTCAGGAACTGCGCCAAAGCGACCTCGACCGGATGATGGATCAGATCGAAAATCTGGCCAAATCCGGCAATCGCGACAGAGCGCAGGAATTGCTGTCGCAGTTGCAGGACATGATGAACAACCTGCAGGCAGGCCGACAAGGGCAGCAAGGCCAACAGGATAGCGAGCTTCGCCAGCAGATGGACAAGCTCGGCGAAATCATGCGGCGCCAGCAGGAGATGATGAACGAGACCTTCCGCATGGACCAGATGCAGCGTGGCGATAACGGCGACGGGCAGATGGGCGAAGGCGAGCAGGAACAGCAACAGGGCCAGGGCCAGCAGGGCGAAGGCCAGCAAGGGCAAGGCCAAGGCCGCCCGATGACGCCGGAGGAATTTGCCGAAGCTCTGAAGCAGCTTCAGGAAGGGCAAGGCAAGCTGCAGGACGACCTGCAGCAACTCGGCAAGGACCTGGAAGGCATGGGCATGGAGCCCAATCAGGGCTTCGGTCAGGCGGGTCGTTCGATGGGCGATGCGCAACAGTCGCTCGGTCAGGGCGAAGGCGAGCGTGCGGTCGGCCATCAGGGGCGCGCACTCGAAGCTTTGCGCCAGGGCGCCAAGGAGATGATGCAGCAGTTGCAGGCGATGCAGGGCGATCAGGGCGGCAGCGAGCAAGGCGGACGCCAGCAGAATGCGGACCGCGACCCGCTTGGGCGTCCACGCGCCACGCAAGGCCCTGACTTCGGCGACTCGGTGAAAGTTCCCGACGAAATCGATGTTCAGCGGGCTCGCCAGATTCTTGAAGCGATCCGCAAGCGTCTTGGCAATGCACTGTCTCCAGATGTAGAGCGCAGCTACCTCGAGCGGTTGCTGGAGCTTAAATGACCATTTTGCGCGACCAGTCATCCAAGTGAGCGACAATGCCCAAGCTCGGTAGCGTCACGCCAATCCTGCGCATGTTCGAAATCGTCAAGGCGCGGGAATTTTATCTCGACTTTCTTGGCTTCCAGATCGAGTTCGAGCATCGTTTCGCTGAGAAAGCACCGCTTTACATGGGCATCGTTCGCGACGGTTGTGTCCTGCACTTGAGCGAACATCACGGTGACGGCAGTCCCGGGGCCGCGGCGCGCATCGAGGTCAAGGACATCGACGGGCTGCATCAGGAACTGATCGGCAAACGCTATGCTTATGCGAGGCCTGGCCTTGAGCACACGCCTTGGAATACCAAGGAAGTCACGGTGACCGACCCCTTCGGCAATCGCCTGACATTCTTCGAGGCAGTGTCTACCGGTTGATGAAGGCTTCCCGGATGGCTTCTTCCATACCGTCGATGGCCTCGCCGCGGGCAGAAGCATTGCGGCGAAGGACGACGTTGGAGGAATCGACATCGCCGAAGCCATCGGCCGTCGTCAGGGCGCGGCAACCTTCCGGGATGTTGCTGCGGGAGATTGGCGCGATCGCCAGCCCTGAAGTTACGGCAAGCTTGAGACCGCCATTTGTGTCGCTGGTGTAGGCGACGCGATAGGCAAGGCCATTGCGCTCCAGCGACTTGATTGCAAAGTCGCGGCACCAGCCTTCCCGGCTATAGAGCGCGATCGGTACCGGTTGCTGTTCATGAGCTTTGTGTGAGGCAGAGGTCACCCACACGGTTGGGTCGTGCATGAGCACCTCGCCGCCGGAAAAATCCTGCCATTCGAAAACTACTGCCAGATCCAGATGGCCATCGGCGAGCGCCTGCTTCTGCGACCAGGAATGGGCGTAGCGAACCGTTACCTCGACCTGGGGATGGCGCTTGGCAAAGGCGCTGAGCGCGCGCGACAGGATCGAGTGGCCATACTCTTCCGGAATACCGATACGTACCGGGCCGCCAAGGGGTGGTGCGCCCATCGCTGCGGCGGTTTCGTCGAGCAATGCGATGATGCGCCTGGCATTGCCGATAAGTTCATCCCCATGACGGCTTAGGGCCACTCCTCGCGAACTGCGCTCGAAAAGCGAATGGCCGACGAGGCCTTCCAGCTTCTTGATCTGCATGGAGATGGCCGATTGCGTTCGTCCGGCGTGCTCTGCCGCCTTCGTAAAGTTGCCGGTTTCGACGACGGCTACAAAGGTTCTCAAAAGATCGCTATCGAGAGAAGGTCGCATGATGCCATAAGAAAATCTGATCGCGATCATAATTCCAATTCGTTTGCATCATGTCAAACGAAGGACGATAGTTGCCATACCCATTGGATATGCGGCCTTTGACGGCTGCGGACCAATTTTAGAGTCCTCACTCGAACCCGCATCCTGACAGAGGCTGCGGGTTCTTTTTCACCTGAAGAAGATGGCTGTCGTGAAGGTCAGGCGGCGGTCTTGACCGGGAAAGAGAGCGCCGCGTCGACCCGGCTGCGGATTTCCGCCAGGGTGAACGGCTTTTGCACGACGTCGAGAATGATGCCGTTCAGTTCTTCAGCCCGCTCGCGCTGCTCGGCATAGCCGGTCATCAGCATGATTTTCATCGTTGGGAAAAGGCCTGCTGCCGCCTTTGCCATTTCGATGCCGTCCATTTCCGGCATGCGGATATCGGAGACGACCAGATCGTAGCAGCCTCGTGCGGCGTCGATGAGTTCGAGGCCCTGGGCACCGTCAGCGGCAACCTCGATCTGGTGGCCGGCGCGCTCAAGCGCGCGGCTAACGAACATACGTACGGACTCGTCGTCCTCGACAATCAGAAGCTTGGCCATGGCGCCGATATTTGGCGATCAAACGTTGACGTTTGCTGAATTTGCCGAGCCTGATTTTACTGTGATCAGGCGTCGCCCCGCACGATGCCGACAAATGGCAACTCGCGGAAGGCGTGTGCGACGTCCATACCGTAGCCGACGACGAAATAATCCGGGCAATCGAAGCCGACATAGTCGGCGTTCAATGTCGTCTGGCGGCGCATGCGCTTGTCGAGAAGAACGGCGATGGAGCAGCTTTTCGCACCACGCGACATCATCAATTCGCGCGTGAACTTCAGCGTCTTGCCCGATTCCAATATGTCGTCGATCAAAAGCACATCGCGGCCGGCAACTTCATTGTCGATATCGCGCAATACACGGACTTCGCCGCTGGTCGTACCGGCGCCGTAGCTCGAGATGAAGATGAATTCGACTTCCGGAGACAGGCCGACATCATGCATGGCGCGGATCAGGTCTGCTGCGAAGACGAAGGAGCCTTTGAGAACCGAAACGACCAGCAGGTCGTGATATTCCTTGCCGGCGATTTCCTTGGCCAGTTCCAGATTGCGGCGAGCAATGGCCGATGCCGAAAACAGAACCTCGATCTCCTTGCCGCGCACGACTGGCATTCATTTTACTCCGGGAAATGACTTCGCTTATCCGGCGAAGGTGACCGATACGGTCTTCACCCCGTTTTTAGGCACCTCTACGCGGCTGGAAAAGGCGAATCTTTCGCCGGGGGCCAAAGCGCGCTCGGATGTCCCCAACCTGTAGCGCGTGATGCTGCCATCATTGCCTGTAACGCTGATCTCAAGAGGCGGAAGCGGCGCCGCCGACGTGCCGTTGTTGCCGGCTTCTCCATCCACGAAGAGCACTGGCCGCTCGCCGGACGCATCGACATGCGAGGTGAAGGCGGAAATGACCAACACCGACGAAGGGGCGTCGTGCGCTGCGAAAACCGTAGTGCTCACCAGCGCGTGACCGCCTGCGATCCAGAACGCTGCCGCGGCAAGGCTCGTGCCGACCATCCAGAAGGCCGGCCCGCCGCGTTGTGCGAACAGACCTGTCGGCCCGGAATCCGTCTTGCGCAACATGTCCATGCCACCGATGGATGGCTGTGTGCTGATTGGTGCGCTTTGCAAAAGCTCCGTCTGTTCGACGGGTGAGTAACGCGGCAGGGTAACAAAGTCCGCATCGACGATGTCGCCTGATACCGGCGACTCCAGCCGGATAGCGGACCCTGCATCGGACCTGCCCTGTGGGCCGGCCATGATTTTGCCGGAAACCGGTCGTGCCTTTAGCTGGTCAGCCATGCTGGCCCCTGTTCGCCTTCTGTTTCTTTCTGGTAAGCAAAATTGGTTAACGCTTCACCACTCACGCCGTTTTGACAGTCCAGAAAGTGCCAGTATTTAATCATTGGTTAACCATGCCGGATGATGGTCCTTCCCAGAAGAAGGGCGCCTATTCGCCGTTTCAACCTTCAGGTCGTTCAACGTGATCCGCTTTGAAAATGTCGGTCTGCGCTATGGCATGGGTCCCGAGATCCTTCGTGACATCTCCCTGCACATCCCGCCTCGCTCGTTTCAATTCCTGAGCGGGCCGTCTGGTGCAGGCAAGACGACGCTGCTGCGCCTGCTGTTCATGTCGCTCAAGCCGACGCGCGGTCTCATAACCATGTTTGGCAAGGACCGCACCCGGATTTCGCGGACGGAACTGCCGCTCCTGCGCCGGCGCATTGGGGTCGTGTTCCAGGATTTCCGCCTGCTCGACCATATGACAACCTATGAGAACGTGGCGCTGCCGCTGCGCGTCAGGGGTCGCGAGGAATCCAGTTACCGCACCGACGTGGTGGAATTGTTGAAATGGGTGGGACTTGGCGAGCGCATGCATGTTTTGCCGCCTGTGCTGTCAGGTGGTGAAAAGCAGCGCACGGCCATCGCGCGCGCCCTTATCGAGCAGCCGGAAATCCTGCTCGCGGACGAACCGACCGGCAATGTCGATCCTCAGCTTGCCCGCCGCCTTTTGCGGTTGTTCATCGAATTGAACAGGTTGGGTACCGCCGTCGTCATCGCCACGCATGACCTTACCTTGATGGAACAGGTCGATGCCCGGCGTCTGATTTTGGCCAACGGGAGGCTGGATGTCTATGACTGATCAGTTCGACGGTCAGGACGATGACGGTATTGACGGCCTGCAACAGGCGGAGCCGAGGCAACGCGCGTTGCGAAAGACTGCTCCGATCGTGCCGGCACAGAATGTGGTTGGCCGGGCGCTTATTGTCGTCATCGCCATCATGACATTCTTGTCCTGCGTCACCTTTGGGGCAGTGACGCTGGTGCGCGATACGGCCTCGGTCTGGGAAAACCAGATCTCGACGGAAGCCACGATCCAGATCAAGCCTGCCGACGGTCTCGACATGGAGGCCGCACTTGCCACGGCTGCCGGCATCGCCAGCGAATTTCCAGGAGTGAAGGCGACCCGGATCGTCGACCGCACGGCGACCGCGCGCCTGCTTGAACCCTGGCTTGGGTCCGGTCTCGACATCGACCAGCTGCCGGTGCCGCGTCTTATCGTGGTGACCATAGACGAGACCAATCCGCCCGATTTCGACGCGATCCGCGCGGCATTCGCGCCCAAGCTGCCGACGGCCTCGCTCGACGATCATCGTACCTGGGTCAACCGGCTGGTGGCGATGGCGCATACGACGGTGACCATCGGCGTCGCCATATTGGCGCTGATGCTGTCGGCGACCGTCATGACGGTGGTATTTGCTACCCGTGGCGCGATGGCCGGAAACGGCCACATCATCGAAGTGCTGCATTTCGTCGGCGCAGAGGCGCGATTCATCGCCCGCCAATTCCACAAGCAGTTCCTTCTGACCGGAATGAAGGGGGCTGCGATAGGCGGCGTTGCGGCAGTCGTCGTCTTCATCGTCTTTTCGTGGTGGTCCTCGCGCAACATGGCGACCCCGGAAGGCGACCAAGCCGCTGCTTTGTTTGGTAATTTCGCCATAGGTCTGGCCGGGTACCTGGGGGTAGTCATGGTAGTCGTCGTCATCGGCGCGCTGACCGCTGCCACTTCACATGCGACGGTAATTTCCTATCTCAGTGAGATCGATGATCGGCAGAGCGACATTGCGTGAGATGCAAACGCAATTCGATCACGGACAAAGACCGTATGTAATACAATGTGCTACGCCCGTTTATCCAACAATGTAAATCACGGTTTACCATGACATGATGGATGGGAAGGAATTGAACGGAACGGTGGATATGGCAGCAGCGCCCAGTGTGGCGATGCGTGCGCCCCATCGCGTCTGGTCCGTTCTGCGCATTTGCGCCTTCCTGATTATTGGCGTCGCCACGCTGTTTGTCGGCGGTTTCGGCTGGTTTTCCAACCATGTCAGCCGTCTTTCAACGCCTGCCGATCCGCAAAAGGCCGATGCCATCATCGTTTTGACGGGTGGCCAGTCGCGCCTCGATGCAGCGATGGAATTGCTCGAATCCGGCAAGGGTGAGCGGCTTTTGATCAGCGGCGTGCACCCGGCCGCCAGCAGGCGGCAACTGCAACTGGCGACGGGCGGCGACACCAAACTGTTTTCCTGCTGCGTCGACATCGATCGCGCGGCGCTGGACACAATCGGCAATGCAGAGGAAAGCGCCAAGTGGGTCGAACGCCATGCCTATGGCAGCGTTATCCTCGTGACCAACAACTACCACATGCCGCGCAGCCTCTTGGAAATGAGCCGGCTGTTGCACAATGCCCGGCTTGAACCTTACCCGGTTGTCAACTCAAAGCTCGATGACGGAAGCTGGCTGACCAAGCC
>MKRZ01000049.1:15016-28219 GCA_001897075.1 Mesorhizobium sp. 61-13 | reverse complement strand
CCCGTTTCCATTTTCCGTTGTCATGGTGTAACCAAGCGCGACCTTCGTCCTCGGGCTGTTCCTGCAAATGCTCTATATCCGTTCGCTGGCATTCAACTTCGTCTTCTATGTCAGCCTGATCGTCCAGATGATCTTCTGGGCGCCCTTTTACTTCCTGTCGTCGCGCCGCCTGGCTTGGTTCGTGCCGAAATTCTGGTCGCGCTCGAGCCTGTGGCTCTATGAGAAGATGGCGTTGACGAAGAGCGAGATCAGCGGACAGGAGAACTTGCCCGAAGGCTCGTTCATCCTCGCGCCCAAACATCAATCCTTCTGGGACGCGATTGCCTTTTTCCCCTTTCTCAAGGACCCGCTTTACATCCTCAAGCGGGAGCTGACGTGGATTCCGTTTTTCGGCTGGTATGTGCTGAAAATGCGCATGATCCCGGTCCACCGTGGCAGCCGGTCGAGGGCCTTGAAGGCCGTCGTGGCGGCTACGAAGGCGGAAATGGCGCGCAATCCGCGCCAGCTCATCATCTATCCGGAAGGCACGCGTCGTGCGCCTGGCGACGAGCCAAACTACAAATGGGGTATCGTCGAGCTTTATTCCGAGCTTGGCATTCCGGTGGTTCCGGTCGCTCACATGGCCGGTCTCTATTGGCCGCGCCGCAAGTTCCTGCGCTTTCCCGGTACCGTCAAGGCGCGGTTCCTTAAGCCGATCCCGGCCGGTCTCGGTAAGGAAGAATTCATGCAGCGGCTGATTTCGGAAACGGAAGCGGCCTGCGACCAGATATTGATTGAGGCTGCGCAGGCCCCGAACCCGCCGCCGCTGCCGCCGACTGCCGTCAAGCGGCTTAAGGAACTGGGCGTCCAATCCTCAAGTTGACGTTCAAGCGGCACTCGCGGTGTCGAGTTGATCCATATCCGCGCTTGTCAGTTGCAGTGAAACGGCCTTGATCAGGCTGTCCACCTGCTCGACCGATGTTGCACTGGCAATCGGCGCGGTGATGCCGGGGCGGGCCATGATCCATGCGAGTGCGATCTCTGCCTGGTTGGCCGAGTGGCGTTTTGCGACGCTATCAAGTGCCGCAAGGATGCGCATGCCGCGCTTGTTCAGATAAGAACGGATACTGCCGCCGCGCGCGCTTTTGCCAAGGTCGGCTTCGCTGCGGTATTTGCCGCTCAGGAAACCCTTCGCCAGCCCATAGTAGCTGATGACGCCGATGCCGTTGGCCATGCAAAGGTCGCGCAAGGGACCGTCAAGATCGCTGCGGTCATAGAGATTGTAGGCAGGTTGCAGCACCTCGTAGCGTGGCAGGCCATGATGGTTGGCAGCATCCAGAGCCGCCTTCAGTTGCCCAACATCCAGATTGCAGGCGCCGGCAAAGCGTATCTTGCCTTTCTCGATCAGGCGCTGGTAGGCGCCCAGCGTTTCGGCATAGGGCACGGTCGGATCTGCCCAATGCGAAAGGTAGAGGTCGATCGCATCGGTTTGCAGCCGCTTTAGCGAAGCTTCGACTGCGCGCTCGATATAGACCGGGGAAAGATCGATACGGCCCTGCCCCATATCGGAACCGACCTTGGTGACAAGGACAATCCGGTCGCGGTTGCCGCGCTTTTTCATCCATTTGCCGATGATGGTTTCCGATTCGCCGCCATTGTTGCCAGGTACCCAGCGCGAATAGGAATCAGCCGTATCGACGGCATTCAGTCCTGCGTCGAAGAAGCGGTCCAGCAGATCGAACGACGTCTTTTCATCGGCGGTCCAGCCAAACACATTGCCGCCAAAAACCAGCGGAGCGATTTCAAGGTCGGTGCGACCGAGGCAGCGCATTTGCAATGTCCAGTCTCCACGAATCAAGCTGCGCGCAGCGGCATGAAGAATCAGCGCCGAACGAAGCAGTAGCTCGTATAGCCTAAGGATTGGATCGGCAGGGTCAAACCTCGTTCCGGGACTTGGCGCGGAACGCCTTCACAAATGCGCGACCTGTTTTGCCACGCCTTCGAGCCAATGGTCGCGAATGCCGAGCTTATGCAAGTGTTCGACGGTGCTGGCCAGATATTCCTCGTTGCGTCCGGATTGGCCGACAGCGCCTTGCACCACGGTTGCAGCTTCGGTTTCGCTCAATGCGCCCGCATACTGCTCGTGGGCGCGGTCTGCCACATAGGCCACCGCTTCTACCGTCTGGCCAGTCTCGAGACGTGCCGTCAGTGTCTTCTCCAGATAGACGCTTGTCACCTGCTCACGCTCGCGAAGGTAGCCGATGACTTCCTCGCGCGCGGCTCCGTCGACCCTGAAAGCCACGCCGACGCAGGAACCGCCCCGGTCCAGCCCAAGCACCAACCCTGGCCGCTCGCGCGTTCCGCGATGGACGAAGGAATAGACGCAAAGCGAACGCCGGTAGCCGAACAACCGCGCGCGGCGCGTTTCCAGATGCGCGAAACCGGGTCGCCAGATCAGTGAGCCGTAGCCAAAAACCCAAAAATCGCCCATATCGCCAAGCCAAGTTGAAAGGCGCGCGGCGGTGGCCGCGAGCCGGTCACAAAAGCGTCGGGACATCCGGCGCACCAACGGGTTAACGAGAGCCGCGGCATGACGTCAAGTGAGCAAGTGATATCTAGGCGGCGGCGCAGGCTGCTGCCATGGCTCCTCGTTCTGCTGGTGCTGCTGTTCGGCCTCTACAGTGGCGGATGGTTTTATCTCGCCGACAAGATCAAGGGTGATTTCGGACAGACGATTGCGGAGTTGAGTGCGAAAGGCATCGAGGCCGATTGCGCGAACTTCCGTGTCAGCGGCTATCCGCTGCGGCTCGCTATCGATTGCGACGGCATGGCCTACGAGGACGATGCCGGCAATATTGCCGCCTCCGCTGGAGCGCTGACGGCCATGACCAGCCTCGCTCGGCCGTTGGTGGCTGACGCCACTCTTCGCGGGCCGCTGCGCACTGTTGCGCCCGGCATGCCGCCGCTGTGGCTGGACTGGGACAATCTCAACGCCAGCGCAAAACTGTTCTGGCCGCTGCCGCGCAAGATTTCGCTGGTAGCGGATGGCTTCTCAGGACAGACGGACCCGTCTGACGAAAGCGACCCCGTGCAGTTGTTCAGCGCGACCAAGGCGCAAGTGGATCTGGAACCCAATGGTCAGGATATTGCCTATACGGGCCGGTTCGAGGATCTGGAGATTCCCCCCGAGGCGCTCAATGGACGCGCGGTTCCGCCGCTAGACGGGGCCGGTGCGGTCACGCTGAAGAACGGTGTTGCCCTTGTGCGGTCCCGTCCGAAGAGCTTGCGCGGGCAAGCGATAGAGATCGCCAATCTCGAACTGTCATCGGGCGAGGCGCATATCTCGGTCTCCGGCCCTGCGGCGGTCGATGCCGATGGCCTGGTCGATGCCGATCTGGTCATCAAGCTGCGCAATCCGCAAGCTGTGGCTGCGATCCTCGCCACCGCCATTCCCGAACAGGCTGGCAAGATCAATCAGGGCTTTGCCGCGCTTGCCATGCTCGGCAGCGAACCATCGCTGCCGCTCAAGGTGGTCAAGGGCAAAGCCGTGCTGGGCTTCATCCCGCTCGGCAATATCAAGCCGATCGACTGATCCCGAACGTCAGGCTTTCGCCGGATGCTCGACCGCCTGACGGCCGAAGTCGGGGGCATCGATGTCCTGCCCCGCTTCGATGATCGACCGGCGCACGGCGCGCGTGCGGGTGAACAGGTCGAAAAGCTTGTCACCGTCGCCCCAGCGGATCGCCCGTTGCAGGGATGCAAGGTCTTCCGAGAAGCGCGCCAGCATTTCGAGGATCGCGTCCTTGTTGTGCAGGCAGACATCGCGCCACATGGTTGGGTCGGAGGCGGCAAGACGCGTGAAGTCGCGGAAGCCGGACGCCGAATATTTGATCACTTCCGACTTGGTGACGGTTTCCAGATCATCCGCCGTGCCGACGATATTGTAGGCGATGATGTGCGGCAGGTGCGAGACGATGGCCAGCGTCATATCATGGTGGTTCGGGTCCATCGTGTCGATGTTGGCGCCACAGCGACGCCAGAAGTCCGACAGTTTTTCAAGCGCCGCCGGATCGGTATCGGGCAGCGGCGTGAAGATGCACCAACGGTTCCGGAACAGGTCGGCAAAGCCGGCATCCGGACCGGACTTTTCCGTACCCGCCAGCGGATGGCCTGGAATGAAGTGAACGCCTTGGGGAATGTGCGGCTGCATCTGGGCGATGACGGAAGCTTTGGTCGAGCCGACGTCGGTAACGATGGCGCCCTTCTTCAGCGCCGGCGCGATTTCCTTCGCCACTTGCTCCGAGGCGCCGACAGGCACCGAGACGATCACCAGATCGGCATCGCGCACGGCACCAGCGGCATCGGTGGTGTAACTGTCGCCGAGGCCGAGTTGCTCGGCGCGGCCCAGTGTCGTGGCGCTGCGGGTGGATATGGCGACATGGGTGGCAAGTGCTTCGCGGCGGATGACACGCGCCAATGACGAGCCGATCAGGCCGATGCCGATCAGCGCGATCTTTTCAAACATGGGTTTGGGCATAGATCTATCTTTTCAGGAATTCGGTGAGTGCGGCGACTACGCCGCGATTGGCCTCTTCGGTTCCGACCGTCATCCGCAGCGCGTTGGGAAAACCGTAGCCGGCAACGCGCCGCAGAATATAGCCGCGGGCCGTCAGATAGGCGTCTGCCTCCACCGCCGAATGGGAAGCCTCGTTCGGGAAATGGACCAGGATGAAATTGCCGACGCTGGGCGTTACGCGCAGGCCAAGCCCCGTGAACTGCTCGGTGAGCCACGGCAGCCAGGTTTCATTGTGGGCGATGGCGCGCTCGACATGGGCGCGGTCGCGCACCGCCGCCGTTCCGGCGGCGATCGCGGTTGCCGTGACATTGAAGGGGTCGCGCACGCGCTCGACCGCGTCGACGATATGAGCCGGAGCGTACATCCAGCCGATGCGGGCGCCGCCAAGGCCGTAGACCTTGGAGAAGGTGCGGGTCATGACCACGTTTTCGGCACCGGCAACCAGTTCGACGCCGGCTTCATAGTCGTTGCGGCGCACGAACTCGGCATAGGCGGCGTCAAGGATCAAGAGAACGTTTTTGGGCAGGGCCGCATGGAGGCGACGCACCTCGTCGAACGGCACATAGGTGCCGGTCGGGTTGTTGGGGTTGGCGAGGAAAACCATCTTGGTGCGGGGCGTGACGGCGGCGAGGATCGCATCGACATCGACGCGCTCGTCCTTTTCCTTGGCGATGACGTACGACGCGCCGGCAGCCAGGATGCAGATCTTGTAGGCGAGGAAGCCATGCTCGGTGTAGATCGCCTCGTCGCCCGGCTGGAGGTAGATGCGCGCCAACAATGTCAGCGCTTCGTCCGAACCGTTGAAGCAGACGATGTTTGCCGCGTTCAGCCCATGCACCTCGGCAATGGCTTCGCGCAGTTTCAGCGACGAGCCGTCAGGATAAAACTCCAGGATGCCGGCGACTTCGCGCGCAGCCTCGACCGCCTTGAGGGAGGGCCCGAGGGGATTTTCGTTCGACGACAGCTTGTGCAGCTTCACGCCTGCGGGCGCCGCGCTCTTGCCCGGCACATAGGCCTCGATGTCCAGGATCCCGGAGCGGGGTTGCGGACGTGCTTGATCCTGCGCAGTGGTCATCGTGCCATTTCCATCGGAGACAGAGGGTCTGAAAAGATGGAGCCGAAATACAAGCCGCGACGGGCAATGTCGAGGGCCATGCGCTGGCCTCCGCGTCAGGAACCGTTGACGAGGTGCGTCGCCAGGACTAGATAGAACCTTGTTCCGTGGTGATTTGGCCGGTCGGCTTGCAGCCACGTTAAAGAAGTCGCTAAACAGGCCGAGGATGACAAGTCCATTCAGACCTGCTGCGGTTTCGTCGCCGTTTCTGTTTGGAGTTCGTCCAATGCCGATCAAGATCCCCGATCAGCTTCCCGCTCGCGAAGTTCTCGTTCGCGAAGGCGTCTCCGTGATGGACGAGCGCACGGCGATGCGGCAGGACATCCGTCCGCTACAGATCGGCTTGCTCAATCTCATGCCAAACAAGATCCGCACCGAGACCCAGTTTGCGCGCCTGATGGGGGCGACGCCGCTGCAGGTGGAATTGACGCTGGTGCGCATCGGCAACCACAAGGCGCGGAATACGTCCGAGGAGCATCTCATCTCGTTCTACCAGACGTGGGAGCAGGTCCGGCACCGCAAGTTCGACGGCTTCATCATCACCGGCGCGCCGATTGAATTGCTGCCGTTCGAAGAAGTCACCTACTGGAAGGAGTTGCAGCGCATCCTCGACTGGACGGTGACCAATGTTCACTCCTCCTTCTTCATCTGCTGGGGGGCGATGGCCGCCGCCTGGCATTTCCATCGCATTCCGAAATACACGCTTGAGAACAAGGCCTTCGGCGTGTTCCGGCATCGCAACAATTCGCCTGCATCGCCGTATCTCGCCGGTTTCTCGGACGACTTCGCCATTCCGGTGTCTCGCTGGACGGAGGTCCGCAAGGCCGACATTTCTGAAGGCTCCGGCCTCGATGTCCTGATGGAGTCGGATGTGACCGGCCCCAGCCTGCTCGCCGGCGATGTCGGCAACCGGCTCTATATGTTCAACCACATCGAGTACGACTCCACGTCGCTCAAGGAGGAGTATGATCGCGATGTGGCCGCGGGCGTCGAGATAAAGGTGCCGCACGGCTATTATCCGGACGACGATCCGGCGCGGCCGCCGCTCAATCGCTGGCGCTCACATGCGCACTTGCTGTTCGGCAACTGGATCAACCGGGTCTATCAGACGACATCGTACGACCTCGAAAATGTCGGCCAGCCTTCGCCAACTGCCGCGACCTGAGCAGGTTCACCGGGTTGTTGGTCGCACTCTTGCCGGTGGCGGCTCTATCGCCCCCGCCTTGACACGCGCCGGCTTCAGCGAAGCCGCCTTGGTGTCCTTCACGATGCTGAGCGAGCGCGGAAAATACTCGTAATTGTGCTGGCCGCGGCCAATGTTCAGCACCGTGACTTGGGGCAGGCGCTTCTCCAGGACAGAGAGTAGACGCCTCACGGTGGTGCCGTCGAACGCATCCAGCGCCTCGTCGATGACGATCCACTGAGGCTGGCGCAGGACGACGCGTGCAAACCCCAGCAAACGTTGCTCGTCCTCGCTCAATTCACGGTCCCATCGCATGTTGCGATCGAGATTGGACGCAAGATGCTCGAGGCCGACGTCACGCAGCACGTCGGCAACTGTCGCATCATCGATCACACCGGACCGTTCGACTGGCAGCAGAACTTCCCATAACGGGGCGGGTGCGAAATAGGGTGAGCGCGGCAACAGTTCGGGTGGGCTACCGGCCGGCATGCCAATGCTGCCGCTGCCCCAAGGCCACAATCCGGCTATGGCTCGGAAGAACAACGTCTTGCCGACGCCCGGGTCGCCGGTGATCAGCACGTGCTCGCCTGCACGAATTTCCACATGCTGGTCGGCAAGGCGGGTGCAGCCATACTGCGAGCGTACCTCCAGGTTGGTGAAAGTCATGATGTTGGTGCCGTTGACGGCGAAGTCTATGCGCTTCTCATCGCCGTGCAGGATATCTGCGTCCTTCAACGCCATTCGGAAGTCAGCGACGCGCATCAGCGTTGCACGCCAATCGGCAATGCCGCCAATGTTGTTGACGAACCAGCGAAGCGAGGAATGGACCTGGTTGAAGGCGCCAACCGCCATCATCAGGCCGCCGAAAGAGATGTCACCGGCAAAGTAGACGGGCGAGGCCACGAGGATCGGAACAACGACCGTGATCCAGCCGTAGGTATCCGTCACCCAGGCGAGGTTGATCTGGGCGCGAAATATGCCCCGGATGGCGTTCAACAGGGTTTGCAGGTCGAACTCCAGCCTGCGCCTTTCGGCGGCCTCGCCGCGCTCCAGCGCGATGGCATCGATATGTTCGTTGACCCGAACCATGGAGAACCGCAGATCGGCTTCGCGCGCATAGCGTTCGCTGTTCAACCTGATGAGGGGCCTTCCCACGAGCCAGCTCAACCAGGAGGCGGTTCCGGCGTAGATGAATGCCGCCCAAACCATGTAGCCCGGTATGGCGATTGTCTTCTCGCCATAGTGAAACACAAAGCCCGAGGACAGGCTCCACAGAACGCCGATGAACGAGGCAAGCAGGATCGAGGCCTGCAGCAGTCCGACACCGAGATCCGTTGAAAGGTCCGAGAGATGCGCCGCATCCTGCTGCATGCGTTGATCGGGATTGACGCCGATGGCCCCGGCATGGGTCAGGCGGAAGGCGCGCGTGGGCTTCATCCATTCACCGATCAGGTCGGTCGTAAGAGCTTCGCGGAGCGAAAGCCTGATGCGTTGGTTCAGCCATTGCTGCGATACGTTCAGCAAAAGCAGTGCACCGGCGATCTCGGCGAAGACCAGCAACTGGTGGAGGAAACCGGCCATGTCGCGCCGTTGGATGGCATCATAGAAAGGCTGGTTCCAACGGTTGAGCAACACCTGCCCGACGGCGGTTGCGAGTATGACAACAAGGATGCCGGCAACTGACCACAACAGGTTACGGCGCACCGGTGATGCCACAATGGCTTGCCGCATGGTCGCCGCTTGCTCGCGAAACGAACTGTTTTCGAATTCGGTACTGCTGATATCGGTCATGACTGACCCGGATCGCCATCCGTTTTGAAACGCATACCGAGCCCCGTCACGCCCTGAGGGGACAGCGCAGGCACGAATACGCGGCGCGAAGCGCGCTGGGCAATTGGAACGCCCTGGTAGAGCCGCTTTTGCGCTTCCACGACTATGACGCCTGAAAAGATCGGCCAGAGCTTGCGCCCGGCACTTTCCATGACGTTGTGGAAGCGCATCATGAGCTTTCGCCTAGATGGCGGAAAGAACAGGGCGTCCGACCATGCCGCCGGGGTGAAGTTGGTTTCTCTGAGCAACTCGGCAAGCTGGGAACGCGAGTAGGGCCTGCCCGTACCGAAAGGCGTGTGTTCGAAGCGCGCCCACACACCGCGCCGGTTAGGCACAACGATCACGACCCGCCCGGCCGGGGAAAGCACGCGCCAGATCTCGTTCAGTGTTTCGCGCGGATTTTCGGCATGTTCGAGTGAATGAACCATAAGCATGCGGTCGATGGACGAGTCGACGAGGGGAAGCTCTTCGTCGAACACCAGCGCGGTAGCCGTGGGCGCGTTCGGGGGCCATACGACTGCGCCTTGCGTGGCGGGCATGAAGGCAAATACGCGCTCGGCTTCAGTTCCGAACCGTTCAAGCCATGGCAAGGCATAACCAAGGCCGACCAGCCGTTCGTTCGGGACATTTGCCCAGATTGACGAAAGCGCCATCGTGATCGAGCGCTCGGCAAGGCGGCCAAGCGGCGAGGCATAGAAGGAGCGCAGGTCGACAATGTCGGTATGCATGGAAAACCGTATCATGATCCCAAGTCGGATTGGGGACGGTAGCGGCGATGTGGCGTGAGTTCAACCAAGCCCACCCAATCGAGGGGGTGACATAACCGGACGCGCACCCTATGTCTGCGGCGACATCGACAGGAGAAATCAGTATGGCCATCGAGATCGAACAGTTCATGTGCCGCGAGGACAATTTTGGTGTCCTGTTGCGCGACCGGGATAGCGGCGAGGCCGCTCTTATCGATGCGCCTGAGGAAGCTCCCATCCTGGCAGCGATAGAGCGCACCGGCTGGAAGCCGACGACCCTTTTCATCACCCATCATCACATCGACCATGTCGAAGCCAACCTTGCCTTGAAGGAACGCTTCAAGCTGCGCATAGTCGGACCGGAGGCGGAGAAGGCGAAGATCCCCGGTATCGACGACACGGTCGAGGGCGGCTCGGTCATTCCGTTCGGCGGCGAAAAGATCGAGGTGATCTTCACGCCCGGCCACACGGCGGGCCACATCACCTATCACATGCCCAAGGCCAAGCAGTTGTTTGCTGCCGATACATTGTTTGCGCTCGGTTGCGGCAGGCTGCTCGAATGCCCGCCGCCGGTTATGTTCGAATCGCTCAAGAAGCTTGCCGTGCTTCCTGCCGATACGGCTGTCTATTGCGGCCATGAATATACGCTTTCCAATGCCCGCTTTGCGCTGACGATCGATCCCGGCAATACCGCCCTGCAGGCGCGGGCCAGGAAGATCGAGGCGTTGAGGGCGGAAGGGAAAGCCACGCTGCCGACTACGATCGGCGAGGAACTGGCGACAAACCCATTCCTGCGCTGGGCCGATCCGGCAATCCGCAAGAACCTCGGCATGGAAAATGCAGCGGATGTCGAGGTGTTCGCGGCGATTCGCAAGCGCAAGGATAATTTCTGAGCGAGGTCGTCCTGCGATGACGCCCGCCGAAATCATTGCCGCGCTCGGCATGAGGCCGCATCCCGAAGGCGGCTGGTATGTCGAGACGTTTCGCGATGCGCCGAACGGCGGGCGGGGTCATTCGACCGCGATCTATTTCCTTCTCGAACGTGGTCAGGCTTCGGCCTGGCATCGCGTCAAGGATGCTGCCGAGGTCTGGCATTTTTATGCCGGGGCGGCGCTCCTGGTATCGATGTGCGCCGACGGAGGCAAAGTCAGCGAGCATCGGTTGGGTACAGACATCCTTGCCGGAGAGCGGCCGCAATTGCTGGTGCCGGCGGGTTGGTGGCAGACCGCGCGAAGCACGGGCGATTGGACGCTGCTGGGATGCACCGTCGCGCCTGGGTTCGACTTTGCCCAGTTCGAGATGGCCGAGCCGGGCTGGAAGTCGTAAGCGATCAGAGCACCGCGCCAAGCGCTATTGCGAGATGGCCGGCATAGCGTAGTGCCCATACCGCGTATGGCCACACTGCGTGTCGAGGCGAAGGCTCCGGAGCCGGTAGCCTGGCCACAAGGCTGGCGGCGCCAGACCCCAGCAACAACAAGGTGCCGGCTATGATCGTTGGCGTGGTCATCAAGGCTGACAACGTCATGACCAGCAGTGCGAGCGCATAGGCCAGTGCTGGGAGACGCAGACGGCGGCCGATGCGCGTCCATGACCACATCAAGACCGCAAAGGTGACGGCTGTCATGGCGGCAGCGAGAGCCGGTCGCCAGGGCTCCGATGTCAGAAGACCGAATGCGCCATAAGTGAAAAACAGCAGGCCGAAGGCGAGGAAGGCACCGACGGCTGCCGTGAAACCGGCAACGGACATTCTGGCGTTGGGTTGCGAGGAAAACGCGTCGGACGCCGCGCTCAGCGCAAGCGCTCCGGCAAGCAGCAGCGGTGCGTCCTGTTCGAAAGCGAGCACGGCGAGCAGGCCGATGGCCAATGTCTTGATGGCCGAGCGGCGCAGCGACGGCGGCATGGAAAGGCTGAAGGCGTAGCCAATGGCCGCCAGCACCGAGAAGACAACAGTGGCGTTGGCAAATGTTTCGATACCGCCGGAAAACGGCATCATGCTTTTACGCCCGCGGTGGCGGTTCGCTTTGCAAACAGCAACGACTTTGCCGCCAGCACCGCGCCGCCGGTGATGAGCAGGCAGGCGGCGAGAATGCGCAGGCTGGGCTCGGCAAAGCCGGCAACGATCAACACCAGCGTCGACAGAAGCGGGGCTGCGTAACTGGCCGCGCCGAGAACCTGGATATTGCCGCGCTTCACGCCGATGTCCCAGGCATAGAAGGCAGCGCCGACCGGCATCAGGCCGAGGCCCAGCACCGCCAGCCACTGACCGGTACTTGCGGGCAGCACGGTCTGTTCAAGCGCGAAGTGGCAGGCGAGCGAGAGGATCGCGGTTGCAGCGCAAAACCACGTAACGATGGTTGTGGGGACCGAGGGGAACCGGCGCGACAAAAGCGAGTAGGACGACCACAACACTGCGCAGACGGCGGCCATGGCGTAGCCGAAGGCATAGCGCGCATCGAAGGCAAGACCTGCACCCTTGGTGACGATCAGGAAGGTGCCGGCAAGGCCGAGCAGGGCGCCGACGATGTGGTTCCAGGCCAGCTTTTCGCCGGGCATCAGGGCGGAGCCCAGCACGATCAGCAGCGGCCACATATAGGCGATGAGGCTTGCCTCTACCGCCGGGGCGTTGCGCAGCGCAGTGAAGTAGAAAAAGTGATAGCCGAACAAGCCGGCGATGCCGATGACCCAGACCTGCAGCGGTATTTTTCCGGAATTAGCCGGCTTCGGCATGAGGAGGCGGGCGACGAGGCCGACACCGGTGCCGATGGTGAAGGTGATTGCCGAGAGCAGGAACGGCGGCACCTGGCCGGAGGCGTCGGTCAAAAGCGCCAGCAGCGCCCACATGGCGACTGCCGAGAAGCCTATCAGTGTCGCCCGCCCCATTGTCTCGTCCCGGCGGCGCGCATCTCGCGCCTAGTTGGTTGTTTCGAAGCGGCGCGCGCGGACGGTGATGGTGCCGATTTCCGTTCCGACGGTCGCGTGGATCGGGGCATATACTCCAGTTTGGCCGAGCGGCGCAAACGTCACCATGATGCGGCTGCGGTTCTTCAGATAGTCCAGAGCGCGCTTGCCCTGCCGGTAACCGGAAACGGGCAGGAAGCCCATGCGGCAGGTGATGGTTGGTCCCTCGTAGCCCTCGACCGAAATCTTGTCCTTTTTCACGAAGCTCAGCTTCAGGTCAGCGCGCAACTCGCCGTCATACATTTTCACCGTGCGGCCGCAGACTTGATCGAGGCTTGGTGCGCGCACGACCGTTGCCGTGATCGGATCAAGGGCGCTCTTGAGATCGGCGGCGTTCAGCGCGATCCAGTCCTTGCCGTGCTTCTTAGGAGCAGGCACGACTTTCGTGGAGGCGACCGTCGTTGGCGAAGCGGATATCGACCAGCGAGGCCTTCCTGCCGGACGTGTAATCGGCGCGAAAGCTGCGCGGCTGGAGACCATCTTCGGCCAGACGTCCAGAGGCGACGATGGTGCCCTTGGTATCGTCGAAGATCTGGGCCAGCCCAGCGCTGGCGACCGAGCCGTCAATGCGGTACGCCGCGCCGTCATATCGGCTCTGGAAGGCGGCGCGGGCAATCGCCAGGCCGAGGAAGGATACCGTATATTCGCCGCGGAACGACTGCGGGGCGGCAGCGGAGCCGAGACCGGGCCAGATGGTGACGAGGGTGGCAAGGCAAAGGGCTGCCGAGCAAAGCGCTATGGGGCGAAACATTCTTGCGAATTCACCTTGATGCTGATCGCGCCGGATCGCTCCGGACGTTCGATGTCCCTAGGCCCT
>MKRZ01000049.1:0-14957 GCA_001897075.1 Mesorhizobium sp. 61-13 | reverse complement strand
AATGACACTATGGAACGCCAACTTTTCCATGAGGCCGCTTGCTGCAAACCGCGCGCTATAGGGCGTGGGCAGCGAGATTTGGCCGGACCGAGAACCTGAAGGTGCATTATGTCCCGCGCTTGCGAACTTACCGGCAAAGCCGTCCTGACCGGCAATAACGTCAGCCACGCCAACAACAAGACCCGTCGCCGCTTCCTGCCCAATCTGGTCAATGTCACGCTGATCTCGGAAGCGCTGAACCAGAATGTGCGCCTGCGCATCTCCGCCAACGCGCTGCGTTCGGTCGAGCATCGCGGCGGCCTCGACGCTTTCCTCGCCAAGGCTGACACGGCCGAGCTTTCGCAGCGCGCGCGCCTGCTGAAGAAGCAGATCGCCAAGAAGCTCGCCGACCAGCCGGCAGCCTAAGCAGACTTCCAAGGCGGGGGACGACCGCCTCCCACGGAACATCGTCTTCTCGGCCGATGTTCCACTGGTTCCATAACCCAGGATAAAAAAATGAGTTTCCTTGCTCGTTATTTGCCCTTCGTGGCGGCCATGGCGCTTGTCGTGGTGGCGTCCAACATCCTCGTGCAGTTTCCGCTGCAAGGCGAGGTAGCCGGCCTTGCGCTTGCCGATGTGCTGACCTGGGGCGCGTTCACCTATCCGTTCTCTTTCCTGATCACCGACCTTGCCAACCGCCGCTACGGACCGGCGGTGGCGCGGCGCATCGTTTTGGTCGGCTTCATGACGGCGGTGGTCTGTTCGATCGTCATCCCGCCCTTGCTGTTTAAGCTTGGCCTGATCGAGTTCGATACGGCGGCGGCTCGTCTGGCGCGCATCGCCTGCGCTTCGGGCGCGGCATTTCTTTCGGCACAGCTGCTCGACGTCACCGTGTTCAACTGGCTGCGCCGGCAAAGCTGGTGGCGCGCGCCGATCTTCGGTACGCTGGCCGGCTCCATCGTCGATACGGCGGTGTTTTTCTCGGTCGCCTTTGCCGCTGCTTTCGCCTTCCTCGGTCCCGATGACGGCTTCGCGCTCGAGGCTGCGCCGCTGATGGGCGTGTTCTCGGCCGAAGCGGCGCGCTGGGTGTCCTGGGCGCTCGGCGACCTCACGGTCAAGCTTGCCATTGCCGTGTTCGCACTGATCCCCTACCGGCTGATCGCCGCGCGCTGGAGCCAGCCGGCGGTAGCGTGACGTTTCGGGCCGGGCAGGGCGCTACATGTTGTTCAAGTGCAGGATGTTGCCGTCCGGGTCCTTGAACCACACCATTTTCATGTCGCCGCTGACGTGAATGTCGCCCTTCAGCTCCATCCCCTCATAGTGCTCGAAGCCGACGCCCCCGGCCTTCAAGGTTGCGGTGATGGTGTCGATTTCGTCGCCGACACCCCAGACCACGGCATTGGCCTTGTTGGTGCCGGCGAAATCGGAGCGGTAGACGACGAGGAATGTTGTGCCGGTGCGCAGGACGATCACGTCGCCCATGCTGTCGTCTTCCACTTCGAGCCCCAACGTGTCGACATAGAAGCTGCGTGCCCGTGCGATGTCGCTGACGGCGACGATGGCCGATGAAGACTTGTCCTTGAGCATGGCGTTTCCTTCCTGATTGGCCTCTGTCCTGAACGCGGCGGTGCCGCCGCGGTTGCCTGACCGTGCATAGGACGGTTTGGCGTGGGCCGATCCGACAAGTGGATGCGTGCTTGTTCATTGCCACGCCCGGCTTTTGTCGGGGCGTTTCTTGATCGCTTCGCACTGCCGCCCAGAATACTTCAGCAAAGTCACGGAATGGATCCCGGACAGCATCGCCTTCGCTTTGCTCGGCTCGCTTCCGGGATGACGGCTGAGTGATTATCTCGCGTCATCCCGGAATTCACTTTCGAGCGAAGCGAGAAAGGAATGTCCGGGATCCATTCCCGAGCGGTGGCCGGTTACACTTATTCATCGCCACGCTGCCTTTCGGCCCTGGGAGTCTTTGCCCCGCCTTTAAGCTCCCTCGCTACGCTCGTCGCTGGCGGGGACCCTGAGGAATGGCCAGACGGCTGTCCAAGGTTCGTGCTTTACCGTTGCCACGCCCGCTTTCGCGTCTGGCCATTGTCAAAGAACTGACCTCAATAGAGGTCGGGAGGACGGGCGGCCGTTCGGTCGCTCGTTTAGTAAGTTAGTGCGGCCTTGCGGCCGCCCGTCCGGTGGTCTTGCCTCACCAGGGGAGCAGCATTTTCGCTGAAAGGCCCGGTCGAGGCCCGGACTTGGGGGCTCATCACCCAGCCGCACACCGTTATGCGACCAATCCGGCACCGACGCCCTTCCCTGATACCCGGTGCGCACCAGGTCTCCCGCAAGGGCGATGGGACGGATTATGGGGGAAGGTGCAGAGGGGGTGAATAAGTGGGGTGGAAGTATTTTCGGGAAGTGAGTGGGATCAAGCGGTTGGGCGGTCAGCGCCCGGCATTTAATCCACACTCATCTAGCTCAGCGCTGCCCCTCACCTGCCTGCCGGCATCCTCTCCCCGCAGGCGGGGAGAGGAGCGCAGCTTCCACGCCCGCGCCAGACACCCCTCATCCGACCTCGCTTCGCTCGGCCACCTTCTCCCACAAGGGGCGAAGGGGACGCTTGCACAACCATTTCCACCAGTCGCAAACATTGGAGACTGACTGAGGGGTCGATGCAGGCTTACCTTCGCCCCTTGTGGGAGAAGGTGTCGAGGCGCAGCCGAGACGGATGAGGGGTGTTTCGCGACAGTCAGTGCCGAAGCCGCGAATTATCCGTTGCGGCGGGCCATGAAGGCGAGGCGCTCGAACAGGTGCACGTCCTGTTCGTTCTTCAGCAGCGCGCCGTGCAGGCGCGGCAGCGCGCTCTTGGCATCGCCACGCAGGTCGGCGGGATCGATGTCGTCGGCGACGAGCAGCCTGATCCAGTCGAGCGCCTCCGACGTCGAAGGCTTCTTCTTCAGGCCGGGCACGTCGCGGATTTCGTAGAACTGGGTCAGCGCCGCGCGCACCAGCGACTGCTTGATGCCCGGATAGTGGACCTCGACGATCCGGTGCAGCGTCTCGGCATCGGGGAAGCGGATATAGTGGAAGAAGCAGCGGCGCAGGAAGGCGTCAGGCAGCTCCTTTTCGTTGTTGGAGGTGATGATGACGATGGGGCGCACATCGGCGCGGATGGTTTCGCCGGTCTCGTAGACGAAGAACTCCATCTTATCGAGTTCCTGCAACAGGTCGTTGGGGAACTCGATGTCGGCCTTATCGATCTCGTCGATGAGCAGCACCACTTTCTTGCCCGCCGCGAAGGCATCCCATAGTTTGCCGCGCTTGATGTAGTTCTTGATGTCGTTGAAGCGCTCGTCGCCGAGCTGGCTGTCGCGCAGGCGCGAAACGGCGTCGTATTCATAAAGGCCCTGCTGGGCGCGGGTGGTGGACTTGACGTGCCATTCCAGAAGGTCGAGGCCAAGCGCTGCGGCCACCTGCTTGGCGAGTTCCGTCTTGCCGGTGCCGGGCTCGCCCTTGACCAGAAGCGGCCGCTCAAGCGCAATCGCGGCATTGACCGCAACCATCAGATCCTTGTCGGCGACATAGGCCGCAGTGCCTTCGAAGCGCATTTTCTTGTCCCTGATTTTTGCGACGAACCGTAGAAAGATGGTTCTGGACACGCAAGCAAAACCGTTGCGACACAAGCGCCATTTGGAAAGCGCCTGTGTGGGCGCGGCTTGAGGGCTGTTCCTGCTTGCCGGCGCTGGTGTTAGGGCGCGCTTCCACCTATATTGGTGGCGACGGTCTGCGCTTCGCGACAGGAGAGACATTTCCCCGGGGCCTTATTGATCCCTAGGGAGCTGTCCCTGGCCGGGCCCGTGGGCTCGGACATATGGCGCCCACCTACTTTGTAGGTTCCCGGGATCAACTTCTCCATCGGTCGTGTGGATCGTCGCTCTGCCAACGGTTCGGCGCGGATATCGCCATCCGGCGGCCATTTCTTTCCCAGCAATAATGTTGATTTCCCCTCGGGCAGGGCGCGGCTTTTGACCTCGCCTACTCCCCTTGACCTCAGCGCCAAGTTGCGATTTTTCTCCGTTTCAGGGGAAGGGAGCGGCATGACCTCACTGAAAGAGCAAAAGCAGAGCGTGCGGCAGGAAGCGCTCGGGCGGCGCGATGCGCTGGACCCTTTGTGGCGCATCGAGATTTCGCTGCGCATTGCCGAAGTAGGCGAGCCGGCGATCAGCTTCGGGCCGGGCACCGTGATTGCGGGTTTCCTGCCGATCCGTTCCGAGATCGACCTTCGGCCATTGATGTTTGCGCTGGGTGAAAAAGGCGCGCGGCTTTGCCTGCCGGTGGTGCTGGACAAGGAGACCATCGTGTTTCGCGAACTGGTGCGCGGCACGCCGATGGTTTCGACCGGCTTCGGCACGACCGGGCCGGGACCTGATGCGAAGGTGTTCGATCCCGACATCATTCTGTTGCCGCTGGCTGCCTTCGATCTGCGCGGCCACAGGCTTGGCTATGGCGCGGGACATTATGACCGGGCGATTGCGCGCATGCACGAGCGTGGGCTGAAGCCCCGGCTGATCGGCACGGCGTTTAACTGCCAGCAGGTGAAGCGCGTGCCGGACGAGCCGCATGACGTGATCCTGCCTGAGATCCTGACCGAGAGCGGGCTGCGGCGGTTTTAGTTTCAGGTGAGGGCGGCCTGCGAAAGGCAGCCTTCTGCGCTTCCGGTGCTCACGTACCTGAATGTACGCTCCGCTCCGGTTCTCGAATGCTACCATTCTCGGCTCGCCCTGACCTGAAACGGGGCGCGCCCAGCCCACGAAAGTCGAATGGCTTTGACGGCGCGAACGTGCGGTGATTTACAGACCGGGCGGCGTCGCATGGCATAGCATGCCGCCGAAGATTTCAGCGATGCGTGACCTTCCCTAGAATGTCATGCGGCATTTTGGGGATTGGGTCTGCGTGAGACTGCTTTTTCTTGGTGACATGGTGGGCAAGACCGGGCGCACGGCGGTGCAGGAGCAATTGCCCGGACTGATTTCAGAGCTCAAACTGGATTTCGTCATCGTCAACGGCGAGAACGCGGCCGGCGGTTTCGGCATCACCGAGGAGATTTTCCAGGCGACGATTGCGGCGGGCGCCGATGTCGTGACCACCGGCAATCACGTCTGGGACAACCGCGATGCGCTGAATTTCGCGCCGCGCGAAGACAGGTTCCTGCGGCCCGCCAATTTTCCGAAGGGGACACCCGGCAGGGGTTCGGGCGTTTATCTGGCCAAGAACGGTGCGCGCGTGATGGTGGCCAACATCATGGGCCGTGTGTTCATGCATCCCGAACTCGACGATCCGTTCCAGGCGGGCGAGCGCGAGCTTGCCGCCTGCCCTCTCGGCGAACAGGCCGATGCGGTGGTGATCGACTTCCATGCCGAGGCGACCAGCGAGAAGATGTGTTTCGCGCATTTCGTCGATGGGCGGGCGAGCTTCGTCGTCGGCACCCATACCCATCAACCGACCGCCGACCATCACATCCTCAATGGCGGCACGGCCTATATTTCGGATGCCGGCATGTGTGGCGACTATGATTCCTCGCTCGGCATGGACAAGGAGGAACCGCTCAACCGCTTCCTGTCCAAAGTGCCGAAGGGCCGCTTCGAAGCGGCGAGCGGACCCGCGACGCTGTGCGGCGTTGGCGTCGAGATTTCCGACCGCACCGGCCTTGCCGAAAAGATCGCGCCGTTCCGGCGTGGGCCGAGGCTGGAGGAAACGGTGCCCTCCTTCTGGAAATAGGGAGATTCAGGTGAGGGCGGCCTGCGAATGGCTCGCCCTGACCTGAATCCAGGTAAGCGCTAGCGGCCTGCGAATGGTGCGCTACAAATCCTGTTCGGTACCCTTGATCGGCGGGCGCTCGGCGTTCGGGTCGGGCGGCAGCATCGTGCGCTCCTTCAGCCAGGGATGAATCCTGACCGCCTCGATCAGCGCGGCGTTGGCGGCGGCGGTGCGGCCACGGCGCGATAGAACATGGAACAGGCCGGACAGTGCGCCGAAATGCTTCGGCTCCAACTCCAGCGCGCGCAGGATGTCCTGCTCCGCGCCTTCGTCGTTTTCGCGCAGGAAACGGATGAAGGCGCGCTGGTTCCACGCCTCGGCATAGTCGGGAGCCTGCTCGACGGCGCGGTCGAGCAGGGCTTCGGCGGCAGTGAGATCGAAGGACTGGCGGCGCTCCATCGCCTGATCGACCAGCTTGCGGACCTCCGGGCTTGGCGCGAGGTCGAGCCAGAAACGCCAGATCTCGTCTTCCAGCGCGCGCCCATCAGACTCGGTGGTGGCGGCGGCGAGATGCTGGAACAGCCGTTCGCGCAGTTCGGCCTTTTGGTCCGGCAACGGTTGCGCGGTCTCGGGCTGGCTTGTGGCGGCAACGGCATTCGGCAGCGGCGGCAGCGTTGCCGCGAGCAGGACAGCGAGGACGATTGCCCGTTTCATGAAGCCATCATAACTTTTGCAGCGCGGGCGGAAATGCACCATTGGTCGCGGATTCGATGGTGTTCGAGAAAAAATTCGGGGTGACATTGACGATAGGGCAGGCCGTACCTACCTCTGCACGACATTTTCAGACGGAGAGATTGCGAGCGCATGCTGGAGTTCCTTGCCCCCCATTTTGCGTTCATCCATGATCCTACCGCCTGGGTTGCCCTGTTAACGCTCGTCGTGCTCGAAGTCGTCCTGGGCATCGACAATCTTATCTTCATCTCGATCCTGACCAACAAGCTGCCACCCGAGCACCGGGTGATGGCGCGGCGGCTCGGCATAGGTGCTGCGCTGATCATGCGGCTGCTGCTGCTGGCGACGATCTCCTTCATCGTGAAGCTGACGGCACCGATCTTCACAGCCTTCGGCCATGGTTTCTCATGGCGCGACCTTATCCTGATCGCCGGCGGCCTTTTCCTGGTGTGGAAGGCGACCAAGGAAATCCACCACACGGTCGATCCGGTGGACCACAAGGACGAGATCGTCTCCAAGACCATCCAGGTGTCGCTGGTGGGCGCGATATTCCAGATATTGCTGCTCGACCTGGTGTTTTCGATCGACTCCATCATCACGGCCGTCGGCATGACCGACGAGATCGCCATCATGTACATCGCCGTCATCGTGGCGGTGACGGTGATGCTTCTGGCGGTCAATCCGCTATCGGCCTTCATCGAGAAGAACCCGACCATCGTCATGCTGGCGCTCGGCTTCCTGTTGATGATCGGCATGACGCTGATCGCCGACGGCTTCGGCTACCATGTGCCGAAGGGCTACATCTACGCGGCCATGGGCTTCTCGGCACTGGTCGAGGGGCTGAACATGCTGGCGCGCCGCCGCAAGACCAGGGGTGGCGGCGGGCACTAGCGGCTTCCTTCCGACCGCCTACACGCCTTGCAGGACGATGATGGTGGGGCGCTGCGGCAGGCTGCGCAGTGAAATTCTCAATGTTGGGCTGTCGCGGAAATCGACGGCGAAGCCCGGCCCCATCCTGCCGGTGAATTCCGTGATGCCGGTGGCATGGCGGTGCATGGGCAGGACCACCGACGAATAGAGCCTGCTTGCAATCTCGCTCATGGCGTCGAGCGACAGTGTCATGCCGCCGTCTATCGGCACCATCACGATGTCGAGGCGGCCGATGGCGGCGTAGTGGGCCGTTTCGAGCCGGTGATGCAAATGGCCGAGATGGCCGATGCACAGGCCCGCCACCTCGAAGATGAAGATCGAATTGCCGTCGCGCTCCATGCCGCCGTCGAAGCCGCGTATGTCGGTCGGCACGTTGCGGATATAGATGTCGTCGACGGTGAGCGCGTGCCGGGCCGGGCCGCCGGCCGGGTTCCAGCCGCGCAGCACATGGGCGATGCCGGCATCGGGCAGGTCGGTGAAATGGGTGCGGTGCGCCTTGTTCATGGTGACGACGTCGGGCAGCGGATTTGAGCCGTAGACGCCGCTGTAGTCGGTGGCGACGCGCACGCCGGCTGGCGTTTCGATGACATAGGTCGAGTGGCCGGCATAGGTAATCGACACCTCCCCTTCGGCCTGTGCCTGCGCAGACGTGAAATTCGCGTAAGTGACGCCCGGCAGCGCGTTGGCGATGGCCAGGCAGCGCGATGGCGGCGGGCTTTCCTGCGCCGATGCCGGCAGCGACATGGCGGCAAGCGACAGGAAGAAGGCGGCGAGCAGGCGCAGGAACGGCATATCGGCCTCACGGCATAGGGGCAGGCCGACTATGAATGACGCCGGGCGGACGCCCGAGTCACGTTTTCGCGAGCGACGGGGTGCGTGCGGCTGGACGAATTGAGCCGATTTCTCTATAAGCCCGCCATTCCGAGCATCGGCCCCCGTCGGCGAAATCCGGCTTTTCGGGCATCCGGTGCCAACTCAACAGTCAGATCCGTTTTCTGGCGTCCGGTGGGCGCGGCGCGATCTGATCGCCGCGAACAGACGACAGGGGTCACATGGCCGGCCATTCACAGTTCAAGAACATCATGCACCGCAAGGGCCGCCAGGATGCGGTCCGCTCGAAAATGTTTTCCAAGCTGGCGCGCGAAATCACTGTCGCTGCCAAGCTTGGCGTACCCGACCCGGCCATGAACCCGCGCCTCAGGCTTGCGGTGCAGGCGGCCAAGGCCGAGTCGATGCCCAAGGACAACATTCAGCGCGCCATCAACAAGGCTTCCGGCGGCGATAGCGAGAACTACGAGGAAGTGCGCTACGAGGGCTACGGCCCCGGCGGCGTGGCGCTGATCGTGGAAGCGCTGACCGACAACCGCAACCGTTCGGCCTCGAATGTGCGCGCAGCCTTCACCAAGGCCGGCGGAGCGCTCGGCGAAACCGGCTCGGTGTCGTTCATGTGGGACCGCGCCGGCGAAATCTACTATCCGGCCTCGGCAGGCGACGCCGACAAGGTGATGGAAGCGGCGATCGATGCAGGCGCCGACGACGTGGAAACCGATGAGGAAGGCCACACCATCTATTGCGCCTTCGAGAGCCTGAACGATGTTTCAAAAGCTCTGGAAGCCGCGCTCGGCGAAGCGGAATCGGCAAAGGCGATCTGGAAGCCGCAGAACAACGTGCCGGTGGACGAGGAACGCGCGCAATCGCTGATGAAGCTGGTGGCGACGCTCGAAGACGACGACGACGTGCAGAACGTTTACGCCAATTTCGAGGTGGATGAGGCGACATTGGCCAAGCTCAGCGCGGCCTGAATATCCGGGTGATATCCGGGTGATGGCGGACTGCGAATAGCAGGTTTCTGCGCTTCCGGTGCTCACGTACCTTATGTACGCTCCGCTCCGGTTCTCGAATCCTGCTATTCTCGTCTCGCCCTGACCCGGATACGCCGACCCTCCCGAACTTTGGTGATGTGCATGACCGAGCACCCAATCATCCGCATCACCTACTGCACCCAGTGCCAGTGGCTGTTGCGCGCCGGCTGGATGGCGCAGGAACTGCTATCGACCTTCGCTACGGAACTTGGCGAGGTCGTGCTGGTGCCCGGCACCGGCGGCGTGTTTTCGATCACCTGCAATGACGAACTGATCTGGGAACGCAAGCGCGACGGCGGCTTTCCCGAGGCCGCCAAGCTCAAGCAACTGGTGCGCGACGTGATCGATCCGGGCCGCGATCTCGGCCATGCGGACCGCAAGACGCCTTCTTAAAGGTCTGGGCTGACCGGATCGGTCAAGAACTGCCGGAGTGTTATCCTGCGCTGTCACGGAATGGATCCCGGCTCGCGGTCGCTGTCGCTCCCTTGGCCGGGATGACGTCGATGGTTTTGCTGAACCCGGCGATCCTGCACAAACAAAAAACCCGCCTCGAAGGCGGGTTTTTCTTTACCGGCTTTTCGCCGATATCAGAGACCGAAGCCCTCGAAGCGCTTCTTGAACTTGGACAGACGGCCGCCGCGATCCAGCAGCGTCTGCTGGCCGCCGGTCCAGGCCGGGTGCGTGGTCGGGTCGATGTCGAGGTTCATCGTGTCGCCTTCCTTGCCCCAGGTCGAGCGCGTGGTGTACTCGGTGCCGTCGGTCATGACGATCTTGATGGTGTGGTAGTCGGGATGGATATCGGCCTTCATCGCACTTTTCCTGATCTGGTGGCGCAGCAGCGACCGGATGGCCTGCGTCGAAGCGCCTCTTTCTAAAATTCGAAGCCGCAGCTATTCAAAAGCCGCGGCCTCTAAAACGGTCGGCGTGCCTATACATCAACCGAAATTGAATCACAAGGTCGAGTAAAAGGCATATTGATGTCCGGTAACGGGCTTGGACAGGGAAACAGCACATGGCGCGAACAGAAAGCGCAGACGAGCGCAGCCGCTCTCTGAAGCCGCTGCGGCGCCTTTTCCCCTATATCGGACGTTATCGCAAGCTGGTGATCGGAGCGATGATCTCGCTGGTGCTGGCTGCGGTGACGACGCTTGCCGTGCCGCTGGCCGTGCGGCGCATGATCGACCACGGATTTTCCGGCGCCGATTCGACCTTCATTTCCGAATATTTCTCCATGCTCGTACTGATGGCGGCGTTGCTGGCCCTGGCTTCGGCCGGCCGCTACTATTTCGTCATCACGCTGGGCGAGCGGGTTGTCTCGGATATACGCCGCGACGTGTTCTCGCACGTTACCACGCTGTCGCCGGCATTCTTCGACCAGGTGCAGTCAGGCGAAATCGTCTCGCGGCTGGCTGCCGACACCACGCAGATCAAATCGGCGGTCGGCGCGACGGCATCGGTTGCGCTGCGCAATGTCATCCTCGGCCTCGGCGCGCTGGCGATGATGGTGGTGACCAGCCCGAAGCTGTCCGGTCTGGTGATCGCTGCCATTCCCCTGATCGTGCTGCCGCTGGTCGGCTTTGGCCGCTCGGTGCGGCGCAAGTCGCGCATAGCGCAGGACACGCTGGCGCACGCCACCGCCTATGCCAGCGAGCAGATTGGCGCGGTGCGCACCTTGCAGGCGTTCACCAATGAAGGGCTGGTGACCGGGCGGTTTGGCGCGGCGGTCGAAAGCGCGTTTGCAGCGGCGCGCTCATCGGTGCTGGCGCGGGCGTTTTTGACCTTCGTTGCGATCTTCACGATCTTCGCCTCGGTTGTGGCTGTCCTGTGGTTCGGCTCGCGCGATGTTTTGTCAGGCGTATTGTCTCCCGGCACGCTCGGCCAGTTCCTGCTCTATGCGGTGTTTGCCGCCGGTGCGCTCGGCGCACTGTCGGAAGTGTGGGGCGAGCTTTCGCAGGCCGCGGGCGCGGCAGAGCGCCTGACCGAACTTCTGGACGAAGAGCCGAATGTCGAGGCGCCGGCAAACCCAAAGCCGCTGCCGACGGTGGCGCAAGGGACGATCAGCTTCGACAGGGTTTCCTTCTCCTATCCGGCGCGGCCGGACCGGGCTGCCGTGCACGAGCTGGATTTTTCGGTCAAGCCGGGTGAGACGGTGGCGATCGTCGGCCCTTCGGGTGCCGGCAAGAGCACGATCTTTTCGTTGATCCTGCGCTTCTACGATCCCGAGACGGGCTCGGTCAGGGTCGACGGCGTCGATGTGCGCGATGCCGATCCAATACAGCTTCGCCAGCGCATGGCGATCGTGCCGCAGGACGTGACGATCTTTGCCGCCAGCGTGCGCGACAACATCGCCTTCGGCAGGCCGGGTGCATCGGATGCGGATATAGTGGCAGCGGCGAAAGCGGCGCTTGCCGACGAGTTCATCCTCAAGCTGGACAGGGGCTACGAAACCGAGGTGGGCGAGCGCGGCGTGATGCTGTCGGGCGGCCAGCGCCAACGCATCGCCATTGCCCGCGCCATCCTGCGCGATGCGCCGATCCTCCTGCTCGACGAAGCCACGTCGGCGCTCGATGCGACCAGCGAGACGCTGGTGCAGGAAGCGCTTGAACACCTGATGCGGGGACGCACGACGCTGGTCATCGCGCACCGGCTGGCGACCGTGCTGAAGGCCGACCGCATTCTCGTCGTGGACGATGGCCGCATCGTCGAGGAAGGCACGCATTCCAGCCTCGTCGCCAAGGGCGGGCTTTATGCGCGGCTGGCCCGGCTGCAGTTCGACGCCGGGGCCGGAGCGTTCTCGGACCGCAAGATTCAGGCGGTTCCGTAACGCTGTTCGAGATGGTCGATGAAGTGGCGGGCTTCGAGCACTTCGCCGGTGGCGCGTTCAAGCAGGCCGGGCGTCGACCAGCGCGAACCCTGTGACCAGATACGCTCGCGCCGCCATTCGTTTACGCTCGAGAAATCGCCTTTGGCGATGTCGTCGTTTGTCTGGGGACGGTCGCGCATCAGCGCAGCCCATTGCTGCGCCGCCATCATCGCGCCCAGCGTATAGGACGGGAAATAACCGAAGGCTCCGCCTGGCCAATGGACGTCCTGCATCGGGCCGTCGGCCGGATTGTCGATGGTGGACAGGCCGAGATAGTCGCGCATGCCGGCATCCCAGGCTTCCGGCAGGTCGGCGACGTCGAGGCGGCCCGAAACGAGATCCTGCTCCAGTTCGTAGCGCAAGATGACGTGGAGCGGATAGGTAACTTCGTCGGCATCGACGCGGATCAGGCCGCGCTCGACATGGAGGATGTGCGGCAGGATGTCGTCCATCGACCAGTCTTCGCCGAGGTGCTTTTCGACGATAGGCAGCGCCCAGCGCCAGAAGGCGGGGTTGCGGCCAAGCTGCTTTTCCACGAACAGGCTCTGGCTTTCATGGATGGCCATGCCGCGCGCCTTGCCAAGCGGCCAGTGCGCCCATGCCTGCGGCAGGTTCTGCTCGTAAAGCGCGTGGCCGGTCTCGTGCAGCACGCCCATCATCGCCGAAAGGAATTCGTCCGTTCTATACCGGGTGGTGATGCGCACGTCGCTCGGCACGCCGCCGCAGAAGGGATGGTGCGAGACCGACAGGCTGCCGTGGGTGAGATCGAAGCCGACTGCGGCCATCATGGCAAGGCCAAGCTCGCGCTGCCTGTCGATGGCGTAGGTGCCGGAAAGGGGTTTCAATGGCCGCTTGGCCAGCCGCTCTTGCTGCGCGGCCAGAGCCTTCGGCACGAACCCCTTCAGGAAGGTTTTCAGTTCGGCAAAGACCGGCGTGATGCCGGCTGCGCGGTTGCCGGGATCATACTGCTCCATCAGCGCGTCATACGGATCGAGGCCGAGCGCATCGGCGCGCATGGCGGCTTCCTCGCGCACCAGCGCGACGATGCCTTCCAGCGCCGGCTGGAACGAGGACCAGTCGCCCTTGGCGCGCAGGTCGCGCCACAGTTGCTCCGAGCGCATGCGCGCGACCGTCTGGCGCTCGACGAATTCGGCCGGCAGGCAGGTGAGGTTGGTGTAGTGGCGTTCGAACTCGCCAAGCGCCGCCTTTTGCTCGTCGTTCAGGCTTTCACCCTTGGCGGCGTCGATCCAGTCGGCGATTTCGGGCGCCGCCGCCTGGCGGTGGTACATGCCGGCAAGGGCGGCCATCGCCTCGGCGCGCTTTTCGCCGCCGCCAACAGCCATGTGGGTGGCCTCGTCGGCGCCCAAAATGGCAAGCGCGTGTTCGAGCGCTTCGAGCTTGTGGCCGAGGTCGTCGAGTTTGGCGAAGGACATGGTGTAATCCCGTGAATCTGACGGAGCGAAGAGACCCCGGAGCGGCGCGATTGGCAAGCCCCGAAAGCTGGGCTAAGCGCAGGCTTGCAATGGCCGGGCGGGCCGTGTTGAGATGGGCGACGATTGAGGGAGAAACGCCGTGCTTGGCAATATCGTGGTCGGACTGGTCGCCCTCATCCACCTCTACATCGTCTATCTGGAAATGGCGGCATGGGACACGCCGCGCGGCCATAAGGCGTTCAACCTGACGCCGGACTTCGCCAAGGCGTCGAAGGTGCTTGCGGCCAACCAGGGGCTCTACAACGGCTTCCTCGCCGCCGGGCTGATCTGGGGGCTTTATCTCGGCGCGGCGGGCTTTCAGGTGAAGGTGTTTTTCCTTTTGTGCGTGGCGATCGCCGGGCTCTACGGCGCGGCGACCGCATCGAGAAAAATCCTTTTCATACAGACCGTGCCGGCCGTGCTTGGCCTCGCCCTTTTGTGGGCCGGCTGGTAGCGGCAACGGTCAATCGGCGTCAGCCGTTCGGATAGGCCATGCCGCCGGCATGGTCGCTCATGGGAAAGCCGCTTCCGGTATCGGTGAGGAGCGCCTGGTCGAGATTGTCGATCTGGCCGATCAGCTTGCGATATTGCGGATTGGGCACGCGGCCGTGATCGGCTCGGGCAACGCGTTCAGCCGATGCGCCGATGGTCGATGCCTGCACTTGCAGGCTGCGGGCGGTGGCGGGCGTGATCCGCTTCTCTTGCCGGGCGTCCGCGATGCCCTGGTCGATGCCTTGCAAGTCGTTGAGGATGTTGGTGAGGCGTGCGCCGTGAGCGGTGGGCGCGACCTGCTCGTCCAGTCTGGTGGTGTGGTCGCTGTTGCCGTCAAATGAGGCGCTATGGCCGGCGGCATAGGCGGCTGCAAGAGGGGTTGCCGCCAGAATTGAGGCAAGTGCGATTGTCGGTATCAGGAAAGAGCGCATCTTTGCGTCTCCTTGTTGAAGCAAGGCTTGGACAGCCATTGCTGCATGGACCGTCCGGTCCCGTCGGGTCGCGGTGTTGGAACACCGCCGGCGGTTCCCGGTCCGAGGCCAAGCTAGGAGCGGCGGGCGGCAAAGTGTAATTACAAAAAGATAATTGTGGGCGGTCTTGTCGGCCTTATTTCATACCCTAAACCGAGCGTGGCGATATTCGGGTGATGGCGGCCTGCACTGGCAGCTTTCTTGCGCTTCCGGTGCTCATGTACCAAATGTACACTCCGCTCCGGTTCTCAGAAATCCGCCATTTCGGCTCGCCCTGACCCGAATCTCGACATGCTCGTTTCGCCAACCGGATCGCGGCGCGGCTTAGCGTTCGGTCAGCTTGAGCTCGATGCGGCGGTTCTTGGTGCGGGCTTCGTCGGTGTCGGCCTCGTCGAGCGGCTGGAACTCGCCG
>MKRZ01000048.1 GCA_001897075.1 Mesorhizobium sp. 61-13 | reverse complement strand
GCATCGAACAACTCAGGCGCGTCGAACAGTGTCGAAGCCGATATGTTGGCGCCGTTTGAATAGCCAAGACCCACCACACGCGACGGCTTGGCATCCGCTATGTGTGCCTTCACGAACCCGGCCATCTTCTTGGTTGCACGCGCCAGGTCGGCCATGTCGTAGACGCCTTCGCCGGTGCGGCGGAAGAAGCGCGCCGCGCCCATTTCCGAAACGTCGCCGCGCGGCGAGACAATGGTCGCGTCCGGCATGAGATCATGGCCGAGCGATAGAAGCTGTGTCTCGTCCGCTCCCGTGCCGTGAAACACAAAGAGAAGCGGACCGCCCGGCTTGCCGGGCACGATTTTGTGGATATAGGCATCCTTGGTCATCGTTCGCTCCTCATTCACTCAATGGCTGCAAATGCTGTTCGAGATAAGGGCGCAGGTGTTCGTGCTGCTTGGGCAACTTCAACGCCTCGCCGAGATGGGCCGTATCCTCGTCCCGATCGAAGCCCGGCTCGTTGGTCGAGATCTCGAACAGCACGCCGCCGGGCGTGCGGAAATAGATCGCCCAGAAATAGTCGCGGTCAATCACCGGCGTTACTTGATGACCCGTATCCATCAACGCCTTGCGGACCTCGAGCTGGCGCGCGCGGTCTTCCACCGCGAATGCGACGTGATGCACCGATCCCGCACCGAGATTGGCAAAAGCGGCACCCGGAAGCGTTTCGATATCGACGAGATCAGCGCCGTTGCCGTCCTTTATGGCGAGGCGCTTGAGGTTGCCGGCCCTTTCGACCTCCTCATAGCCCATGAACTTGAGCATCTCCTCGGTCGCACCGCCGTCGCGCAGCCTCAGCGACACGGAGTGAAAACCACGGATGGCCTCGTCTGCCGCAACATCGGCCTTGGACCATGGCGCGCGGGCATCATCCTTGGCCTCGACCAATGCGAACCCGTCCCCGTCAGGACCGGCGAAGGTCAGGCGCTTTTCGCCAAAGCGTTCCTCGCTGCCAAGCACCTTGACGCCTAGCTCGGCAAAGCGCTGCTGCCAGAAATCGAGCGTACCCTCCGGCACTGAAAACACGGTGGTTCCAACCTCGCCCACACCGGTGCGGCCCTGTCCGATGTTCGGAAAGGGAAAATAGGTCATCACCGACCCCGGCGTGCCGAACTCGTCGGCATAGTAGAGGTGATAGACGTCAGGCGCGTCGAAATTCACTGTCTGCTTTACGCGGCGCAGGCCGAGCTTATGCGTAAAGAACGCATTGTTGGTGCGTGCGTCCTTCGCCATCGAGGTGACGTGATGCAGGCCTTTGATCTGGGTGAGCATGACATTGCCCCTTTCTGCGGTCCTTGCCGCTGTCGAGGCCAATATGGCCCTACCATGGGTCGTCGCAAAGGCACCAAACTCAGAATGATCCGTGCTGAATAAGTGAACAATCGACCTTCAATTGTTTACTCTTCGGAACTTCCCCCTGCGCATTCAGCTACAAAAAAGCCCGCGCCGTTGCCGGCGCGGGCGGTCATCCGGGAGGATGCAGGATTACTGGAGCATCAGTCGCTGCTCGTCGCGCTTTTCTGTATAGCTGCCCTTGTCATAGGCGGCCTGCGCTTCAAGCTGTTCCTTCGTGAAGTCGGTATAGAGATACTTCTTGCCGTCCTTGTCGGTCATGATCTTCAGATTATCCATGCCGACCGCGACCTCTTTCGCACCGATGCCGAGGAAGCCGCCGACATCGACGATAACGGCGTCGACCTTGCTGTCGGCTGTAAGCGCCACATCGCCGATTTCGCCGACCTTGGCATCATCGGCGCCATAGACGGTCGTGCCGACCAGATCCTCGGAGCGGATTTCACCCGTCATCGGCATTTCCGTCAGCGTCGACTTGTCGATGGCAGCCGTCTGCGTCTGGTCAGGCGTTGCAGTCGCATCGGGGGCCGGCGTTTCGGCCGCCATGTCGCCAGCCGGTGCCGTCGAATTCGCACTCGGTGCGGCCTCGGTATTGGCGGCCGTGTCCGTCGTCGGCGTCACGGTTGCCGGCGTTTCAGCACTCACAGCGGCTGCCGCCGGAGCCGGGTCATAGGCGCGGCGATCGAAATCAGG
>MKRZ01000047.1:19560-25197 GCA_001897075.1 Mesorhizobium sp. 61-13 | reverse complement strand
AGCGAAGCGACGGCGAAGCTGTCCGGGATCCATTCCGTGACTTTGCTGAAGTATTCTGGGCGGCAGCGTGCAGCTCACGCAAAAAGGCAAGGGTGCGGCAATTGCCAGCACGACGGTGTCCATGGTCATTCCAAGGCGGAGCAGGCCGAAGAATTTTCCTAAGCCGGGCCGGCGCGTCAGTAAAGCTTGCAGCGCGTCTTCGACGTGACCTGATAGGTCATCGTATCCTCGCTTCTGCTGGCGTAGTGCCGCGAGGTTTCCGGACTGCTGGAGGACGCTTTGCCCTTCAGCGAGAAGGACTTCAGCGTGCACTTCTTGCCGGAGATGACCACCACGACGCTCTGATCGTTGGTGACGACGTAGCTGGTCGTGCTGTCAGAAGCGCTGTTGAGCGTAGATGTGCCGCGCTGCGTGACCTTGCCGGACAGCTTCAGGACGCCACCCGAATAGCTGCCGGTGCCCTTGATGGTCGTCTTGAACGACCCGCGCTGGAACTCGTCCCTGATCTTGCAGTTGAAGTTCTCGTTCTGGGTGCCATCGACCTTGTAGGCGAAACTCGGAGTTTGCAGCGCCCCATCGATCTTGCACATCTTGGTCTGGAAGGTCGTCGTCGTGATCAGCGAGCCGCCCTCGAAGACCTGAAACCCGATGGACGAATTGTCGTATTTGTTCTTCGTCCTCGACGCGCCGACATTCGGATTGCCGGACGTATAGTTGTCATAGACGACGGACAGGTTCTCGATCATCAGCCAACTGAAGTTCGCCGGCTCAGCTACCGACGGCGAAGAAGCAAGGCCAAGCAGTATCGCCGAAAAGCACGCTGCGCCAACAGGGTTCCGCTTCAACATATCTTCCCCCTATTGGCAGCGCAGGACGCCGTTGACATTGGCGCATTGGGAACCGGTCGGAATGGTCTCCTTGCCCTTACCCGCCTTCTTCGCCTTGCTCACCAGGTCGTCATTGTGGCGCTGCAACTGCTGGACGAGGTCGTTGTCGCCAATGGTTTGCGCCATGACGATCGCCGCATGGTAGGATTTGCTGGCAGCGCGCACATCGCCCTTGGTTTCCGCCTTGACCGCCGCTTGCAAATGGCCGTGGGCAACCGCAATCGACCAGTTCTTGTCGTTTTGCGTTGCCTCGTCCCAGTTCTGGGCCTTGCGCGCGCTTTCAGCGGCAAGCTTGAACGCAGTCGCCGCACGGCTGAAGTTGCCTTTCTGCATGTTCAGGAAGCCGCTCCTGTTCATCATGCGGCTCGCATTGCCGGCGCCTTTGGTGTCGAGGGAAGCCTGGCCGACATTGTCTGTCGGCGTAAGCTGCCCGGCCAGCGCGCCGACGATGCCGAGAATGCCTGCAGCCGCGCCAATCGCGGCAGCCGTGTTGTTCGATGAATTGCTTCGCGAGACGGACGTTTCGGGAATGCAGGCCCAGGCATTCGAGGCCAATTGCTTGCCCGGTCCGCAAATGCTGTCGGCCGCTGCCGGAGCCGACCACGCGGCAACAAGAGAAATCGCAAGCGCCATGCCGGCGCCTCTCACCGCTTGCCCTTTCAAAATGCTCCCCCCGCAATAGAACAGGCCGCAAATACTGCCGGACCGCAGTATATGAATGCCTGAGCCCACGACAAGATACCTGTCGGCAATTGCCTGCGACCCTGTCGTTTGAAGCGCTTGGCTCAATCGCTCGTCATTTGCAGGCCTTGCCAAAATGTCACGGGTCAGCCACAAGCGACGCTCCACGCCGCAAGAATGAAATTCCGCGGTCTTGACTACGGCTTCCGGCTTCATGCCGACGTGCCGCCCGAAAGTTGGATACCAATGTCTGCGATCGAAGCCAGTGCGAGAGCACCGGAAAATCTCTGGCGTGACGAGATCAAGGCGACACTCGCTCTGTCGTGGCCGATGGTTCTCACCAACCTCGCCCAGACGGCGATGACCGTTACCGACGTCATGATCCTCGGGCGCGTCAGTGCCGGCACGCTGGCCGCCGGCGCGCTCGGCAGCAACCTCTATTTCGCGCCGATGGTATTCGGGCTCGGCCTGATGTTGGCTACCGTACCGATGATGGCTCATTCGGTCGGCCGCAACCGCCATTCCGTGCGCGAGTTGCGTCGCACGGTACGCCAGGGCTTGTGGGCCGCCGTGCTGATCAGCCTGCCGATCTGGCTTTTGTTGTGGAACGGCGAGACCATCCTACTTGCCATGGGGCAGGAATCGGCACTGGCAGCAGAGGCTGGAGCCTACCTGCGGGCCCTGCAATGGGGACTGCTGCCGTTCTATTTCTACATCGTGCTGCGCTCCTTCATCACCACGCTTGAGCGTCCGGGATGGGCAACGGTCGTTGCGTTCGTTGCAGTCGGCGTCAACCTGCTCGGCAACTGGGCGCTGGTCTTCGGTCATCTCGGTTCGCCTGCGCTGGGCATCGTCGGCTCGGGCATCGCCACCAGCATTGCCAGCCTGATGATGTTCGTCGGCATGGTCCTGGTCGTGTCGCTAGATCGCCGTTTCAAGCGCTATCGCCTGTTCGGGCGCTTCTGGCGGTCCGATTGGCCTCGCTTCCGGCAATTGATGCGCCTCGGCATTCCCATCGCCGCGATGATGGCGTTCGAGACGACGCTGTTCAACGCCGCCGCCTTCTTGATGGGCATCATCGGCGCCGCATCGCTCGCCGCCTACGCGATCGTCATCCAGCTTTGCTCGGTCAGCTTCATGGTGCCGCTTGGCGTCAATCAAGCTGCCACCGTTCGCGTGGGCATAGCTTACGGCGCGGGCGATGCAGCCGGCGTCAGCCGGGCCGGCTGGGCCGCCTATGGCGTCGGCGTCGGTTTCATGGCCCTGTCGGCACTGGTCATGATTGCGGTGCCGCACGTGCTCATCGGCCTTTTCATCGATGTCCAGGATGTCGCCAACACCGAGGTTGTCGCGATCGCCGCGACGTTCCTGATCTTCGCGGCTCTGTTCCAGATCGTCGACGGCGCACAGGCAGTCGGTGCCGGCATGCTGCGCGGCCTGCACGATACGGGCGTTCCGATGGTCATCGCCGCGATCGGATACTGGGGCGTGGGCATGCCGCTCGGAGCGCTTCTGGCATTCCACTACGGCATGGCCGGCGTGGGCATCTGGATCGGCCTTTCAGCCGGGCTAGCCGTGGTCGCCGTGCTTCTTCTCTGGCGATGGATGAAGCGCGACCTGCTCGCGCCGGTGCCGAGATTCAGCTCAACCTGAGGTCGGCCAGATACGGGTTCTGCTCAGCTGCCTGCCGGAATGCCGAAGGGTCGAGGTCTGCGATCAGGAGCTCCTCGTTCCTATCCCCGGCGGCAGCGAGAAGCGTGCCGTCGGGCGCGACCACGCCGGAAAGGCCGGCATAGGCGAAGCTGTCGTCCGCGCCGCAATGATTGACGTAGGCAACAAAAACCTGATTTTCAAATGCGCGCACCGGTATCATCTTGCGGGCGATGAAATCGGCATGATCGCTTGCCGGCAAAGCTGTCGGAACCAACACGGCCTGCGCACCCGCTTGGGCGAGCCTGCGCACGTTTTCCGGAAACTCGACATCGTAGCAGATCAGCATGCCGAACGTGATGCCGGCATGTTCGATGATGTGCGCTGAAGGCTTCTCTGCCGCGAAAAGGCCCCGCTCATAGGGACCGTAGAGATGCGATTTGCGGTAGACGACCGGCGGCTTGTCGCCGTCGACGAAAAGCGCGCTGTTGCAGACTGTCTCGCCATCCTTCTGGGCAAAGCCGGCAATGATCGCTACGCCGGCGTCGCGAGACACCGAGGCGAGGCGCTTCCAACTCGCGCCGTCCGGAGCCTCAGCCAATGCCGCCATGGCCGGGCCAGCGCCGTAGCCCGGCAGTGCAAGCTCGGGCGCGACGAGCAGGTTAGCGCCTTGTGCAGCGGCCTTAAGGACGGCACTCTCAATGCGGAAGAGATTGGCTGCTACGTTGCCGGCCTTCGCCTGCATCTGGTAAATTGCCAACCGCATCAATTGCCATCCGATCCCATGGCACCCAGCAAGCGCCTGATGTCGCCGAAGCGCGCAATGGCCCCGAAAACCAGGGCTGCCACCGCCACAAAGAAGATCGAAACCGAGGCCATCGTCGGCGTGTAGCCATAGCGCAAGGCGTTGAAAATCTTGATCGGCAGCGTCTCGGTGGTAAAGCCGATGGTCATGTAGGCTACGATGTATTCGTTGAGCGAAAGCACGAAAGCGAAGGCATAACCCGAAACCAGATAAGGCAGGATGAGCGGCAGCACGACGGTCTTAAGCACCGTACGGTCGTCAGCGCCCATGGTTGCGGCGGCCTCGACCAGCGAACGGTCGATGGAGGCAAATCCGAGCGACAGGGTCACCAGCGGCAGCGTCACGAAGAAAATAGCATGGCTGATGATTGCCGTGAAAAACTGGCCGAACAGCCCGACTGTCGCCCAGAAGGTGAGAAAGCCGAGTGCCGTGATGACCGGCGGCAAGATGAATGGAGCGAGACCGAGAACCTGGAATATGTTGGCCCATGGCGCGATACGCCGCCACAGGAACCAAGCCAGAGGCAGCGCGATGGCAACCGCGATTGCCGCGGAACAGACGGCGAGCGTAACCGAATGGATCAGCGCCAGACGCCATTCCGGATCGGTAAAAATCTGGCCATACCACGACAGCGAAAAGCCGCGCGGCGGAAAGGTCAGCTCCTGCTTTTCATTGATCGAGACGCCGGCGACCACGATGAGCGGTGCGGCCAGAAACAGCGCTACAAGCGTGAAATAGAGGCGGCGCAAGGCGATCACAGCGCATTCTCCTTGCGACCGACGAGAAGCGTCATACCAACCAGCGCCAGCGAGATCAGCACCAGGAACACCGCCATCGCTGCAGCAAACGGCATGTTCGACTGGTAGATGGCCTGGTCGGTGATCAGCACCGAAAGCGTCCAGTGCTGCGGGCGACCAAGTATTTGCGGCAATAAATAAGAGCCGAGCGCAAAGACGAAGACCATGATCAACGTTGCCACCATGGTGTTGCGCAAGGCCGGCGTGACGACATTGAAGAAGGCGCGCAGCGGCGATGCGCCAAGCGTGCGGGCAGCTTCCAGCAAGGTCGGATCGAGACGTACAAGCGCCGGATAGAGCACGAGGATGGTATAGGGCAGCGCCTGGTAGACCATGCCCGTCAAAACCGCCCAGAAACTGGGCAGCAGCGCGACCGGTTCCTCCATCAGACCCAGCGAGACAAACAGGTTTGTGATGCCAGCGGTGCGCGAGAATAGCGTCGACCATGCGAAACCGATGATGACTTCGGACAGCGAGAGAACCGACAGCAGGCCGACCAGCCACAACGTCTGCACACGCCTCGAACATCTGGTCAGAAGGTAGGTGAATGGAAACGCGATGGCCACGCAACAGATCGCGACCATGACTGCCAGCATCAGGGAAAAGCCCAGCACCGATCCGAAGAAGACAGACAGGAAACGGGCGTAGTTATCGATCACGAAATCGGGGGTGTAGAAGCCGGCGGGATCGCGCTTGAAGAAGCTAACAACGATCATCGTGGAAAATGGCACGACGAAGAACACCACCAGCATGAAGCCGGGAAAGAAAAGCGGCGTGTAGTCGGCTATCGTCTTGGGGGCTTCGCGCCTCATTGCTT
>MKRZ01000047.1:6555-19372 GCA_001897075.1 Mesorhizobium sp. 61-13 | reverse complement strand
CGAATGGAAAGCGAAGCCTTGTTCATGCCGGCGGGCAAGGCAAGACCAGGAACGGCAGTGCCCAGCACGGTCGCGCGACCGGCGCTATCGGCTTCGATCGGCAATAGATTGGTGATGCCAATGAAGTCGGCAACGAAAGCATCAGCCGGCTTACGATAGATCTCGATCGGCGGCGCGGCCTGCAGGATCTTGCCCTTGCCCATGACCACGACAAGATCGGCCATGGTCATCGCCTCGCGCTGGTCGTGGGTGACGACGATGGTGGTAATGCCGAGCCGCTGCTGCAACTGGCGCAGTTCCACCTGCATGTCTTCGCGCAGCTTGGCGTCGAGCGCCGAAAGCGGCTCATCAAGCAGGAACAGCTTAGGCGAAAGGGCGAGCGCGCGCGCAATGGCCACGCGTTGGCGCTGGCCGCCGGACAGCTTTGCGACCGGCCTGTCGGCAAAGCCAGGCAGATGGATCAGCGCCAGCAATTCCTCGACCCGCTTGCGCTGCTCTTCCTTGGCCCGGCCGCGAATGCGCAAGGCGTAGGCGATGTTGTCGCCGACGGACAAATGCGGGAAGAGCGCCAGCGATTGGAACACCATGCCGAGGTTGCGCTTGTGCGTCGGCAAAGACGTGATGTTCTCACCATCGAGAATGATGGCGCCGCCGGTCGGCTCCTCGAGCCCGGCGATCATACGAAGCAAAGTCGTCTTGCCGCAACCCGACGGGCCGAGCAGGCAGACGAACGTGCCGTGCGGGACCGATAAATTGACGTTGTCTACAGCGGCAAAATCACCAAAATTCTTGGTAATGTCGTTGATGGCAAGACCGGACATGGGACCCTGTTCAATACGTTACCGTGAAGGATGTGAAATGCACCAGTCTCCCCGAAAACGGGGAGACTGTACCGACAGGCCTGATCAACTATTCCTGTCGCGCGCAGCTAAACTAGCCGCTTAGCCAACGATCAGTTCGGTCCACTTCTGGTTGATCCAGTCCGACTTGGACGTGTAGAGATCGTAGCGTGGGATGATCGGTTCGATATCCGACGACACGGCCGCGAACTCCTCCGGCTTGAGGTCAAGGACTTCTCTCTTGAGAGTTGGAGCCGTGCCGACCTTGCGCGACATCAGGCCCTGGATCGCCGGCTGGCTCATATAGTTGATGAAAGCATGTGCCTCTTCCACCTTGGTAGACGCGCGCGACAGAACCCAGTTGCCGGAGTCCTGGATGCCGCCTTCTTTCGGGAAGGTCGAGCGCACGTGGAAACCGTCAGCGGCGGCGAGACCGGTCACGTCGTGGTAATACTGGCCCATGGGGATTTCGCCCGATTTCAGCGCCTGCTCGAATTGAGCCTCGTCGCGATACCACAGACGCACATTCGGCTTCACTTCCGCGAGCTTGGCGAAGGCTTTCTCCAGGCCCTCATCGGTGTCCAGCGCATTGGTGCCGCCCATGAAGGTCTTTGCCGTCACCTCGAGCAGGAAGGAGTTGGAGGCCAGTGCAAGCAGGCCGAGCTTGTCCTTGTTCGCCGGGTCCCAAAGCGATTCCCAAGAAGTGGGTGCATCCTTGTAGGTATCGGTGTTGGTGACGAGAGTGATGTACCATGCCACGGCGCCGATGCCGGCGACGCGGCCATCCGGGTATTTGTTGACGAAGCGGTCGAGCAAGTCGCCATAGTGCTTGAATTTCGACGTATCGAGCGGCTGCCACAATTCCGTCGACTGGCCCTTCAATGTAGACGTCTGTGACATCATCGAAAGATCGGCTGGTGCCTGCCCCGCCTTGGCTGCCTGTTCAAGTTGCACCAACCATGCTTCGCCGGTCGGCTCAGCCACGGATTCAACGGCAATCCCTGTTGCCTTCGTGAACTCAGGGAAGATGTGTTCATCGAACGACTTCTTGAAGTAGCCGCCGTAAACGCCGACCTTCAGCGATTTGTCCTGCGCGCGCAGGACCGCCGGCATTGCGAGCATGCCCGCTGCCGCAACGCCTGCACCGAGCACGGTGCGGCGGGTAAATTTGTTGTTTGCGAAATCAGTCATGCTCGTCTCCCTTGTTCCGGCTTGGCCGGGTTCCCTTGTTATACGAATTCTACGCCTTTTCGATCACGCTGTCTTTTTCAACGGTGGCCTTTCACCGCCGGGCTGAACACCATCAGGCTGAGTATTTCGAACAGAACCTGTGCGCCCGCATGCGCGGTGTTGGTGGTCGCATCGTACTGCGGCGCCACCTCGACCACGTCACCTCCGACGAGGTTTACGCCCTTCAGTCCGCGGAGGATTTCCAGCACCTCGCGCGTGGTGAGGCCACCGACCTCGGGTGTACCGGTTCCAGGTGCAAACGCCGGGTCGAGACTATCAACGTCGAAGGAAAGATAGGTCGGACCGTCTCCGACAATCTTCCTCGCCCGCTCGATAATAGCCGGGATGCCAAGGCCGGTGACTTCCTCTGCATGGATGACGGTCATGCCGGATTCGTAGGTGAACTCCCAAAGATATTCCGACGAGCCACGTATGCCGATCTGAATGGTTCGGGTCGGGTCCAATACGCCGTCCAGCACCGCATTGCGGAATGGGCCGCCGTGATGGAACTTGGTCAGGTCGTAAGCGCCGCCGGTGTCGCAATGGGCGTCGATGTGAATCATCCCGACGGGGCGGTTCTTGCCCACCGCCTTCAGGATCGGGTGGCTGATCGAATGGTCGCCGCCAACCGATAATGGGATCACGCCGGCGTCGACAATCTGATTGAGGCGGTTCTCGATATCTTCATGGCTGAGTTCGAGCCTGTACCGGCTGCGAAAAGGCACGTCGCCGATATCGGCGACCTTGAGTTCGTAAGTCGGCGCACAGTCCAGCACGTGGTTGTAGGGTCCAATGCGCTCGATGGACCGCAGCGCACGCGGGCCAAAGCGCGAGCCGGTGCGGTTGGTTACGCCCAGGTCCATCGGCACGCCGATCATCGCCACCTGCAGGTCGCCGAAATCGGGGTTTTCAACGGAAATCTCGCGATGTGGCGCGGCGAGAAAGGTGGGCATGCCAGCGTAAGGCGCAACGCGCGTGCCGCTCTTGGAAAATATCTTGTCAGCGACGCGGCGGAACTTCGGGTCAAACAATTCGCCGCCGTGAGCCTCGCCATACTTGGCGCGCAGCGCATCCAGCTTGGTCTGGTTGAAGCCCATCTTCGCATCTCCTCCCTGAGACACGGCATGCACGAACCCGCGCAGAAGGCATTGGCAGCCTTCAGTGCCGTATTGTCCGATGTTCAGCGCGAATTGTCTGAGACGGTGAATGGAAAATCAATTGATATTGTTATAGGTCTTATTGTGAGAAAAACTAACAGGTGAGCCTATGGCCAAGAGATTGCCCCCGCTCAATCCGCTGCGCGCGTTTGAGGCGACTGCACGCCACGCGTCGCTCACCAAGGCGGCCGGCGAGCTCAACGTCACACACGGGGCGATCAGCCATCAGATCAGGGCGCTGGAGCAATCTCTCGGCGTCAAGATGTTCGAGCGCACCGGCCAGCGCCTCAAGCTCACCCCGCACGGCGCGGAACTTTTGCCGGCAGTGTCGAACGCATTCGACGGCATCGCCGCAGCGACGCAACGCCTGACGCGCCCGGCCAGCTCCGGCACGCTGTCACTTTCCTGCGTGCCTGCCTTGCTCTCTCTATGGGTAATCCCTCGTCTCGGCAGCTTCACCGCGCAATATCCAGATGTGCGCTTGAAACTGACCGGTTCGAACGATGCACAGGACATCCGTTCTCCCGATATCGATCTTTGCCTGCACTATGGCGATGGTGGCTGGAGCGATTGCTGGCTGCGCAAATGGTCGGGGCTTGAGTTGTTTCCGGTTGTCAGCCCAACATTGATCAACACGCGCTCGCTGCGCACCATTCGCGATCTTGCCAACCACGTTGTCCTGCATGGCGATGATGGCCGCGAGTGGCACACATGGCTCGCTGCCGCCGACGCTCTCGATCTCGAGCGTGGCCGGCGGCAATATTTCAGCGACGCCCATCTTTCCATCGGCGCGGCCTTGCATGGACATGGCGTGGCGCTTGGCGACACGGTGACGGCAAGCGACCTTCTTGCACGCGGGCAACTGGTGGCGCCTTTCGGGCTCTCGGTGCCGGCTGTCGACGATTTCTACGTCATCTGCCGCAACGAAATGCGCTCCGCGCCGATGGTGCAGGTGTTCATCGAATGGCTTTTTGCCGAAAAGGGAGAGACTGACGACCGCCCGAGCGGATCGGTGGCATCACGCATCGGCATGCGCCGCAAACGGCAGCCCGCCAAGCCCACTCCGCCAAGCGGACCCTGACCTAAGTGGTTGCGGTTGCACGGCCTTCTTTTTATCGGGTCAAGGCAAAAGCGGGGAGAAGTTTCGAAAAATCGATGCTAAGAGGCTAGGTGCGGACTTGGTTCCGAGCAGCGAAGGCAACCTTGACTCATGGCCAAGACTGACATTGCGCGGCGCGTCTACAACCACACCTGGAAGCTCGATCCAATCGTGCGCAGCCTGCTCGATACGGATTTCTACAAGCTTTTGATGCTGCAGATGATCTGGGGCATGTACCCCAAGGTCGACGCCACCTTCTCACTCATCAACCGGACGACTTCGGTTCGACTGGCCGATGAGCTCGATGAAGGCGAATTGCGCGAACAACTCGACCATGCGCGCACTTTGCGTTTCAGCAAAAAGGAAATGATCTGGCTGGGCGGTAACACCTTCTATGGCCGCAAGCAGATCTTCGAGCCGGAGTTCCTCGCATGGCTGGAGGACTTCCAGCTTCCTGAATACCACCTGTCCAAGCGGGACGGCCAATACGAGCTAACCTTCCCGGGCCCCTGGATGTACACTACACTTTGGGAAATCCCGGCGTTGGCCATCATCAACGAACTGCGTTCGCGCTCCGCGATGAAGGAACTCGGGCCATTCGCGCTAGATGTTCTCTATGCGCGCGCCAAGTCCAAGATGTGGGCGAAAACCGAGCAGCTCAAGAAGCTGCCGGGCATCAATATTTCGGATTTCGGTACCAGGCGGCGTCATTCTTTCCTGTGGCAACGCTGGTGCGTCGAGGCGCTGAAAGAAGGCATCCGCGATTCCTTTACCGGCACATCGAACGTCTTGCTCGCCATGGACAACGACCTCGAGGCCGTCGGTACCAACGCGCACGAACTGCCCATGGTTTTGGCCGCACTTGCCGACAGCGAGGCGGAACTCAAGGAAGCGCCCTATAAGGTGCTGCAGGATTGGCAGCGCTACTATGGCGGCAACCTGTTGATCGTGCTGCCGGATGCCTTCGGTACGGCAGCATTCCTGCGTGACGCACCGGATTGGGTGGCGGACTGGACCGGCTTCAGGCCTGACAGTGCGCCTCCCATTGAAGGCGGTGAAAAGATCATTTCGTGGTGGCGCGAGAAGGGGAAGGATCCCCGCAACAAGATCCTGATCTTTTCCGACGGATTGGAAGTCGAGACCATCGTCGAGGCTTATCGGCATTTCAACGGCAAGGTGCGCATGGCCTTCGGCTGGGGAACAAACCTCACCAACGATTTCGAGGATTGCGCGCCCGTGCCAACGGATCGGCTGAACGCGATCTCGCTGGTGTGCAAGGTGACGGAAGCCAACGGGCGGCCCGCGGTGAAATTGTCCGACAATCCGGAGAAAGCCACCGGCGACAAGGCCGAGATAGCGCGTTATCTCCGCATCTTCGGCGAGAAGGATCGAGTCAAGCAACTGGTGAAGGTTTGAAGCAGCGGTGCTCAATCCGGCTGCGGTGATTTGTGGCTTTCGGGCTTGGCCGTCAACGTTGCTCGCAACCCTCTTGCTCCTGGCGATAGCGTCCGCGCCCACCCCAGCTCTCGCCCATGCATCTGATCGCGGCCATGTGCTGCTCTTGCCAACCGGCTACTATGTCTTAGGCGGGGCGTTCGCGGTCGGGGCATCGTTTCTGGTCTTGGCTCTACTACCGCCGGACATCCTGGAACGACTTTGGCGCAAGCGCCTGACATTGTTTCACTGGCCGGAAAAGCTGCGTCCCCTCGTCAGCATGCTGTCCTTCATGTCCCTTGCGGTTCTCGTCGCTGGCGGTCTGTTCGGCAGCCGCGACCCGCTGTCCAACCCATTGCCGCTCACCATCTGGACACTGATGTGGATCGGGCTGACGCTGCTGCACGGCCTGTTCGGTAACCTCTGGTCATGGCTCAACCCGTGGTATGGCCCGCATCTGCTGGTCATGCGACTAACGGGCGGCCTGCTAGCAAGAATCCGGATTCCATCAAAACTCGGCTGTTGGCCGGCAGTCATCTTGCTTTTCGCCTTCGCCTGGTTCGAGCTTGTCGATCCGGCACCAGATGACCCCGCACGACTGGCTTTTGCAGTCGGCTTCTACTGGCTCGCAACTTTCGTCGCCATGCTGGTGTTCGGCTACGACGAATGGGGCCGCCGCGGGGAATTCCTGTCGGGTTTCTTCGCCATTGTCGCACGCTTCGCCCCGCTGGAGCGAAGTGCGGACAATCGCTTGAGACTCTGCCTGCCCGGTGCACGACTTCTGGATGCGGAAACATTGCACCCAAGCGGCACCGCTTTCATCTTGCTGGCGCTGTCGTCGGTATCCTTCGACGGTCTGTCGAAGACGTTTTTCTGGCTCGGCCTCAACGGCATAAATCCGTTGGAATTTCCCGGCCGCACCACCCTGATGGGCATTAGCACCGTAGGCCTTTTGCTGAGCTTCTTCGTACTCGCCACGATATTCCTGATCGCCGTTCGCGCGGGGCAAAAGATGTCGCGAGATGCGTCACCTATCATGTCAACTGCCGGACTATTGGTCTGGTCGATCGTTCCGATTGCCCTTGCCTATCACATTGCCCACTACCTGACTTCGCTTCTTGTAGACGGCCAATATGCCATCGCCGCTCTGTCAGACCCGTTCGGGCGAGGTTGGAACCTGTTCGGCACCGCGGCCATGCAGATCGAGGCCGGAATCGTTGCGGGCGCGCAATCGGCGTGGGTCCTGTGGAATATACAGGCCGGCACGATTATCGCGGGCCACGTATTGGCTGTTCTGGTCGCGCACGGACTTGCGTTTCGCCTGCACCCCGAACCGGCAAAGGCTGCGATCAGCCAGTTTCCCCTTACCTTGCTCATGATCGGCTACACGATTTTCGGACTTTGGCTGCTGGCGACGCCTACCGCCGGATAGGTTGGGTGAACACGCAAAAAGCTTCGCGCAATGGTTTCTTGCCATGGTCCGGCTTTGATGGTTTAGCTTCTGGCCATATGTTTTTGACCGGTTGCAACAAATGCAGTTTCGCATTTCACTCAATGGCCACAGCTGAAAACAGGGATTGATGCCATGACTGATCGGCAGGGATTTTTCGACCTTAGCAAGACAGGCATTTCACGCCGGACCGCGCTCAAAGGTCTTGTTGCTACAGGTACCGGTCTCGTCGCTCCCGGATTTGTCCGCTACTCTCAGGCGCAAAGCTCAGCGCCGATCAAGATCGGCTTCCAATGCCATCGCACCGGTATCGGCGCCGCCTATGGCCGCTGGTACGAAAAAACCACCAATGCGGCGATCAAGCTGATCAATGATACCGGCGGCATCAATGGACGCCAGGTTGAAGTCGTCATCGAAGACGACGGCACAGATGCCGGCCGTGGTGCCGAGGTGGTCGGCAAATTCGCCAACCAGCACAAGACAGATATCGTCTACGGCACGCTGTTTTCCAACGTAGTGATTGGCTCGGCACCTGCCGCGGGCGAGCTCAAGATCCCCTACTATGTGGTGAGCGAAGGCTATCACGTCGCCTCCGGCAAACTGAACCGCTATTGCCTGCAGCCGGGCATCACCGATGTGCGCGCACAGGTGACATCAGTTGCGCCATGGATCGCGGCCAATGCCGGCAAAAAGGTCACCATGGTGTTCCCGGATTACGCCTTCGGCTACGACCACCGCGACTACCTGCCGCCGGCGCTCAAGAACGCCGGTGCCGAAGTCATCGCCCAGATCGCCATTCCGCCGACGGAAAGCTCTTTCACCAAATATTTTCCGCAGATCCCAGCCGAAACCGACGTCATCTATCACGTCATGGTGGGGCCGGCCGTGCTCACCTTTGTCAAGGAACTTGGCGAATTCTATGGCTCGAACGGGCCCAAGCTGTTCGGCTTCATCGATTCGCTCGAAGCCGTGGACGTCAACAGCCCCGGCCTCGAATATCTCAACGGCAGCCATTTCTGGGAAGGCGCGCCGCGCTATGCCCAGGCCGACGACAGCGACGCGATGAAAGCCTATCGCGCAGCGGTTGGCATCGACGATAGTGGCGCTTCGACAAGCGACGCCAAGGACGTCTCCACCGCTGCCCACATGTTCGGTTGCTGGGAAACGCTCTACGTCATTAAAAAGGCGATGGAAGACAGCGGCTACAAGGGGCCGGAAGACCGCGCCAAGCTGATCGAGGCAACCGAGGCGATGACGGAATTCGCCGAAGGGCCAGAGCATCCGCAAGGCAAGAAGGTCTTCAACGGCAAGATCCATCAGGTCTTCGGCAGCCAGAACATTTCCAAGCTCGAAGGCGGCAAGCTTACCGTGGTTCACAAGACGTCGATTGAAGACGGGCAATACGAACCCGAGGCCGACTACACGACGCAGGCCCTGTGATCGGAAAGTGACAGGGTTCGATCGGGCAGCCTGACTGAATGGCCTTTGGACCTCACCTGCTACTGGCGGTTCTGGAAGGGCTGGTCACCTCAGCCGTGCTTGCCCTGACCGCGCTCGGTCTCTCGCTGGTGTTTGGTGTCATGCGCGTCGTCAACGTCGCGCATGGCGAATTGTTCATGCTGGGGGCCGTGCTGGCGTGGGCGATTGCAACCAGCATCGGCGGTAGCCCGGCGGTCGGGTTCATGGCGGCGCTCGTACTTGCGCCGCTAATTGTCGGCGCGGTCGCGCTGGCAGCCGAGCGACTGGTGTTGCGCAAGGTGAACTACGATCCGGAAGCCACGATAGTGGCAACCATCGGTCTGCTCTACATCATCCAGCAACTTGCGCTGACCTTCTACGGAGCCGACGCACGGCCAGTGCCGCCTCCGTTCAACATGCGCATCTCGCTGCCCTGGTTCGGCTATTCCGGCTACAAGCTTTCCATCATCGCGGCCTCCGCACTGCTGCTTGTCGTATCGTGGCTGGTCATGACGAAGACCAAAGCCGGTCTGATCATGCGCGCCACGCAGTATGATCGTGAAACCGCACAGGCTTTCGGTATTCCGGTCGATCGTGTCTATGCCGGCGTGTTCGCGCTCGGTGCCATGCTGGCCGCCATCGCCGCAGTGCTGATCGTGCCGATCAGCCAGGCACACTACCTGATGGGGCAGGACCCCCTGCTCCTGTCCTTCATAGTCGTGATCATCGGTGGACTCGGCTCGCTCCGCGGCACAGTGGTAGCGGCAGTTCTGATCGGCGTTTCTGATGGCGTCATCTCGATGTTCTTTTCGCCAACGCTCGCCAAGATGATCGCCACCCTGCTCGTCGCCATGGTGCTGGTGTTTCGCCCGCAAGGACTGTTCGGCAGGGCAGTCCGATGACGGAAGGTTCGTCACCGGCCCGAGCTTACGTGCTGCATCTGGCCGTCATCGCCATCCTGGTCGTCCTCAACTTCATCCTGCCTGCGTATCATCACGGGCTGCTGGCGCGCATTCTCGTGTTGGCAACATTCGCCATGGGCTACAATCTCTTGTTCGGCTATGTCGGGCTGCTCAGCCTCGGCCACGCCATCTTCTTTGCCGCCGGCCTCTATGGCGCGGGCCTCGGCGTTCACCATTTCGAACTGTCGGTTCCTGTCGCCTTCATGGCCGCGCTTGCCTGCGGAGCCGTGCTGTCCCTCGTTATCGGGCTATTGGCGCTTCGCACCTCAGGCGTAGCCTTCATGATCGTAACGATGATGTTTGCACAGGTGCTCGCCCTGGCGATCCTCTATTTCGCCCCGCTGACCGGCGGCGATCAGGGGCTCGTATTGCAGCAGCAGGAGCGAGTGGTTCATCTCGGCGATACCGTGCTGGACCTTACAAATCCCATGACGCGCTACATGGTTGCACTTGCACTATTTTCCATCGTGCTTCTGTTGACACTGGGTGTCGTGAGGTCCCGCTTCGGTCGCGTTCTGATCGCTATCCGCGAGAACGAAGAACGTACCCGCATGTTAGGCTACGATACGTTCGCCAACAAACTAGCGGCGGTCGTGGTTTCCGGCGTCATCTGTGCCGCAGCGGGTAGCGCCTATGCGCTGTTGTTCGGTTATGTCGGTGCCAATTTCGCCTCGGTACAGTATTCCATCCTGCCGTTGCTGTGGGTGCTGCTGGGGGGAGCGGCGACGACGCTCGGGCCGCTGATCGGCACGCTCTTCATGTACTATGTCGTCGATATCACAAGCGGCTATACGTCTGCCTATCTCCTGATCGTTGGCATAGCGCTGATTTTGCTTGTGCTGTTCTTCCCGAAGGGAATCCTGGGCACGATCAGGCAACGCTGGGTGCGGTGGCTGCCATGATGCCGCTGATGACAACGAAAGGCCTGTCGCGTCATTTCGGCGGCCTGCGCGCCGTGGACGATGTCGACTTCGCGCTGATGCCGGGAGAAATTCGAGCCGTGATCGGCCCGAACGGTGCCGGCAAGACCACCTTCGTCAGCCTTGTGTGCGGCCGCATCGAACCGACGGCCGGCATGATCGTGTTCGACGGCTCCGACATCACCAACCTGCCTGCACACAAGCGGGTGCGCTTGGGCATTGCCTACACCTTCCAGATCACCAGCATTTTCGCAAACCTCAGCGCCTACGAAAATGTTGCCCTGCCTGTGCAGCGCACACTGACCGACGGCCGCTCGAAGGGGCAGGTTCATGCCGGTGTGACGGAGGCGCTTGAGCGTGTCGGGCTGGCCAATCGCGCCCATATACCCGCCGGTCAACTTGCCTATGGCCACCAGCGCTTGCTCGAGGTGGCGATGGGGCTGGCGCTGAAGCCGCGCCTTCTGGTGCTGGATGAACCCACGCAGGGCTTGGCGGACAGCGAGATCGAGAACTTCACCGGGCTTGTCCGCGAGATTGCCCGCGATGCCACCGTGCTCATCATCGAGCACAACATGCCGGTGGTGATGGAACTGGCCGACCGCATAACGGTGTTCGAAGCCGGCCGGATCCTGGCCGAAGGAACACCGGAGGCAATTCGCGCCAACGCCACCGTCCAGCGCGCCTATCTGGGAGGCGGCGATGACTGACGCCTTGACCATCTCCGGGCTCGACTGCTTCTACGACGAAGTGCAGGTGCTGCATGGTCTCGATCTCAGCTTACGCCACGGTGAAGTCCTGTGCCTGCTTGGCCGCAACGGCGCCGGCAAGACGACGACACTGAAAGCTATCATGGGCCTGATGCCGGCCCGCCAAGGCTCGATAAAGCTCGACGGCATGGAAATGACCGGCCTGCCGGCACATGAAGTGCCGAAAGCCGGCATTGCCTACGTGCCGCAAGGCCGCCGTCTGTTCGCTGAAATGACCGTGGCGGAAAATCTGGAGATCGGGCTCAACACACGCCACAAAGGCCGGGCCACGCGCGAGACCGTACTGGAGATGTTTCCTTTGCTCCGCGAGAGGCTGAAACAGCGCTCGGGCACCTTATCTGGCGGCGAACAGCAGATGCTGGCCATGGCGCGGGCGCTGTGCGTGGAGCCAAAGGTGCTGCTGCTCGACGAACCCACCGAAGGTCTGATGCCCTCTATGATCCAGAAGATTCGCGAGGCCATTTCGCAACTGCGCCAACGGGGCGTTTCGACGATACTGGTCGAGCAGCGGGTCGATGCGGTCCTGTCCGTCGCCGACCGGGTCTCGTTCATCGAAAATGGGCGCAACCGCGAAACGGTCGATATCGAGCAATTGCGGGCCAACCCCTCAGCCGTGAAGCGCTATGTCGGGGTTGGCTGAGTTACATCGTTCTCAGCCAAAGAAGATTACGCTCGACACGATAAAGACCGGGATCAACACCAACCCGGACCAAAGCATGTAGCCGAAGAAGCTTGGCATCTTGACGCCATTGTCCTTGGCAATGGCGTAGACCATGAAATTGGGCGCATTGCCGATATAGGTGTTGGCACCCATGAAGACGGCACCCGCGGATATGGCCGCCAGCGTCGAGGCATATTCGTTCATCAGATGCTGCGGGTCACCGCCGGCCATCTCGAAGAACACAAGATAGGTCGGTGCATTGTCGAGGAACGACGACAACACGCCAGTCAGCCAGAAATAAGCAAGATCGTTCGGTTCGCCCGATTGCAGTGTCACCAGCGATACGAGCGGACCCAACGCTCCATCGAGACCGGACCGCAGGATGGCGACCACCGGCACGATGCAGATGAAGATGCCGGCGAACAGCTTGGCGACCTCGGCAATCGGACCCCAATTGAAGCCATTTGCCGCCCGATACTCCTTACGCGACACGGCGAGCGAGACGAAGGCGAGCCCCAGGATGATGACGTCGCGAACGAGGTTCTGCAATTCGACGGTGACGCCTTGAATTGTGAAGGCAATGCCGGGCTGCCACGAAGCCGACATCAGGATCGCGGCGATGACGCCCGCGAGCAGCGGCAGATTTGGCAGGCCGCGGATGCGCACCTTGGAATCCGGTGTTGGGTCCTTGATCTTCGGCGCGCCCTGCTCGCGGCGGTGAAGAATGACATCGAGGACAATGAATGCTGCCAGCACCAGCCCGCCAACGAATAGCGTGTCAGGCAGGATATGCACTGTGGTCCAGAAGAAATCGACGCCGCGCAGGAAACCGACGAATAG
>MKRZ01000047.1:0-6532 GCA_001897075.1 Mesorhizobium sp. 61-13 | reverse complement strand
CCGCCGATGTTGGAAACCAGGAATATGAAGAACACGACGACATGAGCGTTGAACGGCCGGTTGTCGTTGGCGCGGATGATCGGCCGGATCATGACCATCGAGGCCCCGGTCGTACCTATCACGGAAGCGAGGATGGCGCCGATGAGCAGCAGACCTGCATTGACCAGCGGCGTGCCATGTATGTTGCCGGCAACCAGAATGCCGCCCGAAATGGTGAACAGGGCAAACAGCAGGATAATGAACGACATGTATTCCAGAAGCACCGCGTGCAGCACGGCTTCGGTGGCAGTCGGCATGCCGTAGCCGGCGACCAGCGGTACAACGACAAGGGCCGACCAGAACGCGGCGATCTTGCCGTAGTGATGTTCCCACACGTGCGGAAACAGAAGCGGCCCAGTGGCGATAGACAACAAAAGCCCGGCAAACGGCAACGCCCACCAGAGCGACATTTCACCGCCCGGCAATCCATGTGCTTCAGCGGCAAGGGCGGGTGTTGCAGCAACTCCCGCCAGCACGAGAACAGCCGCCAGAATTTTAAGAATACGCACCTCTACCCCGCCCATTTCTCAATCTGCGGCTACCGCGCAATCGTCGCAGCAACAATTTTCCACCGCACCTAGGCCAGCTTGACGCCCGCCTCGCGCATACGCTTGACCATGGCCTCGACGGACCCGTTCAGGTTGATGCCTCGGCAGGCATCCAGTCGTATCGTGGTTTCAAGCCCCTGCTTCACCGCATCCAGCGCGGAATAGGCGACGCAAAAATCGGTGGCAAGACCGACCAGCGTGATCGCGCCGATGCCACGTTCCTTCAGATAGCCTGCCAATCCGGTCGGGGTCTTGTGGTCATTTTCGAAGAAGGCCGAGTAGCTGTCGATTGCGGTGCGAAAGCCCTTGCGCACAACCAGTTCGGCCTTGGTCCAGGCAAGGCCGGAATGAAAGTCCGCGCCGAGGCTGCCCTGGATGCAGTGATCGGGCCAGAGCGTCTGCTCACCGTATGGCATGGTGATCGCTTCGAACGGCTTGCTACCCTGATGGCTGGACGCAAAGCTGGAGTGGCCTGCGGGATGCCAGTCCTGGGTCAGTACGACATGCTCGGTGTTCCGGATCATGTCGTTGACCAATGGTACGATCTCGTCGCCGCCGGTGACCGCCAGCGCGCCGCCGGGACAGAAATCGTTCTGCAGGTCGATGACGACGAGTGCTTCGCCAGCCATGAAGCCTCCTTGTGAACCGATTGCACAGCGCCCTTGCGGGCCGCTGTAACTTGACCAGATGCGGGCCTGCGTCAACCTCAAAGCAACATCCCAAAAGCTGCTTTGACAATCCAAGGCGGCTTGATATCATTTGCATACGAATGAATTTGACCGGCGCCGAAAGCCGGCTGGGCCAAGGGAACGGCCCCTGCCGCGCGGCAAAGGAAGGCAAGGCGTGATCCGTTACGCGAAACCCACCACGGTCGCCGAGGCGCTATCGCTGCTCGGAGAAGATAGCTGGCGCATCCTGGCCGGAGGCACCGACTTCTACCCCGCGCAGGGAACCAAGCCGTTGCGCGAGAATATTCTCGACATCAACGGGTTGGCAGAGCTTCGCGGCATTGCCGAGACCGATTCCAATTGGACGATAGGAGCGCGCACCAGTTGGGCGCAGGTTGCAAGCGCGCCCTTGCCGGCATGTTTCGACGCGCTGAGGCAAGCTGCGCGCGAAGTGGGTTCGCGGCAAATCCAGAACGTTGCCACGGTGGCTGGCAATCTTTGCAATGCCTCGCCCGCTGCCGACGGCGTGCCGGCGCTGCTCATTCTCGACGCGGATGTCGAATTGAGTTCTACGCAAGGAGCCCGCCATCTGCCGCTTGGCGAATTCATTCTCGGCAACAGGCGTACCGCCTTGCAGCCGGGCGAAATGGTCACCGCCATCCGCATTCCGAAATCAGCGGCAGTCGGGCAGTCCGCATTCCATAAGCTCGGCGCGCGGCGCTATCTCGTCATCTCGATTGCGATGGCGGCCGTTCGACTGGTCATCATAGACGGCATGGTCAGCGATGCGGCCGTTGCGGTTGGGGCCTGCGCGGCAACTGCGAAACGGCTTCATGGCGTCGAAACGGCGGTCATCGGCCGCAAGGCCGAGCAGTCGATTGCCGACGCAATCATATCCGCACAAATCGAGGAATTGACACCCATCGACGACGTGCGCGGCACGGCAGGCTACCGACAGGATGCAGCCCGCGAGATCGTGGCGCGCGCGGCGCTCGCGATCGTCGACGAAAGCCTCGACAAGGCGGCGGCATGAACCCCCGCCTGCCGCTCACTGCGTTCGAGGTCAACGGCTCGTCCGTAGCCTTGCCGGTTTCGCCGGTGCGGCGGCTAAGCTCGGTTCTGCGCGACGACCTTCACCTGACCGGCGTCAAGGTTGGCTGCGACGCCGGCGATTGCGGCGCCTGCACTGTGCTTGTCGACGGCGAGCCTGTCTGCGCCTGCCTGATGCCTGTTGCCTCTGCCAACGGCACGAGGATCACGACCATCGAAGGCTTGGGCAACGGCCGTCTGTCAGCGCTGCAAGCTTCGTTCCTCGAGCACGGCGCAGCACAATGTGGTATCTGTACCCCCGCACTGCTTGTGGCTGCCTCGGCCTTGCTGGAGCGGAACGCAGAGCCCGATGAGGCCGAGGTACAAGACGCGCTGGGCGGCATTTTGTGCCGCTGTACCGGCTACCGAAAGATCATCACCGCCGTGATGGCGGCGTCACGCAAACACCCAGCAACCGAGATCGATTTCCGCCTGCCCGAAGCTGGCTGTGCGATTGGCGCATCCCCTGTCAGGCTGGACGGAATTGCCAAGGTAACCGGCGACGAAAAATATGGGGCGGATTCGTTTCCGGAAGATGCGCTGGCTGTGTTGGCGGTTCGCTCGCCGAACTATCACGCCAAATTTTCGATAGGCGACATCGACGCCTGGAAAAAAATGAACCCAGGCATAGTTGCCGTTTTCACTGCAGCCGATATCCCCGGCATCAACCGCTTCGGCGTCATCCCGCCCTTTGCCGACCAGCCGGCACTGGCGGAACGTGAGGTGCGTTTCCGCGGCGAAGCCGTAGCCGTCATCGCAGGCGAACGTGACGCCATCGCCAACCTCGACCTCGCCTCGTTTCCGCTTAGCTGGATCGAACTGCCGCACGTCTTGCAGCCGGGCCAAGCGTGCGCGGAAGGCGCGCAACTCGTCCATGAAAGCAGGGCCGGCAACATCCTGACCAAGGGTTTCGTCGAGCAAGGCGACCCGGAGGCAGCGCTTTCCAGCGCTGCAATCATCGTCTCCGGTGAAATCGAGACGTCTTATGTAGAGCACGCCTACATCGAACCGGAAGGCGGCTATGCCTATCTGGATGGCGAGACGCTGGTCATCGTCGCCTGCACGCAAGCGCCTTACATGGATCGCGACGATACCGCCAAGGTGCTGGCGTTAGCACCCGAAAATGTCCGTATCGTGCCGACCGCGACCGGCGGCGGCTTCGGCTCGAAGCTCGACGTTTCGCTGCAACCGCTGATCGGCCTCGTTGCGCTCAAGACGGGCCGTCCGGCGGCGATGGCCTATAGCCGCAACGAATCCATGATGTCGACCACCAAGCGGCATCCCGCTTTCATGAAGGCATCGATCGGCACCGATGCGAATGGCCGTGTCTGCGGCATGGTGTTCGACGGCGATTTCAACACAGGCGCGTATGCAAGCTGGGGGCCGACCGTCGCCAACCGGGTTCCAGTACACGCCTCGGGCCCTTACGCGACACCCAACTATCGCGCCACTGGGCGCGCCATCCATACGAACGGGCCGATCTCAGGCGCATTCCGCGGCTTCGGCGTACCACAAGCGGCCATCATGCAGGAGACGATTTATGACGAGCTTGCCACCAAGCTTGGCAAGGATCGGCTGGATTTCCGCCTGCAAAACTGCCTGCGTGAGGGCAATTTTACCGGCACCGGCCAGAAGATGGATGCCAGCGTCGGCATCGCCGATTGCTTGGAGGCGCTGAAGCCGCACTGGAGCCGCGCCCTTGCCGACGCCACCGCCTTTAATGCGCGCAACGAAACTGTGAAACGCGGCGTCGGCATCGCATCCTGCTGGTACGGTTGCGGCAACACCTCGCTGCCCAACCCATCGACGATCAAGGTTGCGATTTCGCAGGACGGCCATGTTGTCCTGCATCAGGGGGCGGTCGATATCGGGCAAGGCTCGAATACCGTCATCACCCAGATTTGCGCCGACGCCCTTGGCCTTCCGCTTGGGATGTTTCGCCTGAAAAGCGCCGATACCGCAATCTCGCCAGATGCCGGCAAGACGTCGGCTTCGCGCCAGACTTTCGTCACCGGCAAGGCCGCAGAGAAAGCCGGGCGGGCGCTGCGTGACCAGATCCTGCGCTTCGCCAATGTCTCCACAAACGCGACACTCGCCCTCGACGGTAAAATGGTGGTGGTGCGCGAAGGCGAAGCGGTGCGGCGCATCGACCTTGATGGACTTGCGGCCAACGCCGAAGGCTATGTGTTTGAGGCAACGGAAAGTTACGATCCGCCGACCACGCCGCTCGATGCGAAGGGACAGGGCAAGCCCTATGCCGTCTACGGCTATGGCGCCCAGATTGCCGAACTGGAAGTCGATCTCAAGCTCGGCACGGTCAAGCTGGTGAAGATCACGGCGGCGCATGACGTCGGCAGGGCGATAAACCCGGTCATGGTCGAAGGGCAGATCGAAGGCGGCATCGCTCAAGGCATCGGCATGGCGCTCATGGAAGAATATATTCCGGGCCGCACCGAGAATTTGCACGACTACCTGATCCCGACCATCGGCGACGTGCCGCCGATTGAATCGATCCTTGTCGAAGTTCCAGACAGCGAAGGTCCTTTCGGTGCCAAGGGATTGGGCGAACACGTGCTGATCCCGACGGCTCCCGCGATCCTCAACGCCATTCGTCACGCCACGGGCGTGCTGGTCACCAAGGTGCCGGCTACGCCGTCTCGCATCTTGGCGGCGATCCGAGCAGACAAGGCAAGCCGATGAGCGAGCTTTCGGAACGTTTCGAAACGCATGAGAGCGGCGACAAGCAGGTTGCTGAAAAGATCCGCTGCGATGCCTGCCCGGTCATGTGCTACATCGCGGACGGTCGTACCGGCGCTTGCGACCGGTACGGCAATATCGCTGGGCGCATCGTACGCATGGACCCGCTCACGATCCTCGATCACGCCGGGGAAACAGGTGGAAGCGTAGTGCCCTTCGTGGCCGAAGGCGAAAACTGGAACGGCGAACTGGTCAATACCGGTCGCCGATTTGTCACCGCGATAGGGGCTGGCACCACCTACCCCGACTATAAACCTGCACCTTTCATCGTCAGCCAGGAAGTCGAAGGCGTGGACCTTGTCACCGTGGTGACCGAGGGCATTTTCTCCTATTGCGGCGTCAAGGTGAAGATCGACACAGACCGTCATCTTGGCCCGGAGACGGCAACGGTGCGAGCACAAGGCGAAGCAATCGGTCACGTCACAACCGGCGAATACGGCTCGCAAATGCTGTCGCTTGGCGGCGTTCATCATCTTACCGGGGGCTCGAAACCGGAAGGACGCGCCACCTGCGACACCATGCTGAACCTGTGCAACAAGAAGCCGGTGGAACTTGCCATAGACGGCGGCGCCACCGTGATTGTGCAGGCCGGCAAGCCGCCGATCATTGACGGCAAGCTCGAGCAGCGCATGCGCGTTGGCTGCGGCTCGGCCACGATCGGCATGTTCGCCACACAATGGCGAGGTTTGGTCGACGAGGTGGTAGTGGTCGACGATCACATCACCGGCGTCGTTTCGGAACACCAAGCCGGCAAGGTGTTGGATTGGCAGGATACCGGCATCAAGATCGTCGGGCGTCGCTCGACGCCGGGGCGTTATTTCAAGGTCTCTGAACCCGGCCTCGGCTGGGGCGGAACGACGATTTCCGACCCTTTGTCGATCCTTGGCGAATGGAACCCAAAAAAGGGTGCGAGGCCGGGCCTATCCATGCTGATGGTTTCCACAACCGGCGAACAGTTTGCCTATTACGAGCTGGATGAAGATCTGAAGCCGGTAGAAAAGCCGTTTCCTGAAAGGCTCGCAAAATCGGTTCGGCTGATTGAGGAAAATTGCGAACCGGCGCTGTGCACCGTGCTTTTCGTCGGCGGTGCGGGTGGTTCGCTACGAGCCGGCGTCACGGAAAATCCAGTCAACCTGACCCGCTCTGTCCACCGGCTGCAGACTTACGTGACGGTCGGAGGAGCGCCAGTCTATATCTGGCCGGGCGGTGGCATTACCTTGATGGTGGACGTCATGCGCGTCCCTGATAACGCGTTTGGCTATGTCCCGACACCTGCGCTGGTAGCGCCAATCGAATTCACCATGCGGCGCGACGCCTATATCCAGCTTGGCGGGCATGAAAAGGAAATCCGCTCGGTCGCGGATATCGTCTCACATGGCGGCGAGTATCTGAACCCGCGCCAATCATCGGCGGCTTCGACCCAAAATCCAT
>MKRZ01000046.1:17987-29955 GCA_001897075.1 Mesorhizobium sp. 61-13 | reverse complement strand
CGGCTGAATTGTTGGCCGTCACCTCGATATAGTAGCCCAGCACATTGTTGTGCCGGATTTTCAGACTGCGGATGCCGGTCTCATCGGCAAGGTCGCGCTCCATCGCGGCGATGACGCGGCGCGTGCCGTCGCGCAGCGCCCGCATCTCGTCCAGTTCCGCATCGTAGCCCTCGCGCACGAAGCCGCCGTCGCGTTTCAGCAGTGGTAACTCTTCGGCGAGCGCTGCATCGAGGTGATCGGCCAGTGCCTTGGGCAGCGCGGCAATCGCCTTCAGCCCCTCGGCGATTTCAGTCGGCGGTGCCGCACCGGCAAAGATATCCGCGATAGCCACCGCCGCCGCAAACCCTGCCCGCAGCGCGCCAAGGTCGCGCGGGCCGCCACGGTTCAACGCCAGCCGCGACAGCGCCCTTGGCATGTCGGCAACGCCTTTCAGCGAAAACCGCACCGCTTCGGCCAGGCGCGGCTCGCTGCGGAAAAAGGACACCGAATCCAGCCGCATCGCAATCGCCGCCGGATCGGTCAGCGGAGCCATCAGCCGGTCGGCCAAAAGCCTTGCGCCGCCGCCGGTCACGGTGCGGTCGATGGCCTTGACCAGCGAACCGTCGCGGCTGCCGGAAAGCGTGCGCAAAAGTTCCAGGTTGGCGCGCGTCGCCGGGTCGATGAACAGCGTCGAGCCGGCTTCCTCGCGCTCGGGCCGCGACAGCGGCGGACGCTCCGCCTTCTGCGTCTTCTCGACATAGGCAATGATTCCGCAGATCGCCGACAGTTCGGCGCGGCTGAACGTGCCGAAGGCGTCCGGCGTCGCCACCTCGAAGAAGCGGGCGATGCGGCCCGCAGCGGTCGCCGAATCGAACAGCGGCGCAGGCTGCGGGTTGACGATGCGGCCAAGCACGTCGAAGGCCGGCCTGAACTCGGCGTCATGAAACACCGGCTCGGCCACGATCAGCTCGCGCGGATCGACGCGGAAAATGTCGGCCAGAAGCCGCTCGGTGCTGCTCTCGGCGACGCGGAAAGCGCCGGTCGAAATATCGATCCAGGCCAGCGCGCAGGCGGCCTCGCTTGCCGCCGCGCCCTTGACGCGCCCCATCGCCATCAGGAAGCTCGATTCGGACGGAGCAAGCAGCTTGTCCTCGGTGATGGTGCCGGGCGTCACCAGCCGGATCACGTCGCGGCGCACCACCGACTTTGAGCCGCGCTTCTTTGCTTCCGCCGGGTCCTCGATCTGCTCGCACACGGCAACGCGAAAACCTTGCGCGATCAGCTTCTGCAGATAGTCGTCCGCCGCGTGCACCGGCACGCCGCACATCGGAATGTCCGCGCCCTGGTGCTTGCCGCGCTTGGTCAAAACGATGCCCAGCGCCTTGCTCGCCTTTTCGGCGTCGTCGAAGAACAGTTCGTAGAAATCGCCCATGCGGTAGAACAAAAGCGAGTCCGGGTTCGCACCCTTGATCTCGATATACTGCTCCATCATCGGCGTCGGGCCGGCCACGGCGGATGCGGGCGTGGCCTCTTCCGCGGCGGCCGCCATTATCTGGGTGTTCGGCTCTTCGTTCATCAGGCTCATCCAGCCAGGCTGATGGCGGCGGTGCCGGCAACGGCAAGTACCGCGCCCAGCCATGCCTCACGCCGCGGCGCAACGCCGGAGCGCAGCCACACCATCGGCAGGATCATGATCGGGGTCATTGAAGAGAGCGTCGTCACGATGCCGACATTGCCAGTGGCGAGCGCTGCCAGCAACAGCGACATGCCAAGGCCGGTGCCGACGAAGGCCGAGGCCACCGCGAGACCGAGATCGACCTTTCTGAAACTGTAGGGCCTTCTCACGATCGCCAGCGGCAGGAATGAGATCAGCACGAAGAGCAGCGCCGAAACGCCCGAGCGCACCGCCATCGCCGCGAACGGATCGACGCCTGCTTCCATGGCCGGCCTTGCAAACAGGCTGCCCAGCGCCTGGCCAAGCGCCGTCACGATACCCAGCAGCATGCCCAGCCATTGCGGCGCGGCATTCCCTATCGCGGCAGGTCCGGCGCCCACGGCTGGAACCTCCACCGCCGGCACCGGGTCGCGGCGGCGCACGCCTACCGCCAGAACGATGCCGGCAAGGACGAGCACGATGCCGACCATCTGCTGCAGCACGATGGTTTCGCCAAGGAACAGATAGCCGAGCACCAGCGAGAAGGGAGAAGCGAGCGCAAACAAAAGCGCCGTGTTGCGCGGCCCGATGATGTAGATAGCCGCAAAGTAAGTCGTGCTGGCGATGAAGATGCCGCAGATGCCCGAAATGACCAGCAGTCCGGCCTCGTGCGAACCGACGCTGCGCCAGCCGCCAACGACCAGCGCGGCCGAGCCGGTAATGGCAAAGGCTGCCACCATCTGCCAGCGGGCAAGGCGCACGATATCGACGCGGCCCTTCAGCTCGGCAATCAGCATGCCGGACAGCGCGATGCACACGCAGGCAGCCAGCGCAAGGCTTTCAGACATCAACATAGCGAATGCCGACAAAGGGAAGCGCGATTGTCCAAGAAACACTTTCTAAATTTTGCAAGCTCATCTGCTTGGCGCTTTACGTTCGGCAAGCGTAGCCTTAATCCGAAACGTTCCACACATATTTGCGCCGCCGAGGCGCATCGATAGCCAGGGAACCCATCATGGCGAAAAAGCCCGACAGCAACGGCCCCTCCGTCAGCGCCGCCGAAGCGCTGGAATTTCATGCCATGGGCCGTCCGGGCAAGCTGGAAGTGGTGCCAACCAAGCCGATGGCGACGCAGCGCGACCTGTCGCTGGCCTATTCGCCGGGCGTCGCCGTGCCGGTGAAGGCAATCGCCGAAGATCCCTCGCGCGCCTTCGACTACACCAGCCGCGGCAACATGGTCGCCGTCATCTCCAACGGCACCGCCATCCTCGGCCTCGGCAATCTCGGCGCGCTGGCGTCGAAGCCGGTCATGGAAGGCAAGGCGGTGCTGTTCAAGCGCTTCGCCGACGTCGATTCCATCGACCTCGAGGTCGATACCGAGGACGCCGACGCCTTCATCAACTGCGTGCGCTATCTCGGCCCGTCCTTCGGCGGCATCAACCTCGAGGACATCAAGGCGCCGGAGTGCTTCATCATCGAGCAGCGCCTGCGCGAACTTATGGACATCCCCGTCTTCCACGACGACCAGCACGGCACGGCGATCATCTCCGCCGCCGGCCTGATCAACGCACTCGAAGTGACCGGCCGCGACATGAAGACGACCAAGCTCGTCTGCAACGGCGCGGGCTCCGCCGGCATTGCCTGCATCGAACTGATCAAGGCGATGGGCTTCACGCCCGAAAACATCATCCTGTGCGACACCAAGGGCGTCGTCTACCAGGGCCGCACCGAAGGAATGAACCAGTGGAAGTCGGCGCATGCGGTCAAGACCGAGGCGCGCTCGCTGGCCGACGCCATGGACGGCGCCGACGTCTTCTTCGGCCTGTCCGCCAAGGGCGCGCTCACCACCGCCATGGTGCAGTCGATGGCCAAGAACCCGATCATCTTCGCCATGGCCAATCCAGACCCCGAGATCACGCCGGAAGAAGTGGCCGAAATCCGCACCGACGCCATCATGGCCACCGGCCGTTCGGACTATCCGAACCAGGTCAACAACGTGCTCGGCTTCCCCTACATCTTCCGCGGCGCGCTCGATGTCCGCGCGACCACGATCAACGACGCGATGAAGATCGCAGCCGCCCGCGCGCTGGCCGATCTGGCTCGCAAGGACGTGCCCGACGACGTCGCCGCCGCCTACCAGGGCAACCGGCCGAAGTTCGGCCCCAGCTACATCATCCCGGTGCCGTTCGACCCGCGCCTGATCTCGGCAATCCCCGTCGCCGTCGCAAAAGCGGCGATGGAAACCGGCGTGGCGCGCCGCCCGATCATCGATCTCGACAAATATGTCAACGAGCTTTCGGCGCGCCGCGACCCGATCGCCTCGACCTTGCAGCGCATCTATGACCGTGTGCGCCGCCAGCCGAAACGCATCGTCTTCGCCGAGGGCGAGGAAGAGCAGATGATGCGCGCCGCCGTCTCCTACGTGAACCAGAACCTCGGCACCGCCATCCTGCTTGGCCGCGACGACGTGATCAAGGAAAACGCCCGCAACGCCGGCATCAGCCTCGACAAGCCGGGCATCGAGATCATCAATGCGCGCCTGTCGCGCCGCAATGCCATCTATGCCGACTTCCTCTATGAGCGCCTGCAGCGCAAGGGCCATTTGCTGCGCGACTGCCAGCGCCTCATCAACAACGACCGCAACCACTTCGCGGCCTGCATGGTGGCGCTAGGCGATGCCGACGGCGTCGTCACCGGCGTCACCCGCAACTATTCGACCGCGCTCGAAGACGTGCGCCGCGTCATCGACGCCCGCCCCGGCCATTGCGTCATCGGCGCATCCATCGTGCTCGCGCGCGGCCGCACCGTCATCGTCGCCGACACCGCCGTCCACGACATGCCGAACGCCGAGCAGATCGCCGACATCGCCGAGGAAGCGGCCAACTTCGCGCGCCGCATGGGCTACGAGCCGCGCGTGGCCATGCTCGCCTACTCCACCTTCGGCCATCCGCAGGGCGAGCGCTCCGAGCGCATCCAGGAAGCGGTCAAGATCCTCGACAAGCGCCGCGTCGATTTCGAGTATGACGGCGAAATGGCCGCCGACGTTGCGCTCAACCCCAACGGCATGCGGCTCTACCCGTTCTGCCGCCTCAACGGCCCGGCCAATGTGCTGGTCATGCCGGCCTTCCACTCGGCCTCGATCTCGACCAAGATGCTGCAGGAACTCGGCGGCTCGACCGTCATCGGCCCGCTGCTCGTCGGCCTCAACAAGCCGGTGCAGATCGTGCCGCTCAACGCCAAGGACTCGGACATCGTCAACATGGCCGCCATCGCCGCCTATTCGGCCGGCGCCTGACGCTCGACCCATGCCCGCTTATGCGACCAGCGCGAGGTTGCCTTCGGCCGCCGAGATCGCGCGTTCGAGCGCGGCGAAGCAGTCGGCGTCGAACGCCGTGCCGATATCGGCCCGCATGATGCCAAACGCCTGCTCAACCGGCATGGCGGCACGATAGGGCCGGTCGGCGGTCAAGGCGTCGAAGACGTCGGCGACCGTGACGATCCGCGTCTCCTGTTCGATCTCATCGCCCTTGAGCCCGCGCGGATATCCCTTGCCGTCCAGGCGTTCATGGTGCGCGCCGCCGATGCGCGCCATTTCCTTGAACACCGGCACGCGCGACAGGATGCTCTCCGACATGGCGGAATGGTCGCGCATCTTAACCCACTCCTCGTCGTCCAGCTTGCCGTTCTTGTCGAGAATGGAATTGGAGACGCCGAGCTTGCCGATGTCGTGCAAAAGCGCCGCACGCCGCAGCCAGCGTCGCCGGCTTGCCGGATAGCCCATTTCGCCTGCAACGAGATCGGCATAGACCGCGACCCGTTCCGAGTGCCCCGCGGTGAACGGGCTCTTCGAATCGACGATCTGGGCAAAGGCGCGGGCAATGTCGTCCAGATAGTCGTCATCGACCTCGACATGGCGCTGCGCAGGGGCAAGGTCGAAGACGATATCGGCAATGTCGTCACGCTCCAGCGTCTCCCAGAAACCCGGCTCGGCCATCGCCGCCTCCAGGCATTCGACGCATATCGGATCGAACCAGTTGCCGCTTCGGGCGCGGATCTCGGCGGCCGCGGCATCCCGCCCCGCCGCCGTATGGAACACGTCGGCCACCTGCGAAATCAGCGCAATACGCGAATGGACGGGAATCGATTCGCCGGCGATACGATCCGGCCTGCCCTGCCCGTCCCAGTGCTCGTCGAGCGAATGGATGCCGCTCGAAACAGCAGCCGGAAACCTGAGCGTTGCCGCGATCTCCGCACCGCGATGGCAGCGGGTCTGGATCAGGTCGTTCACGATATCGCCGCCATTTTGCATGATGTTGAGGATCGATCTCAGCCTGTCGCCCAGCGAGGAACGCCGCCCGGTATGCGTCAGCACGAAACCGAGCACCTTCGGCAGGCTGGAGCCCATGGTCTTGAAGTCGCGCTTGAAGCCGATATCGTCGGACAAATAGAGCTGGCAGATGCGGGCGGCGTTGCTGGAACAACCGAGATCCTTGAGCAGAACCGTGTAGTAGAGCTCCCACATCTCTTGTTGCGACAGCCGCATGTGGCGGCCGATCTGCATGCTGATCCAGGTGGCGCGCAAACAGTGGCCGACCGGTTGCCCCTCGGTCAGGTCAAGCGCGTAACTCAGCGCGCCGAGCAATTCGGCAAGGCGTACGCTCTGCTGCGCCCCGGTTTTCATTCGACCACCCCGACCTCTGTTTGTCGGGGTAGTTTCGCCTATGCCGGTTAAATTTTGACCCTCTTGTCCACACTGCCGGGAGAGCGCCGTCACAACATCGAATACGTGACAAGGTGCAGCCCGTTATAGACGACATGAACCGCCAAGGCGGGCCATAGCGACCCGGTCTTGCGATACAACACGCCGATCAGGATGCCGACCATAAGCGCATCGAAGAAGATGACGCTCGGGCCGTGGGCAGCAGCGAAGATCACCGCGCTGCCAAGCACGCCCGCCCACGCGCCATGGCGGTTCAGCGCCGTGGCAATCACGCCCCGGAACACGACCTCCTCGCCCAGCGGCGTCAACAGCGCACCGGCCACCAAAAGCACCAGAAGCGAAAGCGCCCCGCCCGAGGCCGCCGCCTGGAAATCGGCCTGGGTGTTCACCTCCGTGATGAAATGGAAATACACCCCTTCGACGATGAAGCTGAGGCCAACGGCGACGACGCCGAGCGCCACGCCCACCGCCACCCATTTCGGCTCGGTTGCCCGAAAGCCGAACGCCCGGAAATCGCGAATGCGCAGGGCGACCGCCGCAAGCAGCGCAACGACGCCGATTGCGCCGTTCGCCGCCATGCCGACGATGCCGCGCAAAGCCGCCTGCTCGTCGCCGGTGTTCACCATCCACAGTCCGAGCGCCGCGACGAGAACCAGATACACCCCCAGCGCAACCGCGACTTCGGGCCAACCCGGCTTGGCCTGTGGCCCCGCCGGCGATGGCACCCCCTCGACGCGGCTTGCATTGCGCTCGGTTCCTGCTGTCATTTTCACCGGCTTTCTGACTTGATGCTCCCAAACACAGCTTGCGCCGTGGCGGCTCGAAGACAGGTTCCGCGATAGCGCCGGTTCGTGCAACACCAAAGGCCCGGAAGGAGATCACGGCATGGCGAAGCTGGTCTTTGCACTCAACGCCTCGCTGGACGGCTATGTCGACCACATGGCCTTCGCGCCCGATGCCGTCGTCTTTCGGCACTTCATCGACGATGTGCGCGGCCTTGCCGGCATCGTCTACGGCCGGCGCATGTACGAAATCATGCGCTATTGGGACGAAGACCATGCCGAGTGGGATGACGCGCGGCGCGCCTACGCCAAGGCATGGCGCAGCCGGCACAAATGGGTGGTGTCGCGCACCTTGCAGTCGGTTGGCCCGAACGCCACGCTCATCAGCCACGATGTCGAGCAGGTTTTACGCGACCTGAAGGCCAGCCTCGACGGCAACATTGAAATAGCCGGGCCGGAGCTGGCCGGCAGTCTTGCCGAAACAGGCCTCATCGACGAATACCGGATTTACTTTCACCCCTACGTGCTTGGCAGCGGCAAGCCGTTCTTTTCCGGCCCGCGACCGCCGCTTCGCCTGACGGCAAGCGACCGCATCGGCGAGAACGTGATCCGCCTGACCTACGTTCCGGCCTAGCGCCGGTGTCCGCGCAACGTGCCACAACCCGTCGATCTTTGCCGGCTCAAGGACCGGACGGCCGACTATAAAAGTCAACTGATGCGATACGTTGAGACGCCCCTTCTGCCATAGGAACTCTCTCTACTCGTCATACGACTGTTTAGTTCCCAGAATTCGCAAGAGACAATCAAAAAATCTTATTGTCATTGTCGACTCTGATTCAATATTGATTGGCTTTAGGGCAATCAGGGGAAATCTATGCAAATCCGGAGATTGGCACTTGAAAATGTTCGTAGTTTTTTAGACCGACGAGAAATCTCCTTCGACGGCCAGATTTCTATTCTCATCGGTCCAAACGGCGGCGGCAAGACAAACCTACTCGACACTCTTGTCATTATGCTTAGGCGCTACATCTTAAACGCGCCTTACTATCGTCATACGCCCACTGCCGACGAACCTGATCGTTGGCAGGAGGAGTACAACGATCAGCTCAATCAACTTTTTTTTGAAAAGAATAGCGCCGGTGCTGCCCTTGATCAGGTGATCGAACTTGAACTTGAGATCACTCAGGACGACATCGACAACATGCGGTTGATCCAAGCCGATGCTGGCAAGGTGCTAGCCGCACAGAAGCGGCGCTTCAATATCAATCCTTGGCAGGGGGTAGAAGATTGGGAGGTTGCTGCAATCGTGCCTGGCGCGCGTGTCGTAGCAATTTGGAAGAATGGCACGATTGTGCAACCGCCAGAAGCTTGGGAACAGCACTTCCTGAAATATCTTCACATCTTTGAAACAGACAATAATTTCAGAGCGGAAGCCGGAATGAGCACGCTCCGGATGCCGCTGGTCTACTTGCCCGTAAGTCGTGCAGCGAGCGGCTTTAGCTCATCGGTAGGTCTGTCAGGGTACAACGACGTCGACCAAAAACGCTCGTCTGACGCTGCGTCGTCAAAATCTGGATCATACGTGATACCGCTTGCCATCGGCCGCCTAGCTAGAAAGTATCGGCTTTTGCAGGAGCAATCGAACATTGAGGTCAAAGATACCTTCTACAACGACGAGAATCTGATCGCGCTATCCAGTGATCTGAGGGATCTGAATTACAGTTGGGAATTGGTCACCGTCGATCCGCTGACCAATACGTACGATGTGCGGCTCACAAAGCAAGGATCGACCTTCCTTGTGGGGGCGGCATCTTCGGGTGAGCGGGAATTGCTCACCTACCTTTTTGCCATCTATGCCCTGAACGTCAGGAACGCGCTCATCATAGTGGATGAGCCCGAACTTCATTTGCACCCCCGCTGGCAGAGCGCGCTATTTGGGTTGTTTGAAAAGCTCTCCAAAACTACAGGCAACCAGTTCGTATTGGCGACCCACTCGCCGACCTTTATTTCCCCAGCATCGATTCAATATGTGTCCCGTGTTTTCTCGGAAAACCAGAAGAGCGATATTGTCCGGCTGAACTCGACCGAACTGCCAAACGCCAAACACCTGTTTAACGTCGTCAACAGCCAGAATAACGAACGCGTGTTCTTCACGGACAAAGTGATCCTTGTAGAAGGACTCTCGGACCGCATCGTCTTTGAGAAAGTGCTGGAAATTGTGGCAAAGCAGAACGGTATTCAGGGGATACCATCCCTTGAGGTCGTAAGTGTTGGCGGAAAGGGATTGTTCGCGGCGTACCAGCAGTTGCTCAAGGCATGCCACGTCAAATGGGTCGTGATAGCCGACCTTGACTACATCGAGCAGGTAGGCAGCGGCGATGTCAAAAAGCTGTTTGTCCTCAATGCAGATGAAATCAAATCAGATGTGATCACAAACCTCAAAAGCCTTGATGGCGCAGCCCTTGTCGAGCGGATTGAGGAGGCTCTAAACTCGGGCGATTGGAAGGACGCGAAGGATTTATGGGCATACATAAAATCTCACCGCGTGCGCCTGCGAGCCGATCTTGATGCTGCCGACCAAGCCGTGCTGGATGCCTTCATTGCAGCAAAGGAAGCGGAGAATATATTCATCTTGGCGAGGGGGGCGCTGGAGAATTACCTACCAGAAGGTCACAAAAGTAAGGATATGAACGCACTGATTGCATTCGTAACATCCGATGACTTTTGGAATCAGCTTCCGCCTGAGCCACGCGCCGACCTGGAGCACATCGCAAAGGCTATTCTCGGGTTGACGTAAAAGTCCGACCTGATCCTAGCCGGCTTACCGAATTTGTGCGCCGGATTCCGATTTGCGGACTAGTAGCAAGAGCACAGGTCCGCGATGCTTTGGGCTCTGTCGGATGTGGAGCTACGCTCGACAGTTTTCCTAGAAGTCGTTCAGGTCGGCAATGCCTGCCATCTCTTCGGTGATGTGCAGGGCCGATTCGCCCGGCCAGTTGAGGCCCATGCAATCGAAGAACTGTTTTAGCAGCACCCGGTCGAAATGGCCGCTCCACGTCGCCATCATCTCCGCCGCAGCTTGCGGCGTGAAGCCCTTCTTGTAGGGCCTGATCGACGTCAAGGCGTCGAAGACGTCGCAAATCGCGACAATGCGCGCCGCGGCGCCGATTTCCCCGTCCTTCAAACCATCCGGGTAGCCGGTCCCGTCCAGCTTTTCGTGATGATGTAGGCACATTTTTCCGACGATTTCCGGCAGGCCTTCGGTCCGCGCCAGCATCGCGTAGCCCTCGCGCGGATGGGTCTGCATGACCGTCATCTCATCGGCCGTGAGCTTGTCGGTCTTGGTCAGGATTTCGGTCGGGATGCGGATCTTGCCGATGTCGTGCAGAAGGCCGCCAACCGACAGTATCCGGACCAGATTGCCGTCGAGCTTCAAATGGCGCGCGAACAGGCCGACAAGGGCGCAGACCGCGACCGAATGCTGAAAGCTGATCTCGTCCTTCGTTCTCAGCCTGGTGAGGTTCAGGACACTTGCCGGGCGCGTGTACATGAGCTGGTCGACGACATCGACAACCGCCTCCACCTGCTGCCGGTCAATGCTCAACGACGAGGCTGCCTTGGTGAAGATCGAGCGGACCATGCCGGTCGGCTTCGCGAACGCCCCCTCGACATTGGCGGGCATCGGCGTCTCGCTGGGTCGTGGCAGCCCGGCCGCCGAACCGGTCGGCCCGATCCCCTTCGAAAGATCGATGACGAGGGTCGTGACCGTACTTTCGCGAAGCGCTTTCAGCTCGGCTGCGCTGGATAGTTTGAACTGGGTGACTGCAAAGGGGCTGCGCAGCCACTGCTTGCCGAACCCATGAACAAACATGCCGAGACGGGCTTCATCCTTGTCGATCTGAAGAAGCTTCGGGTTCGTCATGCCGTCTCGCTGGTGGCCTTTGGCTCGATATCGTCGGAGCGGCCAAGTGCTCGGCCGCTACCAACGCCTGACGTTGCACGGATTACCGGGGGCGCCTGACTCAAGGCACAGCGCATGGCTGCCTAGAACTTGCTCGCGCACCCCTCTACCGCGTCGCCACTTCACGTTACGGCACGTTCGTAAACTTTCCTGCCTATCGCGCGGGCGGCAAGATCGTCCCGCAGCCATCGCATGTGAATAGATTTCGGCCCCTCCACCCCTTGGGTCCGCTTGTTCCCTCATCCATCAAAAAATTTCTCTCCATTTTATCCACGCTTTCCCGGCCTGCCGCATAATCCCTGCACCGTTCTCACGGGAAGCCTGGCTGCGCACCGGGCATCAGGCGAGGGCGGCGGCGCCGGATCGGCCGCGCTACGGTAGCGCGGCTGGGAGATGATCCCCCAGGTCCGGGCCTTGATCGGGGCTTTCGGCGAAAATGCTGCCCCCGGTAAGGCAAGAACGCCAGCGGACGCAGGACACCGCGCCGTAAAATAACATTCAAAGGCGCGGTTCCTGCGTCTGCTTCCCGATCCGTTCGCGGCGGGAAGGGGCTTCCGCATGCCTGAAACAGCCAACCCGAAAGGACCAGACATGACGGAGAGACGAGACAACATCCCGCAGGGCTTCAAACGGCTTTGCATGTCCGCACTGAGCCTCGCGCTCGAAGCCGACGGCGCACCCGAACGCTGCCCGAGACGGGCCTGCCGCTTTTCGGGCCATTGCCATCTGCCGATGGGCGACAACGGTCCCGGCGCTTGCGGCGGCGGTCCGATCCCCGGCCACGTCGCCGCCGAAGCAGCGCTTATGCTGGCTTTCAAGCTGGAGGAATAAGGCGCGCTACAGCAAGCCGGCCTGTTCGGCCTCGAGGCGCA
>MKRZ01000046.1:0-17944 GCA_001897075.1 Mesorhizobium sp. 61-13 | reverse complement strand
CGCCGCCAGCGAGCCGAGGTCGCCGCATGTCTTGAGATCGCGGCCTTGCGTGTAGCCGTGCAGGAAGCCGGCGGCATAGAGGTCGCCGGCGCCGGTGGTGTCGACCAGTTCGGCAATGGCGGTCGCCGCGATCACCACCGTCTCGTCGCCGCGCACGATCACCGAGCCCTTTTCCGAGCGGGTCACGGCGGCCAGCCGGCAGTCCTTGCGGATCGCCGCCAGCGCTTCATCAAAGGAAGCGGTCTGGTAGAGCGACTTGATCTCGTGGCTGTTGGCGAACACGATGTCCACCGTGCCCGAGCGCATCAGGTCGAGGAACTCGTCGCGGTAGCGGTCGACGCAGAAACTGTCCGACAGCGTCATCGCCACTTCGCGTCCGGCGGCGTGCGCCAGCCGCGCGGTCTGGCGGATCGCCTCCTTGGCGCGCGGCGGGTCCCACAGATAACCCTCGAAATAGGTGACCTTCGCGCCGCTTGCCTTGTCGGCCTCGACATCCTCCGGGCCAAGCTCGACGCAGGCCCCGAGATATGTGTTCATCGAACGCTCGCCATCGGGCGTGACGAAGATCATCGAGCGCGCCGTCGGCGGCTCGCCCTTCAGCGGGGCGGTATCGAAGGCAACGCCCAGCGCCTTGATGTCATGGGCGTAGATTTCGCCGAGATGATCCGCGTTGACCTTGCCGAAGAAGGCGGCGTGGCCGCCGAAGCTGGCAATGCCCGCCGCCGTGTTGCCGGCCGAACCGCCGGACGCCTCGATGGCCGGGCCCATGCGCCTATAAAGCAGCTCGGCGCGCTCGGCGTCGATCAGGTTCATCGCCCCCTTGATGATGCCGTTGTCGGTGAGGAACGCCTCGTCGCACTGGGCGATGATATCGACAATGGCATTGCCGATGCACAGGACGTCATAATCGGGCATTTATCCCACTCCGCCGCAACGTTTCCGGGCCGGCGCCGCAATCCGCGCGCACCAGCCGAGCGGGGTCTAGAGCATCGGGACCACTTTGCAAAGCCCGGGGAAGGCGTTTCGGGCGAGGCTGGAGATTCAGGTCAGGGCGAGCCGAAAGGGCCGGTGTGCGAGAACCGGAGCGCAATGTACATGAAGGTACATGAGCACCGGAAGCGCAGGAGACCGGTCCTTGCAGGCCGACCTCACCTGAATCTAGCGGAGCAGAAATCCGCGGCCGAGATCGTCGTCGTCTTCCAGCGTATACTCGGCCTTGCCAGAATAGAAGGCACGGCCACCGACGCGGGCAACGATCGCCTCATGCCGGCCGGCCGTCGTGGTGCGGGCAACCGCGCCGGTAAAGCGCGAGCCGACGATGCTTTCGAAGATGCGCGTCTGCCCGACAGCTATCTCGCCCTTGGCATGCATCGCCGCCAGCCGTGCGGTCACACCGGACCCGGTCGGCGAGCGGTCCACCTCCGCTTCGGCAAAGACGCAGACGTTTTTCGTCGGCCGGTCGCAAAACTTATCCACGCCATCGGTCAGGATCGTACCATAGAGAAAGGCGAGGTCGTCATGGTCTGGATGGGAGAGGGGAAAGGTGGCCTTCAATTTGTCGGTAAGCGCGGTTGCTGCGTCGATGAAATCGCGCGCCCGGTTGCGGCCGAATTCCAGGTCGAACTGACGGCAGTCGGCGAGCGCGTAAAACGCGCCGCCATAGGAAAGGTCGAAACGGATTTTGCCAAAGCCGGCAAGCTCGGTGCTTTCCTCGCGCGCGAACAGGAAGGCCGGCACGCTTTCGAACGAGACCGCGCCCGCCTTGCCGTCCTTGACCTCGACCGAGGCAACGACCAGCCCGCACGGCGCCTCGATGTTGACGATGGTCACCGGTTCGCGGACTGCAACGATGCCGGTGTCCACCGCATAGCGGCCAAGCGCGATCACGGCGTGGCCGCACATGGTCGAGTAGCCCTCATTGTGCATGAACAGCACGGCGAGGTCGGCTCCGGGCAGGTCCGGCTCGACCAGAAGCGCGCCATACATGTCGTAGTGGCCGCGCGGCTCGAACATCAAAAGCTTGCGCAGATGGTCGAGACGGTCGCGAACATAAGCCCGCTTTTCCAGGATCGTGCCCTTGGGGATCGCCGGATAGCCGCCGGTAACGATGCGCACCGGCTCGCCGCCGGTATGCATGTCGGTCACGGTCAAAGCTGCGTTCACGGCTCAGCCTTCCGAAGTTGCAAACATCTTCTGCAGCCGGTCATAGGCCATGGCGTCCCGGCTGAATGTGAACGAACCGCTGTCCAGAATTTCCTTCGATGCACGTTCCAGCGCACCGAACGTATAATTGGTCAGCTTGGAGCCAAGCGATATGCGCTTTGCTCCGGCCTTGGCGAGCTCCGCTACGGTGAAGGCCGGGACGGCGAGAATGTTGACCGGCTTCGAAACGGAGGAGCAGATGGTGCGCACCGCATCGATATCCGTGATGCCCGGTGCATAGAGCACGTCGGCGCCTGCCTTCTCGAACGCCTGCAAGCGCCTGATGGTGTTGTCGAGATCGTTGATGCCATGCAGGAAATTTTCCGCACGCGCCGTGAAGACGAAGTCGTTCTTCAAGGCCCGCGCCGCCTCGACCGCCGCCGCCACACGTTCGACCGCATGAGAGAATTCGTAGATCGGACGGTCGTCGTCACCGGAAAAGTCTTCGATCGAGCAGCCGGCCAGGCCTGCCGCCTCGGCGGCGAATATGGTTTCCGCGGCGCGCTCCGGGCTATCGCCCTTGCCCTTCTCCAGATCCGCCGACACCGGCAGGTCGGTTGCCGCTGCAAGTTCCTTGCAGTGGGCAATCATCGTCTCGAAATTCACTCCGCCATCAGGCAGTCCGCGCGAAAAGGCGAAGCCGGCGCTGGTCGTCGCCAGCGCCTTGAAGCCAAAGGACTGCAAAAGCTTGGCGGTGCCGATATCCCACGGGTTCGGAATGACGAATGTGGAAGCGTGAAGCTCACGAAAAACCTTGCCCTTGTCCATGGCGTCTGCCCTGTCAGTGTTGAAATCGTGACGCGATCCTATCCCTGGCCACCGTCGCGGGCAAACGGATGCGATTGGCTCAGGACCCTGTTTTTCCAGATTCCGCGTCGGGAACATGACAGGGTGGTGTCAGGAGAGTGCGCGATCCTGCCGCTCCGCAACGCGCTTCCCTTTCGCGCTCTGCCGCGGCGCTATCCTGTCGAGTTGGCGATTTTTGCCACACGTCGCAAAAAATCGAAATTTGTCGAACCAGTTCAAAGAGTTACAAATCTTGATTGAAAAACAAGTCCGCCCACCAGCCGCAATATATTATCTTGTTGACAGGTAAGAGAGCTTGTGGCCTGATTGCATTTGGTGAAATTTTCTTTCTCAATGTGAATCGCATTGAACTGGAATTTTTGCCCAATGAAGAACAGCTCTTTGATTCATCGGATTTGGTAATCGGAGGAGACGGATGGGTGGAAAAATAACAACAACAAGCATCCATAACGTGTGAAAATTGAGCGGCTGTAGCTTAGCCATCATGACATCATAAAAGCGATACGGGAAGAATTGCACCGCTACTGTAGCGTGTGCCGTTTCTGTCGTGTCGGTATTGGTGCATCTGGCAAAGCCCGGCAAATCAGATAGCGCAATTTTCGACCTCGGCATGGCCGCACGCAGCGGCGGTGCCGGGCCAGTGGCCGGCTACCAACCGACCTTCACACAAAAGATGCAGAGACAGGCGCGTCGGGTTTTGCGTACGCGCCGGTAATTTCACGTCGAAGAGCAAAAGCCGCGAGCCGTCTTTCGGTGGCCCGCGGGTACTTCGTGCGACCTCAAGCACATTGATCGGCGAGGGGCCGAACAGACAGGTACGCAGACCCGATTTTGCAAACCAAGGTCATAAGGAGGAGGAAACCCCATGACTGACAAGCGCAAACGCACTTTCTACACGGAGCCGATCGGCTGCACATGCCGCGAAAATCCGATCACCGCAAAGGTGAAAGGGGGAATGAAATGAGCACCAATCACGGGGACACAATCGACGTACTGGACTACGAACAAGGCAATCTTCAGACCGGCACAAATTGGTGGGGTGCCTTTGTCATCGGTCTGGCCGGAACCATTCTCGTAACCGGCGCAGCGCCAGCCTTTCTTACGGTTTTCGGCGCTTCCTATATTCCCTTCATCGCATTCTTCACGCTCACAGGCGTTGTGTTATGCCTCTTGCTGGCAGAACTGTCGGCAATGATGCCCGGGCGAACGGGCGGTTCTCCATCCTATGCCTACCCTGCCTACAAGGACCGATGGCCGCGGCTGGCGCCGCACGTCAACGGGGTCACGGCATGGATGTATTGGGTGGGCTGGATGCCTGTCGCACCGCTCAACATGATCCTGGCGTCGTTCTATATCACCCACCTGTTCGGGCTGGACGCGACTGTCGGCATTACGCCGATCAGCACCTTCATCCCCTGGTGGACGCTGGCGATTACCGCGGTCGGCCTTCTGGTCCTGTCGGTGCCCGCCTATCTCGGCATCCGTTTCGGCACGTCGATGGCCACCATACTGGCGGTGCTGTCGATGATCCCGCTGACGTTCCTGTCGATCGGCTTCGTCTTCAATCCCGATGCCGCGAACTGGAGCGAGATCGCCAACTTCCCGCAACTCGACGGGTCGAGCTTCTTCAGCGATATCAATGGCTATCCAGCCTGGGTCATGTATGTGGCCTATGCGTTCCCGCTGCTATGGACGGTCATCGCCTATGAAGCGGCAGCCTGCTACATCGGCGAGTGCAAGCATCCGGGCCGCGACGCCAAGATCGCCATGACGCTCGAGGGCGGCTACGGCGTTTTCGTCTACACCATGCTGCCGATTTCGTTCGTGGTCGTGCTTGGTGCGCAGGCCATCTCGGACCCGGCTCTGGTCGATCCGAAGACGATGTTCGTCACCTTCGCCAGCAACATCTTCCCCGGCGTGGCAGGGGCCGTGATGGAATGGCTGATGGCGATCATGCTGATCATTGCGTTGGTGCTGTCGGCGCTGAACTCGCTGATGGGCTGCTCGCGGTCACTCTACCAGATGTCGCTCGACGGCCAGTTCCCGCGCTTCTACCAGCACCTCAACAAGAACCACGTTCCCGACCGGGCAATGATGACCAATGTCGGGGCCAGCCTGCTCATTGCGTTCATGGGCGGAGCGATCGAGATCTATTCCTTCTCCAACGTGGGATATCTCGGTTCCTTCGTGCCGGTGCTCATCGGCTACTACCTGCTGCGCAAGGACCGCCCGAACGTCCATCGTCCGTTCCGCCTGCCGGAGTACTTCAAGTACGTCGCGCTGGCGCTGGCGGCGCTGTATTTCTTCGTGTGGTTGGTTGGTGGCGTCATATACTCGTATATCGGCGGCCAGGCGATCTACTACTTCCTCGGCATCGCCGCGACGTTCATGTACCTGCCTCTGTACTGGTACCGCAAATGGGAAGATCGCCGTGACGGCGTAATCGCCGGCGCGGTAGCGACAACCAGCAACTAGGAGGTTGGCCATATGATCCGGAACCTGTTCGGACGGTCACGGCCTGCCGGCGAATCGAAAGCCGCGCAAAATGTGCTGATTGCTTCTGAAGGCAGACGTTTCAACCAGGACGTAATCGACCTGGCGGTGCGGATGCTGCTTCCGCACGACGGCCACGCCAGAGTACTCAGCGTCGCAAGGTTGTGGGGCACAGGTTTTGGATTGCCCAATCCGGGCTTGCGTCCCAGCAAGCGCGAGATGGAAGAGCAGCAAGAGAATGTCTTTTGGGCTCTCGGCCAACTGGAGGATGCCGGCGTGACGGCAGGTGGTCATATTGTAACCACCCGCAATCCGAGCAAGAGCATCCTGAACGAGGCAAAGCGTCACAATTGCGATGCCATTGTCATGGGAGCAGACCCGCGGCGTCCCTGGTTCATCCGCAACCTTATGTGGAGCCAGGAACCCTATCGGGTTCATGCACGCACACCCATTCCAGTCCATCTCGTCTGTCCAGCCGGGCAGACCTAACTCAGACAAAATAATCCCGGCTTTGGGGCGATTTGGCCGGTCTCGATGCAAATCGAGGCCGGCTTTTTACAGGACGACCTCTGGTCTTGGCGGCTCAGGCTATCGGGATTCGCTCACACCAGGCGATAGGAATAATCGCAGCCAGCTTGCGCATGTCGTCGAACAGGATGCCACCCGCCGCGCGCAGACCTTCGATGTCGGTCATTGCGTCGCCGTGATAGGAAAAGACACGCATGCCAGCGGCCACGCCCGCCTGTGTTCCGGGAACGCTGTCTTCGATGACGATGCAATCCTGGGGTTCGAACCCCATGGTTCTTGCGGCGTGCAGGAAGAGGTCGGGTGCTGGCTTGCCACGCTCAACCATCGAAGCACTGAACAGAACGTCCTTGAAATGCGGCAGCAGGCCGGTCCGGCCAAGCGTCAGATGCATCTTCTCGACACGTGCCGACGATGCAACGCAGTGGACAATGCTGGCGCGTTCGACAGCGTCAATAAAACTTTCGACATGCGGTATCACCTCCAGACCATCGGCAAACAAGGTCTGTATTTCCGTATACCAGCGGTCGATGAGGTCGGCTCCGAGGTCGATGCCCGCCGTCTCTATGAGTTCGCTGCGCACCGACGACAGGCTGCGCCCGCTGAACCTGCGCCGGCATTGCTCATAGGAGATGGGATGGCCGGCCGCGGTGATCCACTCAGCCAAGCGGCGATTGGCAGGACCTTCGGTATCGACCAGCACGCCGTCGCAATCGAAGATGACGAGTTTGGGCTGAATGCTCACGCCGTCCCCGTCGAACCAAAGCCGCCGGAGCCGCGCGACGTATCTCCCGCCAGCGTACGCTCTTCGGCTGCAACCTGCACCACGGGTGCGAATATGATCTGGGCAATGCGCATGCCGCGCGTAACGGAAAAATCCTCGTCGCCCAGATTGACGAGCAGCACGCTCACCTCGCCACGGTAGTCGCTGTCGATGGTTCCCGGCGTGTTGAGACAGGTAATGCCGTGCTTGAGCGCCAGCCCCGAGCGGGGACGGATCTGGCCTTCCATGCCTTGCGGTATCTCAAGTACTAGCCCCGTCGGCACGAGCGCGCGCTTGCCCGGCAATATCAAGATCGAGCGATCGTCGGCGATAGCTGCGCGCAGGTCCATGCCGGCTGCGCCGGCGCTTTCATATGCGGGCAGGGGCAGGCCCTCTCCGTGCGGCAATCTGACGAAACCGACTGTCGGGCCGATGACTGAAGGCGAATGGCGGGTGGCGGACATGGCGATGATCCTGTTGAGGCGCTGGCCTGAATGGTCAATCCCGGAGTACCGCGTAGAACGACTTCCCCTCCAGGCGGTTCCGCTTACAGCAGGAGTGGCGACGTGGCCAGAACAGATGTGGCCTCGAATGATGATGTCAACGCACTTCCACCGGGATCACTGTCGTCTCCCTGATCTCCTCCATGACGAAGGAGGCCGAGACATCGGTAAGCGGCACCTTGGCGATGAGGCGCTGGTAAAGCCTGTCATAGGCCTTCACGTCAGCCACGCGGGCGCGCAGGACGTAGTCGAGATCGCCGGACATGCGATAGACGCCGGTGATTTCGGGAAAGCTGGTTACTGCGGAACGAAACGTCTTCAGCCATGCGGGGTCATGATTGGAGGTGCGCAACAGGATAAACACCGAAAGGCCGAGCCCGAGCTTTTCGGCATCGACCAGCGCGACTCGCCCGGTAATTACACGGTCTTCTTCCAGTCGCTTCACCCTGCGCCAGCAGGCATTGCGCGACAACGCCACGCGCTCGGACAACTGGTCCACCGATAAGGTGCCGTCGCGTTGCAGTTCAGCCAGGATTCTTCGGTCAATTTCATCCAGATCAGTCATATATTGGGATATATGTCCCAAGATGTGCGCAAATTAAAGGATAAAATGGGATATGTCATCGAGGCTGCCATGCGATCCTGCCACCATCGACCGAGCCGCAGGAGAGCCGCCATGCCGACCCACATCACCAAGATGTTCATCGATCATCCGGCTTCGGTCGGAGAAACCTATTTCGGCCATATGGCCTTTGCCGCATGGTTTTCCTCGCGGCTGTTCATGGCCGCATTTGCCGCCGTCATTCACGCTTTCTTGCCGTTTTTGTTCGAGACTACAGCCAGCCGGATCATCCGCGAACTTTACGAGCGGACGCATAATCGTGGCGGACATGCGGTTCCAGATGATCGCACGATGATCGGGGACCGCGCCTAGGAGCGAACAGGGCATGTGTCGTTGGGCAGCCTATATCGGTGATGCGGTCTTCCTCGAGGACATCGTCTCGGCGCCCTGCCACTCGCTCATTGCCCAGAGCCACTGCGCCACCGAGGCAAAGACCGCGACCAACGCCGATGGTTTCGGCCTTGCCTGGTATGGCGAGCGCCCGGAACCCGGATTCTTCCGCGATATCCTGCCCGCCTGGTCCGATCCCAACCTGAAAAGCCTGTGCCGGCAGATCAGGTCGAGCCTTTTTCTTGCCCATGTGCGCGCCTCGACTGGTGGGGCGACCAGCCGGGTCAATTGCCATCCCTTCATCAATGGCCGCTGGTCGTTCATGCATAATGGCCAGATCGGCGATTTCGACAGAATCCGCCGCAAGCTCGAAGCCAGTCTCGGCGACCAACTCTACGACCAGATCGAAGGCACCACGGATTCGGAACTGCTTTTCCTTTTGATGGTCGAAAACGGACTGGCTCATGATCCGTTCGGCGCGGCCACGCGTGCCGCTGCCAGCGTCATCTCGATGCAGCGCGCCTGCGGCGTGGAGGCAAACCTCAAGCTCACCGCCGCTTTCGCCGACGGCGAGACGCTTCACGCGGTGCGCTACACGACCCATGGCAACGCGCCGACACTCTACACCCGAACGCTTGGCAGCGGTCGTTGCGTGGTTTCCGAGCCTTTCGACCATGACGGCAGCGGCTGGCAGTCGGTGCCTCCGTCCAGCTATGTCGCCGTCAGCCGCGACGGCATCAGCGTCCGCCCCTTCGCGCCGGAAAAGGTCGAGCTTGCGCTGACCGCCTGAATGGCATTTCCGTTCGACAGTTTCTTTCCCGGCTGTTAGAAGCCCGCCACCTAACGGGATTTCAGATATTGGCCGAGATTATCGAACAGGCGGTCGCGCGCCGCCGCACCTTTGCGATCATCGCGCACCCGGATGCCGGCAAGACGACACTGACCGAGAAGCTTCTGCTTTTCGGCGGAGCGATCCAGCTCGCCGGCGAGGTCAAGGCCAAGAAGGACCGTATCCAGACCCGCTCGGACTGGATGAAGATCGAGCGCGAACGCGGCATTTCGGTCGTCACCTCGGTGATGACCTTCGAATATGGCGACAACGTCTTCAACCTGCTCGACACGCCCGGCCACGAAGACTTCGCCGACGACACCTATCGCACGCTGTCGGCTGTCGATTCCGCCGTCATGGTCATCGATGCCGCCAAGGGCATCGAGCCGCGCACGCTGAAACTGTTCGAGGTCTGCCGCCTGCGTGACATTCCCATCGTCACATTCGTCAACAAGATGGACCGCGAGGCGCGCGACACGTTCGAGATCCTTGATGAAATCGAACAGAAGCTGGCGCTCGATACCGCCCCCGTCACATGGCCGATCGGGCAGGGCAAGACCTTTGCCGGCACCTATCATCTCGCCGAAAATGCCGTTCGCCGCCATGACGAGGAAAAGGACCGCACGCCGGTCCACGGCCCGGATTCCAATCGCGCCGCCGGCCTTCTGCCCGAGAACGATCGTCCGGCCTTCATCGAGGAACTGGAACTGGCCCGCGAGGCCTGCCGTCCCTTCGATCTTGAAGCGTTCCGCCAGGGCCATCTGACGCCGGTCTTCTTCGGCTCGGCCTTGCGCAATTTTGGCGTGCGCGACCTGATCGAAGCATTGGGCAACTGGGCGCCGCCGCCGCGCGCGCAGGGAGCCGACACGCGCAAGGTCGAGGCGACCGAAGAGAAGATGACGTCCTTCGTCTTCAAGATCCAGGCGAACATGGATCCCAACCATCGCGACCGCATCGCCTTCGTGCGGGTCTGCTCCGGAACGCTGGAGAGAGGCATGAAGGCCAAGCTGGTGCGCACCGGCAAGCCTATGAGCCTTTCAGCGCCCCAGTTCTTCTTTGCCCGCTCGCGCATCACCGCCGATGAAGCCTATGCCGGCGATGTCGTCGGCATTCCGAACCACGGCACGTTGCGCATTGGCGATACGCTCACCGAAGGCGAGGAAATCCTGTTTCGCGGCGTACCCAACTTCGCACCCGAAATCCTGCGCCGAGTCAGGCTGGGTGATGCGATGAAAGCCAAGAAGCTGAAGGAAGCGCTGCATCAGATGGCCGAGGAGGGCGTCGTGCAACTGTTCTCGCCGGAAGACGGATCGCCGGCAATCGTCGGTGTGGTCGGCGCCCTGCAACTTGACGTGCTAAAGGAACGGCTCAACATCGAGTATTCGCTGCCGGTCGATTTCGAGATGTCGCGCTTTTCAGTCTGCCGCTGGATCGCCGCCGACGAACGCACCGAACTTACCCGCTTCATCGAGGCGCATCGCGGCGACATTGCCCGCGACCTCGATAACGACCCGGTGTTCCTCGCCCAGCATGAATTCTCGCTCAACTACGAGGCCGAACGCTGGAAGGCCATCCGCTTTGCTGCGGTCAAGGATTATCAGGTGCGCGACGCCGCCTAGATCATGACGATTCTTCCGCGAGTGGTCACCATGATCTATCTTCTTGTTTGAGCATGATCTTTCCCGAAAACCGGTATCCACTTTTCGGGATCATGCTCTAGGCCGGCGGAATGAAAGGCTGCATGATGGTCTGGAAGACCGGCATGGCCTCGAGCTTTTCGGAATGGGCGGCCAGCGCCGGGTAGTCGGCAATTGCGATCAGGCCGGGATGCGCCTCGGCCAATGACCGCAGTACGGCAGCCACGGCAATGTCGGCGTGGCCGATCCTGTCGCCGAACCAATAGGCGCTGCCTCGGCTGGCGCGATCAGCTTCAAGCACGGCGAGCACGCCGGAAATCTGCGAGCGACAGCGTTCGACCCAGACTTGCGATACTTCGGTATGCAGGCGCTTTTCGTAGAATAAGCTGACGACCTTGTCGGCCATGCCGGTGGCAAGCGCGGCGACTTTGAGCGCCTGATGCCGGGCCGATTCAACCTTCGGAAACATCGCCTGTTCCGCCGGCACGAGACTGTCGATGTAATCGAGCATCAAGTGGCTCTCGATCAGCACATCCCCATTGTCGAGGACCAGCGTCGGCACCCGCACAAGCGGATTGTACTCGCGTATCTTGTCGGTATCGCCAAACACGCTCCACGGCCGATGTTCGAAGGGAATTCCGTAGAGGGTCAGCGCGATACCGACGCGGCGGACGAAAGGTGAATCATACTGGCCGATCAGGATCATGGCGTGCCTTCAGGAATACGCAGGGAACGTGTGGCGAGATTGGCCAGTTGGCGATCTTTCGGCAAGCCCCGTAGTGTCTCCTGCTGACGACAAGGTGTCAGGAGCCAGTGCGCTTGGCACGTTCGAGCATCTGGCGGACTGATGCAGTGATATGACGGATTTCGGCCTCGTCCAGCCTGTCGATGCCTTCCGCCAAAAGGTTGGCGAGTTCGGTTGCGGCTGGCGAAAGCCCCGATGTGTCTACCTTGACCCGTGGGCGCGATGTCTCGGCGAGGCGTTGGAACTCCTCGGCCTCGTCCCAGATGATGTTGAAGTAGCCGATGATTTTCTGAAGCAAAGTCCAGCTTGGCACACCCCTTCGACCGTGCTCAAGCGCGGACAGATAGGCGGCACTCACGCCTATCGCGGCAGCCATGTCCTTCTGGCTTGCACCGCGTTGTTGCCGGAGCTGGCGTATTTTTTCACCCAGCGGCGTCATGCCCGCACCCGGCGCAAGCGCACATAGAGTGCCCCTGATCCGCCATGATGGCGCGCGGCATGGTCGTGGCTGGACACGAGGTGCCGGAATGCCGGCGTCGATAGCCATGCCGGCACTGAACGGCGCAAGACGCCGTCACCGCCAGAAGAAGAACCCTTGCCGGTGATGATCAACACGTAGCGTATGCCGCCGGCATGGGCGCGATGCAGGAAGGAATGGAGCAGCGAATAAGCCTCTTCCTGCGTCATGCCGTGCAGGTCCACCCGGCCTTCTATCGGCAGGCGGCCCTTCGACAGCTTGTCCAACGTCGGCTCATCAAGATGGTGCGGCACCGGATGGGACCTCGGCTTGACGGTGGTATTGGTGGGAGCGGGCAAGGGTGGGCTTGGCTCTGGTTTTGGCAGGACTTCGGCAACGGGAAGCTCAATTGTGGCCTTGCCTTTCAGCGGCTTGGCGCTGCGGGCAACCAGGCTCCACAGCACCCGGTCCTCCTCGCTCAGCTTCTTCTCCACACGCCGGGTCATCGATTCGCATCCGAAACTGCATTTCCGGTGCCAAGCAATAAGGGTGCGAGCTTGCGCGGGACAAGCGCGAAGAAGTCGGCGGCATGGCGTACCACGCCGGCGATTTCGCCCGCCGCATCGCCAGAACCAGCAAAAAGGTCACCGCGCGCCGGACCGGTAATCGCGGATCCCGTGTCCTGCGCTATCATCAGGCGTCGAAACGGGTGCCCGTCAAAGGCGGTCAGCTCCGGCGCGTTGACAAAGAACGGCGTACCAAATGTATGCAGCAAACGATCAACCGCAATCGAGCGGCCAGGTGTCAGAGGCACCTTGGCGGCGGCGATCGGCCCAAGGTCCGGGTCACTTACATCGGCTTGCCTGAAAAATATGTAAGAGCGATTGCGCCACAGGATTTCGTCGACGCGATCCGGATGGCGTTTGAACCAGGCTCGGATCGATTGCATGGTGACGTCCTGCAACGGAATTTCACCGAGGTCGGCCAGAGCCTTGCCGGGTCCCGAGAACCTTTGTCCCGACTTGGCAGCGTAGGTCACGCGCATCAGGCTGCCGTCGGTCATCGCTAGACGGGCAGCCCCTTGCACGTGGATGAAAAACGCATCGACCTTGTCGGCGAGCCAAGCGATTTCCAGACCTTGGCCGGCGAGTACACCACTCTCAATTTGACCTCGGTCAAAATATTCGACCGGATCGTCGGCAGTCGCTAGCGCAAAGGCCAGATATGGGTCCATTCCAACCGGGCGGTTGTTGTCGTCGATATCGATGAGATCCTGCGGTCGAGAGAGAAGCGGGACGGAAAATCGCTCGGTGCGAACCGATGAAGCTTCGACCTCGGGCTCGTAAAACCCGGTCACCAAACCAGCTTGGCCACTCCCCGGGTGCACCTGCAGGGGGATGAAATGCCGTTCGAAAAACAACCTAGCGTCAGATTGATTGGACGGCGCTACAGCCCGCGCTTCTTCATAAGCTTCGGCAAACGACGCGCATTCGATACCGAGCGCGCCGGTGCGATAAGGCTTGGTCAAAACCTGTTCGGCACTGCGGCGGAACGCATCGAAGGCGGCAAGCTGGTCGTCGTCCTGCCACCCGGGCAACTCGTCGAAGCGTCTTTCCGTCAATGGAAGTGGTTGCGACACGGGCGACCGCCGCCTTGGGCTCAGTCTTCTTCTTCGGTGGCAACAAGCTTCCAGTTCGGATCACGCGAGCGCGTGTCGCGGGCAAAGGTCCACACGTCCTTTACTTCGGCGACCGTTTCGGGATCGCCGTCGATAACAGTGCCAGCCTTGTCGCGCGTCGCCGAGATCAGCTCGCTGACGATACGCAGCGTGACATGGGCTTCCGAGCCCTTCATTTCGGCCGATACGATATCCGCCTTGTCGATGCCGACAAAGGAGGATTGGATTTTTTCCGACTTGGCCTCGCGCTCGGAAATCGCGGCGACGAAACCGTCGAAAACCTCGCGCGACAACAGGTTCTTCAACGTTTTCCTGTCGCCGTCGGCATAGGCCATGACGATCATCTCGTAGGCCATCTTGGCGCCGTCGACGAAACCCTTCGGCTCGAAGCTGGCGTCGTTGTCCTTGATGGCCCGCAGGCCCTTGTTCAAATCAGTGTCAGGCTTGGCGAATGCATCGATATCGGCGTAGGCATCGGGCACAGGCTCGCCAGGCGCGCGCTTACGCGGCAATGCCACCACGTTGTCAGATGCCTCGGCATCGTCCTTGGCGGGTTTGCGTGATGCAGAGTAGGGATCGAGCGGTGGCCGCTCGTTGCCGGTACGCCGACCGAGCACGTTGCGCAGTTGGAAGAAGATCACCACTGCCGCGACGAGAAAGAAAATCGTGCCGAAGTCGAAGAATTCCATGCTTGCGCCACTCAATCCCTGTTTCGGCCTCTGTTTCGGATTCACCAGGCTGGTTTGCCCTCATCTGGCATCCGGCCATCAAAGCATATAGAACGTGAGACACAATCATTCAAATCAATGGCAGGCATACCTATCTGAGGGAACCAGGGCCAGCGGCAAATGCTTTAGCGGCTCAAAACAACGAACAAACGGCCTCAATTTGCGAATTTCCTTTCTTCCCCTGCTCATACTTGCGCTACCGCTCGCCGAAATAGCCGGTTTTGTCGTCGTCGGGAGTAAGATCGGCGCGCTGGCAACAATCGGCCTCGTGCTTGCCTCGACCATCGCCGGCAGCCTGCTCATCAGACATCAGGGCTTCGGCGTCATGACCAAGGTGCGGACCGAAATGGATGCCGGGCGAGATCCCAGCGCCCAGTTGGCGCATGGAGCGATGATGGTGTTTGCCGCCATCCTTCTCATCATACCGGGTTTCATCACCTCGATCCTCGGCTTGCTGTTACTGCTGCCGCCGGTGCGCGACATGGCCTGGCGGCACTTGAAGAAACGCGTGGCTGTGGTGACCGAGTTCGGTACTGCAGGCTTTCGACCCCGCCAGCGCGGCAAGACCATCGATCTCAACGACGACGACTACAAACGCGGCAACAACAACAACCCCAACGCTTCGTCTCCGTGGCGCCAGATCTCCGACGAATAGGCGGTTCCCGGCAAAACCTTGTCTTGTCATGCCGGAAATGATAGCTCACCGCTCGACTTCAATCGGGGCCGCTAGGCCCGAAAAAGGAAATGGGCTCATGGCCGAAAACGACGAGACGCAGAAGGGTGCCGCGACAAACGGCAATGGAACACAGCCGACGCTGAACGTGCTGGCGCAATATGTGAAGGATCTCTCCTTCGAGAGCCCCGGCGCGCCGAACTCGCTGCGTGCCCGCGACAAGGCTCCCGGCATTGCCATCAACGTCAATGTCAACGCCAATCCGCTGTCCGAACAGCAGTTCGACGTCAACTTGGCGCTGAACGCCAAAGCCACCATCGACAAGGACGTGCTGTTCAATGTCGAACTCGTCTATGGCGGCGTTTTCAACATTACCGGTTTCCCGCAGGAGCACATGCTGCCGCTCCTTTTCATCGAATGCCCGCGGCTCCTGTTCCCGTTTGCGCGCCAAATCATTGCCGAGGCGACGCGCAACGGCGGTTTCCCGCCGCTGATGCTCGACCCGATCGACTTTGCGCAGATGTTCCAGCAGAAGATTGCCGAGGACCAGGCTGCTGCCAAGGTCAAGGTAAGCTGATCGCGGTCGCTTGCTTTCCAGAACAAGAACCCGGCTTCGGCCGGGTTTTTTATTGGCCTGTAACGCTAAGCCAGACGGCCTTTTCACCAAGCGTCTCGACTAGGGCCGCGTGCGCTGCGCGCTCGGCTTCACTTAGGCGCGGCGGCAAGGGGGCTGGGCGAGGAGCGACCACAAAATCGGTCTGTTCCACGAGGACGGCGCTCGCGGCAGCCACCGCGACGTTGTCCAGGGTGAGCGCGGCCTGTTTTCCGCCAATAAGCTCAATGTACACTTCCGCCAGAAGCTCCGAGTCCAGCAACGCCCCGTGCTTGGTGCGATGGCTGTTGTCGATACCGTAGCGACGGCACAATGCGTCGAGCGAATTGGGTCCCATCGGATGTTTGCGCTTGGCCAGCGCCAGCGTGTCAATGACCATTTCCGGTGCAACCGGCGGGCGACCGATACGCGCGAACTCGGCATTGATGAAGCCGATATCGAAGTTCGCATTATGGGCCACCAGCTTGGCCCCATCGATCAGCTCGATGAATTCGTCGACGATCGCGCCAAATATCGGCTTGTCGGCCAACTGGTCCGCAGAGATGCCATGGACCGCCTGTGCATCCGCGTGAATCTGCCGGCCCTGCGGATTGATGAAGAAATGAAAGGTGCGGCCGGTCGGGAAACGGTTGACCATTTCGACGCCGCCCAGCTCGATGATGCGGTCTTCCCGGGAATCAAGTCCGGTGGTTTCAGTATCGAAAATGATTTCACGCATCGAATCGCTCCATCGCCCAACATGGCCATGGGCGGCAGAGTCGGCAAGATTCAGCTGCCAGGCTGGCTCGGCTTTTCCCCGGTCAACTCGTCAATAATCGCATGGATGGCGATGCGCGTCGCATCGAAGCTGTGCGCGGTATCGACGACGAAGTCGGCCAACCTGCGCTTTTCGGCATCGGGCACCTGTCTGCGCAGGATGGCCTCGAACTTTTCTTCCGTCATTCCGGGACGGGCAAGAACACGGGACCGTTGAATGTCGGCTGGAGCGGAAACGACAATGACCTTGTCGACGCGATGCCGTCCCCCCGTCTCGAAAAGCAAGGGAATATCGAGCACGGCCAACGGCGCTCCGGCAGAACGGTGACGAGCCAGAAAGGCATCGGCGTCGGCGCGGACCAACGGGTGGATGATCCCTTCCAGCGTCTTCAATGCAGCCGGATCGCCCAGCACGCGTTGGCCGAGCAACGCGCGGTCGACACTGCCGTCGCGCGTCGTACCGGGAAAAGCCGATTCGACCAAGGGAACTGCCGCGCCCGCATAGAGGCGATGCACGGCCTCGTCGGAATCATGCACTGGCACGCCGGCATCGGCAAACATCTTGGCCGCAGTCGATTTGCCCATGCCGATTGAGCCGGTGAGGCCAAGGACGATCATCAAGTCGCCCCAAGGTCGGCCACGATGGCGGCGCGCAGGGCTGGCGTCACCACTGGGCGTTTTCCGAACCAATGCTCGAAACCCGGAGCCGCCTGATGAAGCAGCATGCCGAGGCCATCCACCGTCTTCAGTCCGCATCTTGCTGCGGCTGCCAAAAGTGGCGTTTGCAGCGGCACATAAACGATATCGGTCACAATCGCCGTGCCGGGAAGCCGTTTCGGGTCCGCAGGCAAGCCTTCATTGCCATGCATGCCAAGCGCTGTGGTGTTTATAAGCAGCCCCGTATCAGCCAACAGTTCATCCGTTGCGGCGGACGCATGTGCGCTGACGCCCCGGCCGAACCGGTCGGCAAGCTCTTGCGCCCGCAACAGGGTTCGATTGACGATGCGGATATCCTTCACGCCGCGCTGCTTCAGGGCATGAATGATCGCCCGGGCCGCGCCGCCGGCTCCTAGCACCATCGCCGGTCCGCTGCGGAACCAGTCAGGGGCATATTCGTCTAGGTTGGCGGCAAATCCGTAAGCATCGGTATTGCCGCCCCAAAGGACATCGTCTTCGAACCAAAGCGTATTGACGGCACCGATCTCCTCGGCTGCTTCATCCAGCCGTTCGACAAGACCGAATACCGCTTCCTTGTGCGGGATGGTAACGTTGCCGCCACGAAAACCGCGTTCCCTCAAGCCGCGGATGAACTCGGCCAAGTCATCCGGTGCGACATCAATCGCCTCATAGCTACCTGAAATGCCGTTCGCCTCAAGCCAATGGCGATGGATCTTCGGCGACCGCGAATGGGCAATCGGATGGCCGATGACGAAAGCCCTTGCCAATGGGTCAGCCATCGATGGCGCCCAGGCTGCGCAATTCGGCGAGTACGGCCAACAGCGGCAAGCCGACGATGGTGAAGTAGTCGCCCTCGATATTCTCGAACAGTTGAATGCCCTCGCCTTCGATTTGATAGGCACCGA
>MKRZ01000045.1 GCA_001897075.1 Mesorhizobium sp. 61-13 | reverse complement strand
CATCGCGGATATCGCGCATGAGCTTCTGGTAGTAGGCCAGATTGTTCCACGTAAGCAGCATGGCGCCCAGCGCCTCTTGCGAGCGCACCAGATGGTGCAGATAGGCGCGCGAATAATCGCGGCTGGCCGGGCAATCGCTTTCCTCGTCCAACGGGCGGTGGTCGTCGGCATGGCGGGCGTTGCGAAGATTGACCTTGCCGCGGCGCGTGTAGGCGAGGCCGTGCCGCCCTGCCCTGGTCGGCATGACGCAATCGAACATGTCGATGCCGCGCGCCACCGACTTCAGGATATCGTCAGGCGTGCCGACGCCCATCAGGTAGCGCGGCTTGTCGGACGGGAGGATCGGACAGGTGACGTCAAGCATCTCCAGCATCATCGCCTGCGGCTCGCCGACGGCTAGGCCGCCAACGGCGTAGCCTTTGAGGTTCATCGCCTTGAGGGCTTCGGCGGACCTTTCCCGCAAAGGGGCGTTGTCGCCACCCTGCACGATGCCGAACATCGCCTTGCCGGGCTGGTCGCCGAAAGCGGTCTTGCAGCGCTCGGCCCAGCGCAGCGACAACTCCATCGCACGCTCGATTTCCTTCAGCTCGGCGGGCAGCGCGGTGCACTCGTCGAGCTGCATCTGGATGTCGGAATTGAGCAGACCCTGGATTTCGATGGAGCGCTCCGGCGTCATCTCGTAGGCAGCGCCGTCGACATGGGAACGAAAAGTGACGCCGTGCTCGGTCAGCTTTCTCAGCTTCGACAGAGACATGACCTGGAAGCCGCCGCTGTCGGTCAGGATCGGGCGCGGCCAGCGGGCGAACTCATGCAGGCCGCCCAAGCGCGCCACCCGCTCCGCGCCCGGCCGCAGCATGAGGTGATAGGTGTTGCCCAGGATGATATCGGCACCGACGCCGCGCACTTGATCCATATACATGGCCTTGACGGTGCCGGCCGTGCCGACAGGCATGAAAGCCGGGGTGCGGACCGCGCCCAGCGGCATCGAGACTTCGCCGCGCCGAGCCTTGCCGTCGGTTGCGATGAGCGTGAATGAGAATTCGGTGGTCATGTCTGCTCCCTGAACAGGAGACTGGAGTCACCATAAGAATAGAAGCGGTAGCCGTTTTCAATGGCGTGCTTGTAAGCGCTGCGCATCGTTTCCAACCCGCTGAATGCCGACACAAGCATGAAAAGCGTCGAGCGCGGCAGGTGGAAATTGGTCATCAACATATCGACCGCCTTGAAGCGGTAACCGGGCGTTATGAAAATGTCGGTCGGGCCGGACCATGCCTCTATCGTTCCGTCCTCGCGGGCAGCACTTTCGAGCAACCGGAGCGAAGTGGTGCCGACCGCAACGATACGTCCGCCGCCGGCTCGCGCAGCGTTCAAGGCTGATGCGGTGGCGGTAGACACGACGCCTATTTCGGCGTGCATCTTGTGGTCTGTCGTATCGTCGGCCTTGACCGGCAGGAAGGTGCCGGCGCCGACGTGCAGCGTGACAAAACTGCGCTTGATGCCCTTGGAATCCAGGGCGGCGAAAAGCTCCGGCGTGAAGTGGAGGCCAGCCGTTGGAGCCGCCACCGCACCCTCCTCGCGGGCGTAGATGGTCTGGTAGTCGCGACGGTCGCGTTCGTCGTCGTCGCGTTTCGAGGCGATGTAGGGCGGCAGCGGGATGTGCCCCACGGCATGGAGCGCCTCGTCGAGGAATGCGCCTGAAACATCGAAGCCGAGCAGCACTTCGCCGCCTTCGCGCTTTTCGATAACTGTGGCATCGAGTTGGCCGAGAAAGCAGGAATTGCCGTCATGGCCGAAATGGATGCGGTCGCCTGCGGCCACGCGCTTGCCGGGGCGCACGAAGGCGGCCCATTGATCGGGCGCTGTGCGCATGTGCAGCGTGGCATCGACTTGCGCCACCGCTTCGCCCCGCCGGCGGATACCCTTCAATTGAGCCGGGATGACCTTGGTGTCGTTGAAAACCAGCACATCGCCGGGGTTCAGCAGATCCGGCAAGTCCTGAACCGAAAGATCGCGAAGTCCGCTACCCGGATGAACTTCCAGCAGGCGGGCATGGTCGCGCGGCTCCGCCGGCCTAAGGGCAATGCGTTCCTCGGGCAAATCGAAATCGAACAGGTCAACGCGCATTTTCAGTAGATCCGGATCAACACCGCTCCGGCAAGCAGCAGCACGGCGCCGGCCACGCGGCCGAATGAAATTTCACGCACTGCAAGGCCGAGGAAACCAATGCGATCAACCAATATGCCCGCCAACAGCTGCCCTGCAACCGCGAAACCCATGGTGGCGGCGGCGCCAAGCCGTGGCGTGAGGATGATAGCGGCGGTGATATAGGCTGCGCCAAG
>MKRZ01000044.1:25615-43673 GCA_001897075.1 Mesorhizobium sp. 61-13 | reverse complement strand
GCAGCATTGCTGGGCATTGTTGCCGCAGGCCAGAATCTCGTCATCCTCGGCGGCCGCGAAGGCATCGATCTTTCGGTCGGCGGCGTGGTGTCGCTAAGCGCCATCATCGCCGGCAATTTGATGGCCGGCGAGAATTCCGGCATCCCGCTGGCCATCCTCGGCTGCGTTGCCACCGGCGCTCTTTTCGGGCTCTTCAACGGCATCGGCGTGACGCTGTTGCGCATTCCGCCATTGGTGATGACGCTTGGCATGCTTGGCGTGCTGCAAGGCCTGCTCGTCGTCATCCGGCAAGGCATTCCGTCCGGCCGCGCCTCACCCGGCCTTGCAAGCTTCGTCTCGCAGCCGTTCCTGTTCGGAGTGCCCGGCATCCTGTGGCTATGGGTTGCCATAGGGTTGGTCATGGCCTTCCTGCTTGGCCGCACGGTGTTCGGCCACCGCATCTACGCCATCGGCTCCAACGAGCAGGCGGCCTTCATGGCCGGCGTGCCGGTGAAAGTGGTTCGCATCGCTCTTTTCGTGTTGTCCGGTATCTTTGCCGCGATCGCCGGCATCTGCCTGCTCGGCTATTCGGGCTCGTCATTCGCCAATGTCGGCGAACAGTACATGCTGCCCTCGATCATAGCCGTGGTGTTCGGCGGCACGCCGCTTTCCGGCGGCAAGGGCGGCTATACCGGAACGATGGCGGGCGCGCTGCTGCTCGTCATCCTGCAAAGCATACTGGTCACCATCAACATCGATGAATCGGGCCGCCAGATGGTGTTCGGCATCACCCTTCTGGTGCTGATGCTGTTCTACGGCCGCGGCCGTTCGATGCGCGCATGACCGGCCGGCCCAAGATCAAGGACATTGCCGAGCGGCTGGGCGTTTCGCCGGCGACGGTCTCGCGTGCGCTTGCCGATACCGGACTGGTGGCGGAACCTACCTTGAGCCGTATCCGCGAAGCCGCGAGCCAATTGAACTACCGGCCCAATGTCAGCGCCCGCAATTTGCGCACCCGCCGCTCCATGGCCGTGCTTCTGGTGGTGCGCGACATCGGCAACCCGTTCTACCTCGACATCCTGAAAGGCGTGGAGGCTGCGGCCCGCGCCGCCGGCTACTCCGTGCTGATGGGCAATGCCGAGAACGACCCTACGCACGAGACCGAGTATTTCGACATGCTGCGCGACGGACATGCCGACGGCATGATCCTGATGACCGGCTCGCTGCCGCCGGAACAAGGTTTTCGTGATCGCTTGCCTGCCGACCTGCCGGTCGTGGTGGCGCTTGAAATGATCGAGGAAGCACGGTTCCCGCACGTGCAGATCGACAATGTAGCGGCGGCGCGCCAAGCGGTGGAACACCTGATCGGACTGGGCCATCGCCGGATCGCTCACATTTCCGGACCTGTGCCGGAAGTGATGAGTATCAAGCGCCGGGATGGCTACCGCACAGCCATGCGCGATGCCGGGCTTGCGATCCCGGATAGCTATGAGCAGCGCGGCGACTACCTTTTGCAATCCGGCCGCGACGCTTGCCAGCGCTTGCTGTCGCTGGCCGAACCGCCTACCGCGATATTCCTCGCGAACGACGAAATGGCCTTCGGCGCCATCCACGAGCTGCGCCGGATGGGCCGCGATGTGCCGGGCGACGTTTCCGTGGTCGGCTTTGACGACCTTTACCTCAGCGAAGCGTTTTTCCCGCCGCTGACGACGGTGGCCCAGCCGCGCGCGGAGATCGGCAAGCGGGCGATGGGACTGCTGCTCGACATGTTTGCCGGCGGCATTGCGCCTGACCAGCCGATGGTGCTGCCGACCACGCTCAAGATACGCGGCACCACCGCGCCACCCAAACACCACTGAAAGGACGCCACGAATGACCGACTTGCCGAAAGCAAAACTGCGGGTGGGCTTCGTGGGCAGCGGCTTCATCGCCCATTTTCACCTGAAGGCGATGCTGAACGTGCGCAACGTCGAGGTCACCGGCGTCTACAGCCGCAGCGCCGAGAAGCGCCAGCGTTTCGTCGAGCAGGTAGCCGAACTCGGCCTTGGCGAATGCCGCAGCCACGACAGCCTGGAATCACTGGTGCGCGCCAAGGATGTCGACGCCATCTGGATCCTGTCGCCCAACTACACCCGCCTCGACACCATGCGCGTCATCCATGCCGAAGTCATGGCCGGTCGAAGCGCGGTCATTGCGGTTGCCTGCGAAAAGCCGCTGGCGCGAACCATCGGCGAAGCACGCGAGATGCTGCATCTGGCCGAGGACGCAAAACTCAATCACGGCTATCTGGAAAACCAGGTGTTCTGCACGCCGGTGCTGCGCGGCAAGGAAATCATCTGGCGGCGCGCCGCTTCAGCCACCGGGCGGCCCTATCTCGCCCGGGCGGCGGAAGAGCATTCCGGCCCGCATGAGCCCTGGTTCTGGCAGGGCGACAAGCAGGGCGGCGGCGTGCTTTCGGACATGATGTGCCATTCGGTCGAGGTGGCCCGCCATCTGCTCACAGCGCCCGGCGCGCCGCGCAATTCGCTGAAGATCAAGTCGGTCAACGGCACCGTCGCCAACCTGAAATGGACGCGGCCCGCCTACGCCGACCAGTTGCGCTCGCGTTTCGGCGCTGAGGTCGACTACCGCAACCGGCCTTCCGAAGACTTCGCGCGCGGAACGATTTCGCTGGAAGACGAGGACGGCAACGAACTGATGATCGAGGCAACGACCTCATGGGCCTATGTCGGGGCTGGCCTGCGCATCCAGCTTGAACTGCTCGGCCCAGAATATGCGATGGAGTTCAACTCGCTGGCCACCGGGCTCAAGGTTTTCATGTCGCGCGCCGTGACCGGTTCGGAAGGCGAAGACCTTGTCGAGAAGCAGAATGCCGAGCAGGGCCTGATGCCGGTGCTGGAGGATGAGCCCGGCATCTACGGTTACACCGACGAGAACCGTCATATGGTCGAGTGCTTCCGCAAAGGCGAGAAGCCCTTGGAAACGTTCGAGGACGGTCTAGGCGTGGTGGAGATGCTGATGGGATTGTACCGCTCGGCCGAAATCGGCGAGACGGTTCACTTCCCCGCACCCGATCTGGAACACTATGTCCCGGTGGTTGCCCGCAAAGGCGCGTAACGCGTTGCGCGGTCAGGCCGAGCCTATCGGCCTCATCGCCCGCAGATCCTGAACCGGCTTAAAGCGGATTGCTGCCAAAAGCGCCGTGCACAGCACGTCGACGTCCGTCTGTTCGTTGGGACGCCAGTTGCAGGGGCAGGCATTCGGGCCTGAATGGGTTTCAGCCACTTCGCGATAGATGGAGCCGACCGCCTGCGCGGCAAGTCGCATGACCGCCATCGGCGGCAAGCCGCTCTGGTTCATGACGCGGCAGAACTCGTTCATGATCGTCGCACGGATATGGGCCTGGGCCTCTTCCTGGCGACGTTCGATCTCCATCATGTTCGACAAGGTTCGCTCCAGCGCCAAGGTGATCGGTGCGGACCGTCATATTAAAGTGGATAAAAACAATCAAGATTAAATTTCAGATTTTTGCATACCCTTGAAATCGGCTATTTCGCCCCGCACAGTTTGAAAAATTCGCGGGCCGGATCGCTGGCACCCTCCAGCGGATGTTCCTCGGCACCGTCTTCGAACGTCATGATCAACGGGCCGGAAAACGTGATCATGTCCTGGAAGCGCTTATCGAGCGGCGTCTGCCCCTCGAGGATGAACAGGTCGTCCATATCGAGCCTTGTACCGGTCGTGGCTACCGGTATTTCGATGTCTCCCGCCGAGAGTAACGCCTCGACCTTCACGCCGTCGACCGCATTGATCGGTTCATGCTCGATAACAACATCAAGAGCGCCACCCTTGCCGTTGCAACGGAACGACAGCGGTGCGTAGCCGCTATCGGGTGTTCCATAAATCAGGACAGCCCCTTCGGTCTCGCCCGGCAGAACGAACCATTTGACCTCATCTGCTGAGGCGACGGACGGCGCAAGCAGCAAACCGGCGGCGAAAAGAGCGTTCAGTTTCAATAGCACCTCCTTTGAATGAAACGACAATCCTACAGGAACAGCGCCCTTTCGCGCTCCACCGCCTTGCTGATGAAACTTGCCACCGTCTGCACCCGGCGCAACGACCGCACCGTCTCGTGATAGACCAGCCAATAGGCGCGGCGGATGGGTGCGATGATCTCGACCGGCACCAGCTCCGGCATCGAGCGAGCGACGAAAGTGTGCAGGATTCCGATGCCAGCACCCGCGCGCACGGCCTCTGCCTGACCAAGGGCTGAGGAAATGGCAAAGGTCGAACGCCAGTCGGCGCTGAATTCGGCCTCGTAGTCGAGCGAAGGGCTGACGATCAGGTCCGGGACATAGCCGATAAGGGTGTGGCCGGAGAGCTCGGCAACGGACTTGGGCAGGCCGTGCTCCTCGGCATAGGACCGGGAGGCAAACAGGCCGAGCGAATAGTCGACGAGCTTGCCGGCAACCAGTCGCCCTTCTGTCGGCCGCTCGACCGTAATCACGATATCGGCTTCACGCCGCGACAGCGAAAACGAGCGTGGCACCGGCACCAGCTGGATCGTCAACTCGCGGTGCTGAGCGGTAAGTTCGCCAAGATGGCGGGCAAGGAAGGCGACGCCAAAGCCATCCGGCGCGCCGATGCGCACGGTACCTGAAATATCGTCGCCCTCGCCTGCGACGGCAGAACGCGCGGCAATGACATCGGCTTCCATGCGCTCGGCGATTTCCAGAAAGCGCTGGCCTGCAGGGGTAAGCTCGCTGCCGGTGGTAAGGCGTCGGAACAGCTTGGCCCTCAGCGCTTCTTCAAGCGTCGCGATACGTCGTGAGACAGTGGCGTGGTTGAGTTCCAGCCGCCTTGCCGCACCAAGAATCTGCCCGGCACGCGCGACTGCCAGGAAAACGCGCACATCGTCCCAATTCATGGCCGGCATTCATATGCAGAAAATGATGCGCAACACAAGTTTGCTCTACATTCAATGCACAACGGTTGCGTTTCCGCTCACGTTGCCATCGCGGCGGCGGAGGCAGACAATGCGGCATCGAATTTCAGGGAGCGATACGATGGATCATTACGGTCACCTAATAGGCGGCAAGCACGTCAAGAGCACTTCGGGACGTGAAGCCGATGTTTTCCAGCCGCTGGACGGCAGCGTGCGCGCCAAGGTGGCGCTCGGCTCCAAGGCCGAGCTCAACCAGGCGGTTGCCAACGCCAAGGCGGCACAGCCGGCATGGGCGGCAACCAACCCGCAGCGCCGCGCGCGCATTTTCATGAAGTTCCTGGAACTGGTGGCGCGCGACAATGACGCGCTGGCCGAACTGCTGGCCCGCGAGCATGGCAAGACGATTCCCGACGCCAAGGGCGACATTCTGCGCGGCGTCGAAGTGGTCGAGTTCGCACTCGGCATTCCGCACCTGATGAAGGGTGAATACACGGAAGGCGCTGGCCCCGGCATCGACCTCTACTCGATCCGCCAGCCGCTTGGCGTGGTTGCCGGCATTACGCCGTTCAACTTCCCCGCCATGATCCCGATGTGGAAGTTTGCGCCGGCCATCGCTTGTGGCAACGCCTTCATCCTCAAGCCTTCCGAGCGCGACCCGGGCGTGCCGATGAAGCTGGCCGAGCTGATGCTTGAAGCCGGTCTGCCCGCAGGCATCCTCAACGTCGTCAACGGCGACAAGGAAGTGGTCGACGCGATCCTCGACAACGAAGACATTTCCGCTATCGGTTTCGTCGGCTCCTCGTCGATTGCCGAGTACATCTATTCGCGCGGCTGCGCCAACGGCAAGCGCGTGCAGTGCTTCGGCGGCGCCAAGAACCACATGATCATCATGCCCGACGCCGACATGGACCAGACGGTGGATGCCCTTGTTGGTGCTGGCTATGGCGCGGCAGGCGAGCGCTGCATGGCGGTTTCCGTTGCCGTGCCGGTTGGCAAGGCGACTGCCGACAAGCTGATGGAAAAGCTGATCCCGCGCGTCGAGAGCCTGAAGATCGGACCTTCGACCGATCCGGCAGCCGACTTCGGCCCGCTGGTGACCAAGGCTGCCTTGGAACGCGTGCGCAACTATGTCGAGATCGGTGTCAAGGAAGGCGCCAAGCTCGCCGTCGACGGCCGCGGCTTCAAGATGCAGGGCTATGAAAACGGCTTCTACATGGGCGGCTGCCTGTTCGACGAAGTGACGCCGGACATGCGCATTTACAAGGAAGAGATCTTCGGCCCCGTTCTGTCGGTAGTGCGCGCTCACGATTTCGAGGAAGCGGTTCGCCTGCCCTCCGAGCATGAGTACGGCAACGGCGTTGCCATCTTCACCCGCGATGGCGATGCGGCGCGTGAATTCGCGGCGCGCGTCCAGGTGGGCATGGTCGGCATCAACGTGCCGATCCCGGTGCCGGTTTCCTACTACACCTTCGGCGGCTGGAAGAAGTCTGGCTTCGGCGACCTCAACCAGTACGGCCCGGATTCAGTGCGTTTCTACACCAAGACCAAGACAGTCACCTCGCGCTGGCCGTCGGGCGTCAAGGAAGGCGCAGAGTTCGCAATGCCGACGATGAAGTAACATCGGCATCACTTGATGAGAAACAAAAGCGGGACGGCGATTGCCGTCCCGTTTTTCATTTGGGGATCATTCCAAGGCGGCACTCATCAGCGCGTCGCCGCCGCCTCGGCCAGGGAACGCAACAGGCTCATGAGGCGGTCGGCATTTGCGGCGGCGGCCTCCTCGTCTCCGTCCAGTATCGACTGGATCAGGGCGACGTGGTGGGCAGCGGAATCCGCCAGGCCGGTGTCCGCCCGGTAGCGATACCAGAAGCGGCGGCTGTGAGTCTGCAACGGCGCTGCGACTCGGGCGGCGAAGACATTGTCTGCCGCACGCGCAAGCGCCTCGTCCATCGCCTTGTCGGCGGTGAGGAAAGCAAGCACGTCGCCAGCAATGACCGCCCTCTGCATGGAGAGTGCTGCGGCATGAAAACCGTCGGCCGCTTCCCGTGTCACAAAACGGGCAGCGGAACGGGCAAGTACGATTTCGACGCCGCGCCGGGCATCGATGACGCGCAGCCAGTCGCCGGCGTGAAGCGCCGCGACGGCTATGCCGGCACGGGGCCTCACCTCCAGCAAGCCCTCCCAGGCCAGGCGCTGGATAGCTTCGCGCACGGGAGTGCGGCCGAGCCCGAGTTTATCGATGATCGACCCTTCGGTGACGAAACTGCCGGGCGACAGTTCCAGCGTCACGATCATGCGCTCCAGCGCATGATAGGCCCTGGCGGCCGCGGGCTCGGAACCGGTGCTTTCCTCGGTCAATGCCAATGAAATCTCCTTGATATGTTTCTGATATATCACAGACAGATTCACATTGACAGCCTTGCCAATTGTAGATATACAACTGATATATCAGATGGAGAGCTGCGATGTGGACCGGAGTCATTCCCGCCGTTACGACCAAATTCACTGAGGACGACCGCCTCGACCACGCCGAGATGGAGCGCTGCTTCGGCTTGCAGATGGATGCTGGTTGCGACGGCATCATCGTGGCTGGCTCTCTCGGTGAAGGGCCGATGCTCTCGCACGACGAAAAGATCGAGGTCTTCAAGACGGCGCGCAAGGTTGCCGGCAAGAAGCCGGCTCTCCTTACCATCAATGAGGCCGGCACCCGCGAAGCGGCAAGCCTCGCCAAGCGTGCCGCCAAGGAAGGCGCTGACGGCCTGATGATCGTGCCGAGCCCGATCTACCACACCAACCCGAAGGAAACGGTGGATGCGCTAAAGGCGGTCGCCGCTGCCGGTGGCCTGCCGGTGATGATCTATTCCAACAGGATTGCCTACCGTGTCGACGTGACGGTGGACGACATGGAGGAATTGGCCAAGGACAAGCTGTTCGTGGCCATCAAGGAATCCTCCGACGATATTCGCCGCTCGACCGAAATCATTAATCGGTTCGGCAATCGGTTCGACCTCTTTACCGGCGTCGACAACCTCGCTTTCGAAGCACTGGCGATTGGTGCCGTGGGCTGGGTCGCCGGACTGGTCGTGGCCTTCCCGCGTGAGACCGTTGCCATCTACCAGTTGATGAAGCAGGGCCGCCGCGACGAGGCGCTCGCCATCTACCGCTGGTTCCGCCCGCTGCTCGATCTCGACGTCTCGACCTATCTGGTCCAAAACATCAAGCTTGCGGAAGTGCATGCCATCGGCACAAATGACCGGGTCCGCATGCCGCGCCAGCCGCTATCGGGCGACCGCCGCAAGGCGGTGGAAAAGATCATCAAGGATGCGCTTGCCGCCCGTCCGAAACTGCCGAATTTCTGAACGCGGGTAACCGGTCATCAAGAAATAAATGTCCGAGCCTGACAGAACAGAAAATCTCGACGTCGCCATCATTGGTGGCGGCATCATCGGAATTTGTGTCGCGGCATTTCTGGCCGAAGCCGGCCGCGACGTTACCGTTTTCGACCGCACCGGCATTTGCGAAGAGACCAGTTCGGGCAACGCCGCTGCCTTCGCCTTCTCCGATGTCTTGCCGCTTGCCCAAAAGGGCATGATGCGCAATTTGCCGAAATGGCTCGCCGATCCGCTCGGCCCCTTGGCCATTCCGCCAACCTATCTGCCAAGGCTGGCGCCTTGGCTGTGGCGTTTCTGGCGCGCCGGCGCTCCCGAAAAATACGATACCGCACTCTCCGCACAAGCCGGCATGATGAAGCTCGCCGAAGCTGAATGGCTTGCTCTCATGGAACGCTCCGCCACACGCTCCATGCTGCACGAAGACGGCTCGCTCGAGCTCTACGAAAGCGAACCCGAATTTCAGGCATCGCTGTCAGGTTGGGCCGCGCGCGACCGCTTCGGCATCGGATACAGGCACGTCGAAGGCCAAGAATTGACCGACCTCCAGCCTGGGTTGTCGCCGCGCTTCATCAAGGGAACGTTCGTGCCCGGATGGAAGACGGTCGACGACCCGAAACTGCTGGGCAAGGCGCTGTGGGCCTATGCCGAGACCAAGGGGGCGAAGTTCGAGCAGGCCAATATTGCAAGCGTCGCGGCCAACGATGCGGAAGCCGTGCTCGAACTGGCGAACGGCACGCGCAAAAGGGTAAGGCATCTCGTCATAGCTGCCGGTGCATGGTCGCATCTGCTCGCCAGAAACCTTCACGACAATATCCCGCTCGAGACGGAGCGCGGCTACAACACCACGCTGCCGAAGGGTGCCTTCGACGTGAAGCGCCAACTGATCTTCTCCGGCCACGGCTTCGTCATCACGCCATTGGCCGAGGCTTTGCGCGTCGGCGGCGCGGTCGAACTGGGCGGCATAGAGCGCGCGCCCAACTACGCCCGTGCCAAGGCGCTGCTCGCCAAGGCAAAGCAGTTCCTGCCCGGGCTAAATTCCGAGGGCGGCCGCGAATGGATGGGCTACCGCCCGTCTTTGCCCGACTCGCTCCCGGTCATCGGCAAGGCGCCAAATGCGCGTTGTGTTACCTATGCTTTCGGCCACGGCCATCTCGGCCTCACCCAGGCTGCTGCGACGGGGCGGCTGGTGCGCGACCTTCTGCTGGGGCAGGCTTCCGCCGTCGACCTGACCCCTTTCTCTCCAAGCCGCTTTTAACGAGGACAACAAAATGGCGCGTCATTCCTTCTTCTGTATCGACGGCCATACCTGCGGCAATCCGGTGCGCCTCGTTGCCGGCGGCGGTCCGCGCCTCCAAGGCTCCACCATGATGGAGAGGCGCGCGCATTTCCTCGCCGAGTATGACTGGATCCGCACCGGCCTGATGTTCGAGCCGCGCGGCCACGACATGATGTCCGGTTCAATCCTCTACCCGCCCACGCGCGACGACTGCGATATCGCAATCCTGTTCATCGAGACGTCCGGCTGCCTGCCCATGTGCGGCCACGGCACAATCGGAACCGTCACCTTTGCCATCGAGCATGGACTGGTGCAGCCCAAGACCCCTGGAACACTGCGGCTCGACACCCCTGCCGGACTGGTCGTCGCCGAGTACAAGCAGGTTGGCGAGCACGTCGAGGAAGTGCGCATCACCAACGTGCCGTCATTTCTCTATGCCGAGGGCCTGACGGTCGAGTGCCCCGTGCTGGGCGAGATCAGCGTTGATGTCGCTTATGGCGGCAACTTCTACGCCATCGTCGATCCGCAGAAGAACTACCGCGATATGGCGGACCATTCAGCCAACGATCTGGTTGCCTGGAGCCCGGTGGTGCGCCAGCGCCTGAACGAAAAGTATAGCTTCGCCCATCCGGAAAATCCGGGCATCAACCGGCTTAGCCACATGCTTTGGACCGGAGCCCCGACCCACCCGGAAGCCGATGCGCGCAATGCCGTATTTTACGGCGACAAGGCAATCGACCGCTCGCCTTGCGGCACCGGCACTTCGGCCCGCATGGCGCAGTTGCATGCCAAGGGCAAGCTCAAGGAAGGCGACAGCTTCGTCCATGAATCGATCATCAGTTCCCTGTTCAAAGGCAGGGTGGAAAAAGAAGTTGCCTTGGCCGGCAAGCCGGCGATCATCCCCTCAATCGGCGGGTGGGCCCGCATGACCGGACTGAACACAATTTTCATTGATGACCGCGACCCGTTCGCTCACGGCTTCGTCGTCAAATAGTCGTCCCAATGCAATGGAGATGCCGCGCAGGCAGCAAAAACAACTAATCCTGATTATCTGCAACCGTGCAACAATCCATCAAATTTGGGTGTCTAGTCGCGGGTTTCTTCGAATGAGGGTGGATAGAGGTCCTGAATCGTCAATGACATTGCGTTGTGCCAATGATAGGTTCCGCGCCAGTCCAGCAACCAGTTGCACCTCGCGATGAATGCTCGGAAGCACCTTCGAAGTCGCAACGCGTGACGTGAAAATTGGAGTTGCAATCCGGGCTTGAAACTTTAGGACTAGGGGAAATACGAAAAGGAATGCGCCATCGACGGCGACATTCCAGGGGAGCCGCTTAAATATGCAGTACTTCATCCAGCAGCTTATCAACGGGCTGACGCTGGGGTCTATCTATGGCCTGATCGCGATCGGCTATACGATGGTCTACGGCATCATCGGCATGATCAATTTCGCCCATGGCGACATCTTCATGGTGGGTGCCTTCGCGGCACTGATCGTATTCCTGATCCTGGGTGCGATGTTCTATTCGGTACCGGTCGTGATTGCGCTTTTGATCATGATGGTCGTATCGATGCTTCTGGTGAGCCTGTACAACTGGGTCATCGAAAAGACCGCCTATCGTCCTCTGCGCGGCTCGTTCCGTCTGGCACCGTTGATCACGGCGATCGGCATGTCGATCGCGCTGTCGAACTTCGTCCAGGTCACCCAGGGCCCGCGCAACAAGCCGATCCCGCCGATGATCAGTCAGGTCTACGACATCTACGGCATCAGCATTTCCCTGAAGCAGATCGTTATCGTGGTTGTGACGGCCGTGCTGCTGGTTCTCTTCTGGTATCTGGTCAACAAGACCGCGCTCGGCCGCGCCCAGCGCGCCTGCGAACAGGACCAGAAAATGGCGGCGCTGCTCGGCATCAATGTCGACCGCACCATCTCTATCACCTTCATCATCGGCGCAGCGCTTGCCGGCGTCGCCGGCACGCTCTTCCTGATGTACTACGGCGTCGTCGTTTTCTCGGACGGCTTCGTTCCCGGCGTCAAAGCGTTCACTGCTGCCGTGCTTGGCGGTATCGGCTCGATCCCCGGCGCGGTCATCGGCGGCCTCGCTATCGGCTTCATCGAGAGCATCTGGTCTGCCTACTTCTCCATTGATTACAAGGACGTGGCAGCCTTCTCGATCCTGGCCATCGTGCTGATCTTCCTGCCCTCCGGCATTCTCGGCCGGCCAGAAGTCGAAAAGGTCTAAAGCCATGGCCGTAGCTGAATCGAGCAAACCCGCCGACAGTGCAAGCACCATGGCGACGGGCCTTCGGGAAGCGTTTTACGCTGGCCTTATCGCCTTCTTCATGTTCGTGCTTCTGATTGGCCTCAAGACCGACCAGAACATCCACAACGAACTCATCATTGTGCCGAGATGGGGCTTGCTTGCGATTGTGGTCCTGCTGACCGCGCTCGGGCGTTTTCTTCAGGTGGTCTACCTTGCGCCGTTCCTGGCTGCGCAAAAAATAGTTGATGTCAAAACCGGGCTGCGCCCGACCAGCGTGGCGCTTCGCTTCTTCAGCAAGCGCAACCTTGTGATCGCCCTGGTAATCGGCGCTGTCCTTTTCCTGGCTGGAAGCGCGCTAGAGGCTGCTGTCGGCACTTACTGGTCTGTTTATCTCGGCATGCTGCGCGGCGCCGCCATCATCTATGTGCTGGCGTGGGTCATCTTTTACTTCCGCAACTTCATCGGCGCCCACTCCTACTCGCTGGGCTTGGTCGTTCTCGTTCTCTACCCCGTGGCAATGGTGCTGTTGTTCGGCTTCCAGGGGTCGCTGAAATGGGTCGATAACTTCGGCATCCAGATCCTCATCTACGTCATGCTGGCGTGGGGATTGAACATAGTTGTCGGCCTGGCTGGCCTGCTCGATCTGGGCTACGTCGCCTTTTATGCCGTTGGCGCCTATTCTTACGCCTTGCTCGGCACGCATTTCGGCTGGTCGTTCTGGATCCTGCTGCCGGCTGCCGGCGCGATGGCTGCCATGTGGGGCATCATCCTCGGCTTTCCGGTGTTGCGCCTGCGCGGCGACTACCTTGCCATCGTGACGCTGGCTTTCGGCGAGATCATACGCCTCGTGCTGATCAACTGGCGCGAAGTCACCAACGGCGCAGCCGGTGTCTCGGGCGTTCCGAAGGTGAGCTTCTTCGGATTGATTTCGTTCAACGTGTCCGATCCGAACTACATTGCCAAGGTTTTGGAAATTCCGCAGTCCGGCGCCTACTATAAGATCTTCCTCTATTATCTGATCCTCGCGCTCTGCATCCTGACGGCTTTCGTCACGATACGCCTGCGCTCGATGCCGGTTGGACGCGCGTGGGAAGCGCTTCGCGAAGACGAAATCGCTTGCCGTTCGCTTGGCATCAACACCACGACAACCAAGCTTACCGCTTTTGCCACCGGTGCCATGTTCGGCGGATTTGCCGGCTCGTTCTTTGCGGCACGCCAGGGCTTCGTAAGCCCTGAATCCTTCATCTTCCTGGAATCGGCGATCATTCTTGCCATCGTCGTTCTCGGCGGCATGGGATCGCTGGGCGGCATCGCGGTTGCGGCTGCGGTGATGATCGGCGGTACCGAGATCCTGCGCGAAATGGAATTCCTCAAGCACATCTTCGGGAATGACTTCACGCCTGAACTCTACCGCATGCTCTTGTTCGGCGTCGCCATGGTGATCGTCATGGTGTGGAAGCCTCGCGGCTTCGTCGGCAGTCGAGAACCGACAGCATTCCTCAAGGAACGAAGAACCGTGTCAGGTGAATTTACAAAGGAAGGGCACGGCTGATGAGCATGAGTGCAGCTTCAACCAGCCCGATCCTTCAGGTCGAGCATCTGTCGATGAAGTTCGGCGGACTGGTCGCCATCGGCGACCTGTCCTTCGAGGCCCGGCGCGGCGAGATTACCGCCCTGATCGGCCCCAACGGGGCCGGCAAGACAACCGTGTTCAATTGCATCACCGGCTTTTACAAGCCGACCGAAGGCATGATCCGCTTTACCGGCAGGGCCGGCGGCGAGTTCCTGCTCGAGCGCATGCCCGACTTCCAGATCACGGCCAAGGCCAAGGTTGCCAGAACCTTCCAGAACATCCGGCTCTTCTCCGGCATGACCGTTCTGGAAAACCTGCTGGTGGCCCAGCACAACAAGCTGATGAAAGCTTCGGGCTATACGATCCTCGGCCTGCTCGGCATTGGCGGCTATCGCCAGGCTTCGGCGGAATCGATCGAGAAGGCCAAATACTGGCTGGAAAAAGCCAAGCTGGTCGATCGCGCCGACGATCCGGCAGGTGACCTCCCCTATGGTGCGCAGCGCCGGCTCGAGATTGCACGCGCCATGTGCACCGATCCGGAACTGCTTTGCCTCGACGAGCCTGCCGCGGGCCTGAATCCGAAGGAGTCACTGGCTCTCAACAGCCTGCTCAACGACATCAAGGCGGACACCGGCACATCCATCCTGCTCATCGAACACGACATGTCCGTGGTCATGGAGATCTCCGACCATATCGTCGTGCTTGAATATGGCCGCAAGATTTCGGACGGCGACCCGACATCGGTGCGAACCGATCCTCGCGTTATCGCGGCCTATCTCGGCGTCGACGACGAAGAGGTCGAAGACGTGCTTACGGCCGTCGGCGACGAGGATGTCATCGAGCAACTCGATACCGGTCCCGACGCCAGCCATGGTCCCGGCGCTTCCGCCTCCATGCTCGCCGGCCCGCTGAGCGACACCGTTGTTCATGGTGACGGCGAACGCGTGACGGTTGAGAAGGGTGCATCAAGAGCCGCGCATGCCAAGCCGGCAAAGGCGGCAGCCAAGGCACCGGCAAAGAAGGCGGCCGCCCCGGCCGCCAAGGCAAAGCCGACTGCAACCAGGGCTGAAACGGTAAAGGCTGCGACAGCTTCGGCCAAACCCGCACCGAAGACATCGGCGGCGGCGAAGCCTGTGGCAAAGCCTGTTGAAAAGCCAGTTGCCGCCAAAGCCGCCCCAAGACAGGCGGTCAAGGCCGCTCCAGCCAAGGCTGCGCCAGTCAAGGCTGCGCCCGCCAAGGCAGTCGCCAACAAGCCCGCGGCCAAGAAACCTGAAAAAGCGCCCGCAAAGCCTGCTGCAAAAGCGGCGGCGAAGACGATCTCAAATCGTCTGGCAGCGCCTCGTGGCGGCAAGCCCGACGATCTTCTGGCGATCAACGGCATCGGCCCGGTCAACCTTCGCAAGCTCAATGAACACGGCATTTTCCACTTCGACCAGATCGCGGCATGGAAGAAGGCCGACATCGAAGCAGTTGAGGCTTATCTCGCTTTTGACGGCCGTATCGCCCGCGAAGACTGGATCAGCCAGGCGAAAGCCCTGGACAAGAAGGCCGCCTCGGCTGCGGCAGCTAAGCGCGGGGGGCGCAAATAATGGCCAACGCACCGCTGCTCGACATCAAGGGCGTCCAGACCTTCTACGGCAACATCAAGGCTCTGAACGGCGTCGATGTTTCGGTCAACCAAGGAGAGATTGTCGCGCTGATCGGCGCCAATGGCGCCGGCAAGTCCACGCTGATGATGACCATTTTCGGCGCACCGAGAGCACGTGCCGGCACGATTACCTTTGCCGGCACCGACATAACGCAAATGCCTACCCACGAGATCGCACGCTTGCGCATTGCGCAGTCGCCGGAAGGGCGCCGGATTTTCCCGCGCATGACGGTGATGGAAAACCTGCAGATGGGCGCCAGCCTCGACAACCTCAAATACTACAATGAGGACGTCGAGAAGGTGTTCACGCTGTTCCCGCGCCTCAAGGAGCGTATTGGCCAGCGTGGCGGCACCTTGTCAGGCGGCGAACAGCAGATGTTGTCGATCGGCCGCGCCCTGATGGCAAGGCCGAAGCTGCTTCTGCTCGACGAACCGTCGCTCGGTCTCGCGCCGCTCATCGTCAAGCAGATCTTCGATGCCATTCGAGAACTCAATCGTACCCAGGGACTGACGGTATTCCTGGTCGAGCAGAACGCCTTCGGCGCCTTGAAGCTCGCCACGCGTGGCTACGTCATGGTCAACGGCAACGTCACCATGAGCGGCACCGGCAAGGACCTGTTGGCAAACCCGGAAGTGCGCGCTGCCTATCTCGAAGGCGGCAGGCACTGAATCTGGAGGTATCATCATGCAAGGCATTCTCTACGAAGAGCCCTCGATCTGGCAGTTCTTCTTCGTCACCTGCCTTCTCGGCGGCTGGGCGGCGTGGATGACGGGCAAGGCCTGCGCGCAGACCTGGCGGCCCCAACTGGCTCTGTTTTTCTATGTTCTCGGGCTCGGCATCGGCATCCGCTTCATCCATCACGCCCTTTTCAACGGCACGATGTTTTCGCCGCAATACTACGTCGTCGACACCATTGTTTTGATGATCCTGGCCTTTCTCGGCTACCAGTACACGCGCACCAACCAGATGGTTACGCAGTACAATTGGCTGTACGAGAAAGTGTCTCCCCTTAGCTGGAAATCAAAGAGTTAAGGTTCACCATTAACGTCGTTTCGAAGATGAATCGACGTGACAACTGCCTGAAAATCGGCAAAGTTGGCTTTCTGCGATTAGGGTGGGCATCGCATGAAAGTATCATCCACGCCCACCCCGTAAATGGGAGCGTTTAAATGAAGAAATCACTCTTGTCCGCGGTAGCCCTGACCGCGCTGGTCGCGTTCAGCGGCTCGGCGTGGGCTGACGTTCTGCTCGGCGTTGCTGGCCCGATCACTGGCCCGAACGCTGCGTTCGGCGCTCAGCTGCAGAAGGGTGCGGAGATGGCTGCTGCAGACATCAACGCTGCAGGCGGCATGAACGGCGAGCAGATCAAGGTCAGCGTCGGCGACGACGTGTCCGACCCCAAGCAGGGCATTTCGGTTGCCAACAAGTTCGTTGCTGACGGCGTCAAGTTCGTGGTCGGCCACTTCAACTCGGGCGTGTCGATCCCTGCTTCGGAAGTGTATGCCGAAAATGGCATTCTCGAAGTGACGCCGGCCGCTACCAACCCGACCTTCACCGAGCGTGGGCTGTGGAACACCGTCCGCGTCTGCGGTCGTGACGACCAGCAGGGCCAGGTTGCCGGCGCCTACATCGCCGCCAACTTCAAGGACGCCAAGGTTGCCGTGATCCACGACAAGACGCCTTACGGCCAGGGCCTTGCCGACGAGACCAAGAAGGCGCTGAACGCTGCCGGCGTGACGGAAGTCATGTACGAAGGCGTGAACATCGGCGACAAGGACTTCTCGGCCCTCATCGCCAAGATGAAGGAAGCCGGCGTGACCCTGATCTATTGGGGTGGCCTGCACACCGAAGCCGGCCTCATCATCCGCCAGTCGGCTGACCAGGGCCTGAAGGCTCCGCTGTTCTCGGGTGACGGCATCGTGTCGAACGAGCTCGCTTCCATCGCTGGCGACGCCGTTGCCGGCACCTACAACACCTTCGGTCCCGACCCGCGCCAGAACCCGGCCGCTAAGGACGTTGTCGAGAAGTTCCGCGCTGCCGGCTTCGAGCCTGAAGCCTACACGCTCTACTCCTATGCAGCCACGCAGGTGATTGCACAGGCAGCAGCAGCAGCCGGCACCAACGACGCCCAGGAAGTTGCCAAGGCAATCAAGGAGAAGGGTCCGTTCAAGACCGTTCTCGGCGACCTGTCCTTCAACGAAAAGGGTGACCGCACGGACGCCGACTATGTCGTCTACCAGTGGAAGAAGGGCGACGACGGCAAGTACAACTACTTCGAGCTGAAATAAGCCCGAAAACGGTTGAACCTACAGGAAATGCCCGGCGCTCAGCGCCGGGCATTTTCATTTTGGAACGATATACCCCTTACGATGCGTCATTCCCGTTTGCGCCGCAGCAATTTCGCGCTATTCATGCGCGCCTTTTGATCCCCTTGCTTGCGGAGTGCCCCATTGCCTATCGCGAAGATCCTTGTCGCCAACCGCTCTGAAATTGCTATCCGCATCTTCCGTGCGGCCAACGAACTCGGTCTCAAAACCGTGGCGATCTGGGCGGAAGAGGACAAATATTCGCTGCACAGGTTCAAGGCCGACGAGAGTTACCAGGTTGGGCGCGGCCCGCACCTGGCCAAGGAGATGGGTCCGATCGAGAGCTACCTCTCGATTGAGGAAGTCCTTCGCGTTGCCAAGCTCTCAGGAGCCGACGCAATCCACCCGGGCTACGGCCTGCTTTCCGAGAGCCCTGAATTCGCCGATGCCTGCGCCGAGGCCGGCATTACCTTCATCGGTCCGAAGGCGGACACGATGCGTCGGCTCGGAAACAAGGTTGCCGCGCGCAATCTTGCCGTCGAGGTTGGCGTACCTGTCGTCCCTGCCACCGATCCCCTGCCCGATGACATGGAGGCGGTTAAGAAGCTCGCGGCGGATATTGGTTATCCGCTTATGCTCAAAGCCTCATGGGGCGGCGGCGGATGCGGCATGCG
>MKRZ01000044.1:24165-25599 GCA_001897075.1 Mesorhizobium sp. 61-13 | reverse complement strand
GCCGATCTGTCTCGCGAGGTCATGGAAGGCAAGCGCGAAGCCAAGGCGGCCTTCGGCAAGGACGAGGTTTATCTCGAAAAGCTTGTCGAACGCGCGCGCCATGTCGAAGTGCAGATCCTGGGCGATACCCATGGCAACGCCGTGCATCTGTTCGAGCGCGATTGTTCCATCCAGCGCCGCAACCAGAAGGTCGTCGAGCGTGCGCCCGCTCCCTATCTCGATCAGGCGCAGCGCCAGGAACTGTGCGGTTATGCGCTGAAGATCGCCAAGGAGACCAGCTATATCGGGGCCGGCACCGTCGAGTTCCTGATGGACGTCAATACCGGCAAATTCTATTTCATCGAGGTCAACCCGCGCATCCAGGTCGAGCACACGGTCACCGAAGAGGTTACCGGCATCGATATCGTCAAGGCGCAGATTCACATCCTCGACGGCCTTGCAATCGGCCAGCCGCAGTCGGGCGTACCGGCGCAGGAAAGCATCCGCCTGAACGGCCACGCCCTGCAGTGCCGCATCACCACGGAAGACCCGGAACAGAACTTCATTCCGGATTACGGGCGCATTACCGCTTATCGCGGGGCGACCGGTTTCGGCATACGCCTTGATGGCGGCACCGCCTATTCAGGTGCAGTCATCACGCGCTTCTACGATCCGCTGCTGGAAAAGGTCACCGCCTGGGCACCGACGGCGGGCGAAGCTATCGCACGCATGAACCGGGCCTTGCGCGAATTTCGCATCCGCGGCGTTGCCACCAACCTCACCTTCCTCGAAGCGATCATCAACCACCCGCTCTTCGGCGACAATTCCTATACGACGAAGTTCATCGACACGACGCCTGAGCTGTTTACGCATGTGAAGCGGCAGGACCGCGCCACCAAGCTGTTGAACTATCTGGGCGACGTCTCGGTCAATGGCCACCCGGAAGCACGCGGCCGTCCGAAGCCGAACCCGGATGCGGCAGCACCGGTTATTCCGTGGTTCACCGGCCCCGTACCCGACGGCACGCGCCAGAAGCTCGACACGCTCGGGCCGCAGAAATTCGCGCAATGGATGCGCGATCAGAAGCAGGTTCTGGTGACCGATACGACGATGCGCGACGGCCACCAGTCATTGCTTGCCACCCGTGTTCGCACGCACGACATCACCCGCATTGCCGGCACCTATGCGCGCGCATTGCCGCAATTGTTGTCCCTTGAATGCTGGGGCGGAGCGACTTTCGACGTGGCGATGCGCTTCCTGACAGAAGACCCATGGGAGCGGCTGTCGCTGATCCGTGAGCGGGCGCCGAACATTTTGCTGCAGATGCTTCTGCGCGGGGCAAACGGCGTCGGCTACACCAACTACCCCGACAATGTCGTCCAACATTTCGTCAAGCAGGCCGCCAGTGGCGGCATCGACCTGTTCCGCGTCTTCGACTGTCTGAACTGGGTCGAC
>MKRZ01000044.1:0-24003 GCA_001897075.1 Mesorhizobium sp. 61-13 | reverse complement strand
GGCAGCCGCCAAGGGGCTGTTCAAGGCGCCTCGCGAGGCGACGGACCTCCCGCTCCACTTCCACACGCATGACACTTCGCGCCTCTCTGCCGCGACCGTGCTTGCGGCAGTAGAGTCGGGTGCCGATGCCATCGACGCCGCAATGGACGCCTTCTCCGGCAACACCTCGCAGCCATGCCTCGGCTCCATCGTCGAGGCGCTGCGCGGCACCGATCGTGACCCCGGTCTCGATCCGCATTGGATCAGGAAGATCTCGTTCTACTGGGAAGCAGTACGCAACCAGTACGCCGCCTTCGAAAGCGATCTCAAGGGGCCGGCCTCGGAAGTCTACCTGCATGAGATGCCGGGCGGCCAGTTCACCAACCTCAAGGAGCAGGCTCGCTCGCTCGGGCTGGAAACGCGCTGGCACGAAGTGGCGCAAGCCTATCACGACGTGAACCTGATGTTCGGCGACATCGTCAAGGTGACGCCATCGTCGAAGGTCGTCGGCGACATGGCGCTGATGATGGTGAGCCAGGATCTCACCGTGGCGGACGTCGAGAACCCGGCCAAGGATATTGCCTTCCCGGATTCGGTCGTCGCCATGCTGCGCGGCGATCTTGGCCAGTCGCCGGGCGGTTGGCCTGCGAAGTTGCAAAAGAAGGCGCTGAAGGGTGGCAAGGCTGTGACGGCAAGGCCGGGTTCGCTTTTGAAAGCCGCCGATCTCGCGGCCAGCCGCAAGGAGATCGAGACGAAGCTCGGCCGCAAGCTTTCCGAATACGAGTTCGCCTCATGGCTGATGTACCCGAAAGTGTTCACCGACTTTGCGGCAGCACAGGAGACTTACGGACCCGTCAGCGTGCTGCCAACGCCGACCTACTTCTACGGCATGCAGTCAACGGACGAGATCTTCGTCGATATCGAGAAGGGCAAGACACTGGTCATCCGCTGCCTGGCCATCGGCGATGTCGATGACAAGGGCATGGTGACGGTGTTCTTCGAACTGAACGGACAACCCCGCAGGGTCAAGGTGCCGGACAGGGCGCACGGTGCTTCCGCGGCCAAGGCGCGGCGCAAGGCCGAACCGGGCAGCGAACTCCATGTTGGCGCACCGATGCCTGGTGTTATCTCGACGGTCGCAGTTGCGGCCGGTCAAGCGGTCAAGGCGGGCGATGTTCTTTTGTCCATCGAGGCCATGAAGATGGAAACCGCCCTGCACGCGGAGCGCGACGGCGTGATTGCCGAAGTGCTCGTGCGCACCGGCGACCAGATCGATGCCAAGGATCTGCTGGTTGTGTTCGGCTAGCGCCGACGGTCGAGGCAAATGGGCAAGCACCGGCAAGGCAGGCTTCTCCACAGGCCTGCCGGCAGTCCACAAACAGCTTGACCAGTCAGCACCTTGTCGGGCATCGAACCCCACGAAAAGTGGCCACCGCTCTTGCGAGTCGGGGCATTGCCAATCAACGCGGAGAGTGAAATGGCCGACGACATCACCGAAACCAGCCAGACCGTTGCTGCCGGCCAGTTGCGTGCCTTCATCGAGCGCATAGAGCGGCTCGAGGAAGAGAAGAAGACCATTGCCGACGACATCAAGGAAGTGTTTGCCGAAGCCAAGGGGACAGGCTTCGACACCAAGGCGATACGCACCATCATCCGGCTGCGCAAGAAGGATCAGGCCGAGCGGCAGGAGGAAGAATCAATCCTCGACCTCTATATGGCCGCTCTTGGCATGGTGTGAGCCCACCTGCCCGCAGGCGCATCAAACGATATCATTGACCGACACGGAACTCCGGTCTGAAGCTGCGACCGGATAGCGACGGCAGCCGCCGCTAGCGGAACCGGCGTCGGTGAAACGCGAAGCGGAAATGCGACGGATCAAGCCACACCTGTCCCCACAGGATAGGGGCGCCGTCCATGGTCATTGTCAGCGTGTCGAGAAACAGCAGCAATCCGTCCTGATCGCCCGACATGATCTCCTTGACCTTGCCGCGGGCGATACATGGCTTGACTTCGCTGTCTGCGTAATCGATCCGGTAGCGGGCGTCCTTGAGAAGAACATCCAGGATCGAACCGTTGAACTTCTTGCGGATGGCCTTCTCGTCGATCATGGCGAGAGGTGAGCTGTCGATGATCCAGGCAACGGGCTCGTCGTCGACGATCTTGCTGCGTTGAACCTGAAGCACATCCGCGCCAACCGGTATTTGCAGCTTCCTGCTCATCTCGGCGTCTGCCTGCACAGTCTCCCAGCTCAGGTGACCGGTTTCCACCCGGTGGCCAGTCTCGCGGGCAAAAGTGTCGATCGACGCCAGCCGATCAAGACCGTGGCGAACTTCTCTGGCGCGTGGAAGGACCACCGCACCGACGCCGTTGCGCACACTGATCAGGCCCTGGTCCCAGATGCTGCGCACGGCGGCACGTATGGTGACGCGAGAGACGCCGTAGATGCTGCAAAGTTCCGATTCGCTCGGAAGCAGTGAACCTGACGGGATCTTTTCACTGATGATGTAGTCGTCGGAAATGCGCTGGGCGACTTGGTCCGAAAGCGAGCGTCGGCTGGCTTGCGGTGCATTGGTCGGATCAGCGCTGGACGACTTCTTGGATGATCTCTGGATAGCTGCCATTCTGGACCACTGCTCGGAAACGTTATTCGAAGGCTTTTGGCCGGGCTGTGGGCATTCGCTCTACAACCTTCGAACCTGTCATATACGCTTCCGTCCGCTGTTACAAAGGGTCAGTCGGTCCAATCCACTATGGAGGCGCTCAACCCTTACTGTCACAGCGGGCGCTGCTGCACCCAGTGCGGAAAAGTCGGGCGCGATGGACGCGCAATTCCGGTCTCGACCAGACAGCGATCGAGAATGTCCTCAATGTCGCCACCACGGTCGATCACTTCGATCGGCCCACGATCCCTGGTCATCTGTGCACGCAGCGCGGAGGTGGCCGCAAGGTCAACGGAAAGATCGTTGCCGATCACCACTCCATACTGGCGCGCACCTTCACGGGTGACGAGGTCTTCGCGGACATCGGTCAGCACCTTCTCCACCGGCCGTTCGAGAGGATCGCCCCAGCCGCCGCCACCCCATGTCAGGAAATGGATGACGTCATCGCGCTCGACCCGCAACCTGTCGCATTTGGATGGCAGGATTTCACGTTCGCCGTTGGCACGTACGATGTATTTGGAACTGCGCTGCGCCGGCTTGCCGCCGTTTACGCCCCAGGGGTGCGTCAGCCAGCGGTCGTCATGAATGGATACATGTCCTTCGTTGAGAACACGGTATGCGGTGTGAACACCATTGCCACCGCGATGAAGCCCTGCCCCGCCCGTGTCGGGGATAACGGCATGGATGTCGATCCTGAGCGGCAGGATCGATTCCAGATACTCACTCGACACATTCGTGAAATCCGGCCACATGCCGTGCCCATCGGCGCCGTCGCCCGACGGTGCCGCGGCCACGCCGCCGAATGCGATATGAAAGAGCTGAAACCACTCGCCGCGATCATTGTAGCCCGAGTAGAGGAAGTGAGGGCTGGCGGAGAAACCCGCAGCGCACATGAAGGCCGGATTGCCTTTGCCAAACAGGCCGGCCAGCACGTCCATGCAGCGGGCAAGTCCATGCGTGCGGCATGACAGGGCCGCCGGCTTGACCGGGTTCAGAAGTGTGCCGCGCGGGATGCGGACTTCCATCAGGTCGTAGAAGCCGTCGTTGAACAGGATCTGCGGATCGGCGAGCTGGATCAGAAAGACGCCCGAGTGCATTTTCGTCATTTCTTCGTTGCAGAAGAAGTTGATGGAACTCTGCGACTGTGGGTCCGTGCCCTCGAAATCGAGGATCAGTTTCTCGCCCTCGCGCCACATCGAGCAGGCGAGCTTGTACGGCCCCATGCCGGCGCCATCATCGTCGATGTAGTCTTCGAAGTACTGCTTGGTTTCAGGTATCCCGTTCAGGATCACCTGCCGCATGGCTTCGCGTGTGCGCGCCAAAAGCGCATTCAGCGCCGAGCAGTAGAGGTCGTCGCCGAAGCGTTCGGCAAGTTCATTGACGCGAACGCCCGCAATACGGCAACCGGCAACGAGCGCCATGAGATCGGCCTCGTTCCATTGCGGCATTCGGCAATTGTGCAAGATGAGCTTCAGCACATCCGAGTTCAGCTCGCCTTTCTTGTAGATCTTGGTGGGCGGAATGAGGATGCCTTCCTCATAGATTTGCTGGGCATCTGTCGGCATGCTGCCTGGGCTGCGTCCACCGCTGTCGGTCATATGGCCGAACATGGCCGACCATCCCATCAGCCTTCCCTTGCGGTGGATCGGCATCAGCACGAGCCAGTCGGAGGAATGGCTGATTGCGCCGTTGCAGGAGTAGGGGTCGTTGGTCAGGAAGACGTCGCCCTCATGGATGTCGCCGTCATAAGCCGCCTTGAACAGGTTGATGAAGGCACCGAACTGGCCGACAACCATTTTCCCGTCGCGGTTGGCAATCATCGGGAATTCGTCGCGCTGTTCGCGGATACCCGGTGACATTGCCGTGCGGAACAATACGGCGTCCATCTCATGGCGGGCATTGAGCAGGGCGTTTTCAATGATATCCAGGTCGACGGGATCGACCGGAACGTCGTTGATAGGCTCGTTGTTGGTCTCGATGATGGTCGCGGGCATGACGCTTCAGTGCTCCTGCTCGGCCGGTGTGATGACGATGTTTCCGACGTGATCGATCACGCCCTTGTGCCCCGGCAGGACCAGGGTGGTGGAGTCGAGCTGGGTGATGATGGCAGGGCCCTCAATCACATTGCCCTGCAGCAGTTTCGCTCGGTCGTAGATATGTGTCTCAAGCATCTCGCCCCTAAAACTCGCCTGCCGTGATTCCAGATAGGCGGCGGACGGATCGGCACTTCCCGCGGCAAGAGTGGGCGCGGTGATCGGTGTCGAAGCGCCCTCCACGATGGCCCGAAGGTTGATGAATTCGTGGTCCACCTTCAGCGCAAAGGTATAGAGCCGCTTGTGCACATCATCGAACTGCCGACCGATGGCCTCGATGCCTTCCTTGTCGAGAAGATCGAGGTCGATCGGTATTGTTTGGTGCAGAATTTGCCCCGAATAGCGGACATCTGCCTCGAACCTAACCGTCTGGTCTGACCTAGCTATACCTTCATTGTCGAGGCTGGCCGATGCGCGCTCGGCAAGTTCTCGCAGCAAGCGTTGCAGTTCCTCAAGCGGTGTTTCGCGGAAGCGGCGATGGAAGCTACGAGCCGCCTCGTCGCGTGCCGAAGTGGTTACATCGCCGAAAGCGCAGAGCACGCCGGGCCCCGGCGGCACGATGACCGGCCAGCAGCCGAGCAAGGCTGCGACGGCATTGGCATGCAGCGGGCCTGCGCCGCCGAAGGCAACCAGACCCAATCGACGCGGATCGAAACCTTTCTGCACCGAGACAAGCCTCAGGGCGCCGACCATGTTCTCATTGACGATGTCATAGACGCCTTGCGCTGCGCGGTAGACGTCGAAATCGAGCGCGCTTGCCACCGTCTCGACAGCCTCGACCGCGAGTTCGCGGCTGATCTGCATGTCGCCACCGAGCTTGGAAAGTATCGGAAGATAGCCCAGCACGACGTTTGCATCCGTAACAGTCGGCTTCCTGCCACCCTTGCCATAGGCAGCGGGGCCGGGCGTGGAGCCGGCGCTTTGCGGCCCTACACGCAGTGCTTTCGTCAATTCTGGAACGTGTGCGATGGAGCCACCGCCGGCTCCAACCGTTCTCGTATCAATCGAGGATGCACGCACGCTGAGTTCACCCACCCAGGTCTCGCGGCGTACTTCCGCGGTGCCGTCACGCACGAGGCACACGTCGGTGGACGTTCCACCCATGTCGAAAGTCAGGAAATCCTTGTACCCCGCTTGCCGGGTTATCCAGATGGCTCCTGCCACGCCGCCTGCCGGACCGCTCATCAAGAGATTGACCGGAGAGCTGCCCGCTCCGCGCGCCGATGTAAGCCCACCGTCAGAGCGCAGGATGTGAAGCCTGACGTCACCGCAGATTTCACGCAGTTCGCGGTTGAAATTGTCGACATAACGCTCGACCGCCGGCCGAACATAGGAATTCGCCACCGTGGTGATGGTGCGCTCATATTCCTGCATCTCGGGTACGACCTGCGACGACAGCGAGATCGGAACCCCCGGCAGCTCCTGCTCGGCAAGCTCGGCTATGCGCCGCTCGTGCACTTCATTCGCATAGGAGTGGATCAGGGAGACCGCGAGCGCATCAATGCCTTTCTCCCGGAGCTTTCGCATTGCGGCAATGACGCTGCCCTCATCCAGTGGCGTCACGACATTGCCGGCCGCATCGATACGTTCCGTCACTTCCTGCGTCAGCGACAGAGCCGCAAGCGGCGGCTTCTTGTTGAAATTGACCCATGCTCCGAGACCGCCGGGGATGAATGAGCGCGCGATTTGCAGGACGTAACGGTAACCCTGCGTGGTGATGAGGCCGACGCGGGCGCCGTCCCCGGTCAGGACGGCGTTGGTCGCCACCGTCGTGCCATGCATCAGCGAGTGGATTTCGTTCGGGTCGATTTTTGCGATCGACGCGAGTTTCCTGATGCCCGCGATTACGCCCAAAGACGGGTCGGGAGCGGTCGACGGCACCTTCGCCACATTAAAGGAATTGTCGTGGTCGCTCACCAGAACAAGGTCCGTGAACGTTCCTCCGACATCGATCCCGAGACGGTAACCCATCGACCCCTCCCGCTTGCCTTGCAACAACGCCGCGTAATCAGAGCGGGTATTGATAAACCGGAACTTCGTTACCCTCGATATAGGCAATGACCTTGTCGAGCGGCTCCACGTCCGAATATTTCTGGTCGAGGTCGAAGCAGTTCCATTCGATTGCCGCGGCCACACGGTCGCCGACACATTCCCGAACGATCACGGTCCGGAAACCCTCTCCGAGCGCGTCTTCCACCGTGTGGCGAACGCAGCCTGCCATGGTGACGCCGGTGCAGATCAGCGTGTCGATGCCACCGGCGCGCAGAATGCCGCCGAGGTGAGTGCCTGCAAAAGCGCTTGGCCGCTTTTTGACAATGAGCGTATCGACGCCGTCGACCGGCTTGATGCGGTCATCGATCTCGACGCCCGACGTGCCAAGCATCAGGTCTTCCCAGGGACCGCGAAGCGGGAAGGCTCCGATGTCGAAGCGACTGCAGAATGCGGTGGTCGTGTAGATGATTGGCAGGTTCTTCTTGCGCGCGGCGGCGATCAGGCGCTGCGTGCCCGGAATGATCTGCTCGTCCATGTCTTCGCAGGTGAAGCGATAGCCCTTGCGGGTCCACGCATTGGCGAGATCGATATTGAGGATCGCGATCGACTTGCCATAGCCGCTGCGCTGTCCCCAACCCCTTGCCGCGTAAAGCGTGGAGTCTTCCTTGAAGATGACGTTCATTGCGTTCTGAACTTCTTGTGAAACTGGCAAGGCGGCTTCCTCTCCGTTGCTCCCTTGGCGGTCACTACCGATCCGGGACATTGCTTGACTGGCGATCAGCTAGATCGTCATCTTTCACGAGTCAGGCTATTAGCTATAATACAGGTTGTCAATACCTATCTCTGTAGGTCGCTGAAGCTGTCTTGCGCCGCCTCTTCGGATTCGGAGCTAACCTTGCAAGATCCTCACTCCTATAATATAGGATATAACAGCTAGATTATAGGTAGAAATAAATGGTCGACGTGCCGCAAATTCCTTCCGCCCATCAAAGCGCCGAGGCGGTGAATTTCGCCGCAACCGATGCGCAAAACCGACAGGCGGCGATTGTGGACCTGCTCCGCAACCTGATCCGGCAAAAGACGCACGAGAGCAGCCAATGCCTTGCAGGATCTCGTCTTGTCGAAACGGCAATGCGCGAGAATGGTTTTGATGTGGAACGGCACGAACCGCTTGACGATGCGGGCGAAAAGCTTCCGACAATCCTGGGATGGCTCGGAAAACGAACGAAATACCCCGATGTGCTGCTCTGCGCCCACATAGATACATCACCTGGCGGCACCGGGTGGACACGCGATCCCTTCGGGGCCGAACAGTCGGATGGCCTGATCTATGGACGAGGCTCGGTCGTTTCGAAGTCAGACATCGCCTGCTTCATTCATGCCGCCGCCGCGGCACATCTTGCTGCCCCCTTTGGGACGGTGCTGGTCGCGGTGACAAGCGACGAAGGATCGGGCGGCGATCATGGCGCCGCATATCTGCTGAACGAGATGGGCCTGCGGCCTGCTTTGGCGATTTTTCCCGGCTTCACCGATGTCATTACCGTTGGACATAATGGCTGCGTCCAACTGAAAGTGCGCATTTCAGGCGCTTCATGCCACCAGTCGATCGTCAGGCCGGAAGAAGACGCAATGCGCCGCGCGACCCAAGTCTGCGCTGACATCTACGCCTTTGCCGACGCTCTCTCGATATCAAGCGAGGGGCCCGTCAAGCCGACGCTCAACGTCACCAAAACGGTGGGAGGCACGGTGTTTGGCATGTCTCCGGGCGAAGTTGAAATCTGGGTCGATAGACGGTTGACACCTGAGGAAACCCTAGGCGTGGCACGGGCTGAACTCGAAGGGATATTCTCCAAAACGGCATCGTCGCGCGGCACCACGCTTTCGGTGGAAACCGTGCGGATGGCAGAACCCATGCGCCCTGCCCCGGACCAGGACGCATTCGTGCGCATTCTTTCGGAAGAGGGAAAATCAACCAACGGTCGCGATTTGCCACTCGCCGTATCGACGCTCTACACGGACGCGCGCTGGTTCTCGAACGCCGGCATCCCGACAATCATGTTCGGCGCAGGCGAATCCGACATTTCGGTTTCGCGCGCCAACGGCGCGGACGAACGCGTGCCGGAACATTGCCTCAGCGACGCCGCCGCCATCCTTGCCCGCGCCATTGTTCGCCATCTCCTGGACAGGAATACAAAATGAACACAACGCTCAGCATTTCAGAAGCGAAGCGCCTGGTTGCCACTTGCCTCGAGACGAACGGATGTTCCCCCGAGGTTGCAGCACAGGTCGCGCATGTCATTGTCGCGGCAGAGGCGGACGGGGCTCCCTCTCATGGGCTGTTCCGAGTGCCCGGCTATGTTGCTTCGCTGCGCAGCGGGAAAGTCGACGGCAGTGCCAAGCCCCTTGTCAGCCAACTCGCGCCCTCGGCGATGAAGGTCGACGGCGCAGGCGGATTTGCCCCGCCGGCACTCGCAGCTGCCCGAACCGAGTTCATTGCCCTCACGCGTCGCAGTGGCATCGCGGCGCTGGCGGTGACCAACGTCCACCACTTCTCAGCCCTTTGGACGGATCTGGAATCGATCTGCAGCGAGGGGCTGTGTGCAATGGCCTTCACCGGCTACCTGCCGTTCGTTGCACCTGCCGGCGGCACAAAGCCACTCTTCGGCACCAATCCGATGGCCTTCGGATGGCCTCGCGGCGACAAGGGGCCGATGATCTTCGACCAGGCTTCAAGCGTCCAGGCTCGCGGTGAAATCATGCTTGCTGCGCGTGACGGACATCGCCTGAAGGAAGGCGTAGGCATAGACGAGAACGGCCAACCCTCGACCGACCCGAACGAGGTCCTCAAAGGGGCGATGTTGACCTTCGGAGGTTACAAGGGGTCGGCGATTGCACTCATGGTGGAATTGCTGGCCGCTTCCCTGATCGGCGAACAATTCAGCTACCAGGCTGGGGAAACCGACAACAAGGACGGCGGCCCGCCCAGAGGCGGCGAACTGATTATCGCGATGGATCCGGTGCAGTTGGGCGCCAAGGGCGCGCTCGATCATGCCGAGCTGATCTTCGGAAAAATCACCGAACAGCCCGGCGCCCGCCTTCCCGCTGATCGCCGGTATGAGAACAGAAAGCGTTCGGCCCTCGACGGCCTCACAATTCCAAAAGCTGTGATTGAGAAAATAGACGCTCTTGTTGGGTGACGCCGCTTAGGACGGCATCACCGCGATGCGTTCCCCGTTGTCGGTAATTCGAGCACCGTGTGCCTTCGACAGCCGTTCCAGTCGCTCGAATATCCGCCGACGGTCGGCACCGAGCGCATGTCTGGGCAGACGATCGCTATCGAGGACGATGGGCGCGAGCTCGATCTCGACGCCTTGCCCGGTCAAGACAAGGCAAGCGACATATCCATCGGTCGACATTTCCGACCACATCTTTTGAACTTGCGGCGACGCCGGCAGAAACACCTGTTGCCCAACCAGCACGTTGGGGCTGAACAGGACGGGCTTGCCACAATAGTATCCGACGGGATGGATGGCATGCGGGTGATGGCCGTGAATGGCATCGGCGCCTGCATCGATCAACGCCCTTGCAACGGGCCATTGGTAATCGGCCAACTGTTCGCCCGAACCAAAACCCCAGTGAATGGAAACAATTGCAAAATCGCAGTCGCTCTTGAGTGAGCGAACCGCATCACACGCCGACCGGAGATCGCTGTCGTCAGGCCATGTGCGAACCTTGACGATGGCAAGCTCGCCGGGTTCTTCCATCTGGTAGGTCGAGTCGATCTCATAGGCTGAATGAACATGGATCGGCGACAATCCGGGCCGATTTGGCGCGGCGGCCATTCCAGCCGGAAGAAGGCACGAGAAAGCGATAATCCCGATGCGCGCGCCGTCGACAGTAACGACGGTCGGCTGCATGGCTTCGGCTACAGTTGACCCGGCACCGACAACGCGCAGGCCAGTCGCCTGCAACCTATCCATCGAATCCCGAAGAGCATCCCAGCCGTAGTCGATGGCATGATTGTTGGCCACCGTCACGACATCCAACCCCAGCTCGGGAAGGTCTCGCACGACTTCCGGATTCGCACGGATGGCAAGAAGCTTTTCAAGCGGGGCCCCCTTGTCCGTCAGCGAAATCTCGAAATTTCCGACGGCAACATCTGCGTTTCGCAGAATGTCAAAGACCGCACGCACTTCGGCGGGTAGCGGCGTCAAAGGCCGCGTCGGATAGATATCTCCCGTCAATGCAATGACTACCCGGGACAAAGTTTCCTCCTTGGACAGTATTGGAGACATCGCGCGACCTCCCTCCGATAGGCGATCGGGCGGACACTATGGATGTGCGGGAGCACCTTGCGGTGCTCCCTTTGGAAAGTTGGTCAGGAGGCGGAAGCGTTGGCGGCCCGCTGGCGCGCCGCCTCGATCTGCTCGGCCACCGCACGGCGTCTGGCCATGCGCGGGGCAACATAGGTGCCGATCGCGTCGATGCTCGCTGCGAACACCAGGGCCAAACCACTGGCGACCAGCTGGATGAAGGGCGGTACGTTGAGCAGTGTCAGCCCGTTTTCGAGTACCCCCAAAAACACCCAGGCCGTAATCACGCCGAATATCCGTCCGCGCCCTCCTGCAAAGGCTACGCCGCCAAGCAGGATTATTGTGAGGGCTTGCAGTTCCATCTGGAGACCAAGCGCGCCTGGTGAAACACCGTCGAGGCGAGCGGCAAGCAAAACGTCCGCCACGCCTGCTGCCGCGCCGGTGGCGACATAAAGCGAGAAGAGCAAGCGCTTGACCGGCAGCGCTGCCAGGAATGCGGCCTGCGGATTGACGCCGATGGCATAGACATAGCGGCCCCATACACTCGCAGAGATAAACAGGGCAGAAGCCGCGAAAGCCGACCCGACGACCCAGAGCAGGATTGGAATGCCAAGGAAGCTTCCGTTGCCGATATAGAAGAACGTGTCGCCAAGGCCGTAGACCTCGGTCGGATTGATCAGCAGTGTCGTGCCACGCAGAAGGCTCAGCATGCCAAGCGTCACGATGATCGGGCTGAGGCGAAGTGCGCCGCACGCAAAGCCATTGATGGCCCCGACCAGCGCGCCCGCTCCGACTCCGACGAAGATGCCGATAACCGGGGGAACGCCAAACACGGTAATCGATAGCGCCGCCATCATGCCTGAGAAGGCTATGTTGGACCCGACGGAAAGATCGACATGCCCCGCGATCATCAGCAATGTCATGATTGCCGCAACCACGCCGATAGCCGCGTAATTTGTGAGCAGAACGGTGAAGTTGGAGAAGGTGAGGAAGTGCGGGCTGCTCAGCGAAAAGTAGAGGATCAGAACCGCGAGCGCCGCCAGCAGGATGTTGTTGACGATCAGGTCCGCGCTCAACATCGAGGCAAAGCGGGAACTGCCGGAGGAGACGGTTGGATTTGCTGCATTCATGAAAGGAGCTTCCCTTCGTCCTCGACCGCGTGCGCGAGCGCAAGCAGTCTCTTTTCGGTGATATCGCGGCTATCGAGCACGCCGACCAACCGGCCATGCGACAAGACGATGACCCGATCCGCGATCTGCATCAGTTCTTCCGGTTCGGACGACGTGGCAACAACCGCCCGGTCACCTGCAGCGACGGCAGCGCGAAGCGCTGCATAGATCTCGCTGCGCGCACCCACGTCCACGCCCTGCGTCGGCTCATCGAGCAACAGAACCCGGCAGTCCTTTGCCGAGTTCAGCCAGCGTCCGAGGACCAGTTTCTGCTGGTTACCGCCCGAAAAGCGCCTGGCTTCCAGATCAGGTCGGCGCGGTTGCAGGTTGAGGTTTGCCGCAGCGTCGCCAAACAGGCTTTGCTCGCGTGTTCGCCTTCGGACACAGCCTTGCGCGACATGTCCAAACGAGGATGCCAAAAGATTGTCGGCAGCAGTGAGCGACGGAAACATGCTTTTGCGCAAGCGATCGGAAGGGACCAGCGCCAAGCCGCATGAATACGCCTCGGACGGGCTTTTTGGACGTACGGCCCCCTTGCCGAGATCGATGGTGCCACCGAGAACGTCACGCGCGCCAAACAGCGACTCGAGCAGTTCTGTCCGCCCTGATCCCACCAGTCCAAAGACACCTAGAACCTCGCCCGGCCGGACATCGAACGAGATAGGCCCAATTCCATTGGCAACCAGATCGCGGACGGCCATCAGCGGGCCATTGCCGTCAGAGCCCAAGTTCCGCTCATCGGGCCGCAACCGGTCTACAGAGCGGCCGACAATCGCAGCGACAATTTCCTCATGCGAGAGATCGGCCACGCGCCCGCTCAGCACGGCCAGCCCACCGCGCAGGATTGTAACCCGGTCGGCCAGCGCGAAAACCTCGCTCAGCCGATGCGTAACATAGAGAACCGGCAGCTTGAGCTTCTTGAGCTGCTTCAGGCGATCGGCAAGGCGGTTTGCCTCGCGTTCCGAAAGTGCGGCGGTCGGTTCATCGAGGATCAGAACCTTGGGATTGGAGGCGAGTGCCTTGACGATCTCGATCGACTGAAGCTCGGCGTTGCCGACACTGCCAAGATCGCTATCGACATCGATCTGAACGCCCAGGTCTTGCAGCATGTCGACGGCGATACGCCGTTGTGCGGACTTTCGCACAAAGGGACCAATGCGCTTTTCACGCCCAAGGAAGATATTGTCCGCCGCAGTAAGGGATAGGGCGAGCGAAAGCTCTTGATAGACTACGGCTACCCCTGCTTCGCGCGCCTCGCGCGGATTGAGTGAGGGGAAGTTGGCATCGCCTATCCGGATACGGCCAGCGTCCGGCGTCTCCGCACCGGACAGGCACTTGATGAGAGTGGATTTACCGGCGCCGTTAGCTCCGAGAAGGGCATGGATTTCACCATCCTCGACAGCGAGGTCAACGCCGCGAAGCACCGCAGCCGCGCCATAGGACTTGAACAACCCTTCAACGGCAAACGCCATCCGTCCTCCTCCCAGCCGTCATTGTCTATCGTCAGCAAATGCCTAGCAAGGCCATCGAAGGCGTGTCGTCGCGGCCAGGGCGGCCGCGACGAATGGGTTCATGCGAGACCGTTTACTGCGCGCCTTGTTCCTGCAGGTACTTGTCGGCAGCCGGCGACTTTGGAGTGACCAGTTCGAGCGGCACGATGTTGTCGGGCGCCTTGCCTTCCTTGATAAGTTTGTCAGCGGTTTCGACGATTGCGTCGCCGACGAGCTTGAGCGGAATGGCCATCGAAGCCTGGTAGATGTTGTCGCCTTCCTTGAGCAGATTCAGCGCCGGTACGGTGCCATCCATGCCGCCGATAAAAACGCCCTTCTGCTTGGGATCACGACCGGTCGCGATCCATGCCTTGTAGGCGCCTTCGGTTGCAGGGTCCTCGACACCGACAATGACGTTGACGTCAGGATTTGCCTGAAGGATGGTCCGAGTGACGTTCAATCCTTCGGTCGGCGTAATGGCATTCTGGTTGGCCACGATCTTGGCTTCCGGCGCTGATGCCGTAAGACCTTCGACGATGCCCTTGGTGCGGCTCTGGCCCCAGATCATCAAATCAAAGCCGAGCACGGCAACCTGCGCCTTGCCGCCCAGGTTTTCGTTGATCCATTTGCCCGCATATTCGCCGAGCTTGCGGCCGTCAGCGTACTGGTCATAGCCGACTGTGGCATCCTGGTTCTGGATGCGATCGCCATAGGTGATCCAGTAGAGCCCAGCCTCTCTCGCCTGCTTGGCGAGCACTTCGAAAGCGGCCGGGTTTGGCACGTTCACCACGATGACTGGAACCTTCTGCTCGATCCACGTCTTGATGGTGTTGATCTGCTTGTTCATGTCGGAGCCCGGATCATCGACCACGAGCTTGTAACCCATCTCTTCCGCCTTGAGCTTCGCCTGATCGAGCGTGGTGATGACCGCGCCGATCTTCGATGAATTGGGAAAGCTCACTGCAATCGTCTTGGCTTCCTGTGCTTGAGTGGACCACGTGAACGCTGTCGTGGCCAATAAGGTCGCGGCTGCCAATGCAACACGCCGCGTCATGAATAGGCGACCCGCAGGTCGCGAAGTTCCCTGTGACATCGGTTCCCACTCCGTTATTTGAGCCCAGAAACGGGCTTGGCAGTACCTGGACCGTAGCTTGGTCTGCGAGGTTGAAGTTGACAGCTATATTACAGGCTGTCAATACCTCATCATACAGGCTATGCGAAGCTTACTACATGGGCTAAGCGTCGAATTGTGGCCATCGGGTCCGTCACGGCCTCGGTGTCGGCTTTTCGGAAACGGCTTGGCGATACTGGCAAAAGCCAAGTTCCGATTTTTGACATCAAGCTGGAACATGGTCTCTTCAAGTCGTATTCTGCAGGCAGGCAAAGGCATCGCATGACCGCACGATTTGCATTCCTCCTCACACGGGATTTCACCCTTTCGCCGCTATCCCTGTTCCTGGATACGCTGCGCCTGGCAGGAGACGATGGCGACCGCAGCCGCCGCGTTGCCTTTGATTGGCAAATCGTCGGCGAGCGCGGACTGCCTATCCGCTCGAGTTGTAGCGTGGATATTTTGCCGACGCAGGCGCTTGGCCGTCCTGAAGATTATGACCACATCGTCGTGGTGGGAGGACTGCTAAAGGTCGGGGATGGCCTCAGCACCGACAAGCAGGATTTCCTGATGCATGCGGCAAAGCTGGGCTTACCTATAACCGGGCTGTGCACTGCAAGTTTTCTTCTTGCCCGGCATGGCCTGTTGGACGACTACCGCGCCTGCGTGAGCTGGTTTCACATAAACGACTTCCGGGCCTCGTTCCCGAATGTCTACGCAGGCGCCGACAGCCTCTATACGATTGACCGCGACAGGGCGACCTGCGCTGGGGGCACCGGTGCGGCCGACCTCGCCAGCTATTTTGTGACAAGGTATCTGGGCGACAGAGCAGCACGAAAAGCTGCGAATATTCTTGTGCTGGACAGGATAAGAAGTGTCCGCGATCCGCAGCCGGTGGGCGACCTTTTCCCCAAGGCTACAAGCCGATTGATCAAGCGTGCGCTGCTCATCATGGAGAGCAATTTGCAGCAAAAGCTCTCGGTCACCGAGATCGCCGGGCGAATGCAGGTGTCCAGACGGCAGTTGGAGCGGCTTTTCTCGGTGGAGCTGGGCATAAGTCCGCTTGCGGCCTACACATCCTTGCGCGTCAACTCCGCAAAGACCCTATTGAATGCCAGCGACCTTCAGGTAGCAGAGATCGGCTACCGATGCGGGTTCGTGAACCCTGGCCATTTCAGCAGGGTTTTTCGCCGCCATACGGGCTACTCGCCCAGCGCATCGCGATATGGAAGCGAGACGACAGAGGATGCTACCGACCCGGTTGCGGTTGCTCAGGCCTCGAAAATCAAGAACCGGGAAGAAGCCAAGGCGCGCTGATCTGGATCATGCTAGCGGCGCTTTTGTATCGCTTTGGCGCGCCTTCAAGGCAGCGCGGCGATATGCGTCGGGAATAGACAAGGCCCAGACGAAGAGGCCTCCGGCATGCCGGCCGATAAACGACTGGTCCGGCGTCGTCGTCATATAGGTCAGTACCGAAAACAAGGCCACAAACAGGGCGAACACCAGACCACGCGTAGCTTCCCGAATAGCTACGTGGCCCGCTCCTGGAAGCAGGATCGCTAGCGCCAGAACGGCATAGGGATTGATTGGTTTGGCCATCGCCTTCGTTCCACTGCCTGTGAGGGCGGTTTAAATTCGGATCGGATCGCCGAGACGCGCTGGACCTTGGCTTGTGCCTTGTCTCGAACGGGAAACGGGGGCGCGAAGTTGCACCGCCTCTGGAGCGGATTGTTCGTCCGACAAGGTCTGCCGCAGCGCCTCTGCCTCGGAAATCGCCCGCTGGACCATTTCAGGCGATACCGCGGCGAATGGAAACCGGGTCTGGCGCAATAGCAGATGGGAGCCCCTGTCTCCTTGTGCCGCTTGACGGATCAACCGCACACCGCGGGGCGTGATCGTTGCCTCCTTCACGGTTGGATCTGAAAACAGGCTGCGAAAATGGGCCGACGCGCGTTCAATCTGCGCGGGCGATGCCCGCCCATCTCCACGCATCAAAAGCGGCGCGCCAATTTGAGGCGGATCGATCCATTGAGGCAGGTCATGGACGGTAGAATAGAATTCAGCACCCGTTGGCCTGGCCAAAACCCCAAGCGAAGGGCGTGGCCTGGCAGCCGTTTCAACCAGCGTTACCTGAAGCCAAAGCTGCGGCAGCCTTCGGAAAACCAGTGTGTCAGCGATGAGTTCGATCTTGACCTCACGCCCATCCGCCAGATGAGCGCGCAAACGTGGAAAACAGTCCGATGCGAGAGTGATCCTTGCGTCACCGAACAGGCCGGCAACCTCATCCAACAGACCCCTTCGCATTGCCAAGGCGCTGCTATGGTCCTGCACGGCTCGCGCAACCAGCCAGGCAACAGATACAAGGGCGAAAATTGCGAAGGCAATATTGGTGGCCATGGGTGTCCCTGGGTCCTAGCAATCGCGCTTTTGCGAAAGCCGTTCAAAGTGCCTGCTATCGGTAGAGTACGAGACGGGCAGCGGCGCAACCGCTGCCCGTCTCCACTTTTAGTAACCCTGGGGCCTCGGCCAGGGCATGGTGAACTGGTCGCCACGGCGTACATACTGGTAACGCCTGAAATGGAACCAGAGCGAGGCAATGATGTAGAAGCACATCATCGCGATGAGCTGGGTGCCATACCCCAGGAACACGGCGAAGAAGGCGGACGAACACAGGATCAGCAGAATGATCGTCGGCAACGGGTGGAACGGATGCACGTAGCCCCGTTTGATCGTGTCGAGCGGCCACTTGCGGCGGAACATGACCATGTTGAACGTCATGAACGTATAGCCGAGAAGTCCTGACAGGATCGAGAAGGTGACCACCTGATCAAGTGGTGCGCCAAGTGCGAAGATCAGTGCGATCGGCACGAGGAACACGATCGACCGATACGGTGTGCGGTAGACCGGGTGAACGGCACCGAACCAGCTCGGCAGATACCGGTCACGCCCCATCGAAAACCAGGCACGTGATGCATCGTTGATGCAGCCGTTGGCCGAAGCAAGCGTGGCGAAGATCGTGCCAATGAACAGAAGCACCATCAGCCAGACATTGCCGGTCACACGGGCAGCGTCGAACAGCGGTGTTCCCGCCTGACCGAGATATTCCCACGGAATGAGTCCCGAACACATATACCAGGTCAGGGTAGCTGCAATCAGCAGCGTCATGATCCCGGCCATGGTTCCGTAAGGCAGCGAGCGCGCTGGCGAACGCACTTCTTCGGCCGCCTGACAGGTCCCTTCGATACCCAGGTAGTACCAGAGGCCGAAATGTAGAGAGGCCACTATGCCCAGCCATCCATAGGGAAGCGGCTCTTCCGTCACCGCCGAGAAATCAAGCGGGACATTCGAGGCTCCAAACTGAATGGCGAAGAACAGGACGCAGATAGCGGTGAACGCCACTGCCACGATCACCAGGTTGAACGTCAGCGTGGCAAGCACGCCACGATAGTTCAGCCATGCCAGGAACATGATTGCCAGGACGATGAACGGTTGCTGGTGCAGGCCGGAATGGCCCGTCATGCCGGCGACCGTGTCGAGCAGGAAGCCAACCGTGATGGCGTTTGCAGCTTCCAGCATGGTATAGGCCATGACAAGAAACAGGCCGACGTTGAAAGCCATCAACGGACCGACGATATGCTTGGCCTGGGCATATTGTCCGCCGGCAGCCGCGACGGTCGAGGTCACTTCGGAATCGATCATGGCTACGCAGGTGTAGAGCAGGCCGGCGACCCAGCATGCGACCAGGCCAGCGATCATTCCGCCTTTGCCGACGGCGAAGTTCCAGCCCATATATTCGCCGACCAGAACGATACCAACGCCGAGCGCCCAAACATGGGCAGGACCCAGCACGCGCAACAGCTGAAGCCGTTCCGGCTTCGCTGCATCATTTGTGATGTTTGCCATTTTGATTGCCTCTCAAATCGTGTGACGTTCCTGCGTGGCCTCGATCTCGCCTTCGCGAGAGGAGGTCAGCAGGTCGTTGTCATAAGTCGTGTCGACACGAATGAGGTCGATGAGAAGAAAGGCGCCAAAAATCACTGACAGAGCCCAAGCTCCGTATTCCAGAAAATTCCAGATATCCATGTCAGCCCCCTTTGCGCTTCGAGCCGAAGCGTTCGTCCAGAACCTCTCGGTATTCCCTGTCCGATAGCCGCACCACCAACACGAAGTACCCGACCACGGATACGATCATGATGATGAGCGCCGCCCAACTGAAGCTGTAGTCGAAACGAGCGGTGATCATGTCGTTTACCGACGCGGGATCGGTAATGCCTAGCGCCTCCCATTGCCGCTGTTCCGCAGCATTCTGGCCGAGAGCTTCCCATGTCGGATTCTCGATTGGATTTGGGGTTTTCGCGGCGCCCGCGAGCCCCATATAGAGGGGAACATAGAGCGCCCCCACAGTCAGAACGAGCAAAGTGACGACGTCAAAAATCTGGGCTGCCAGGCCCTGCTTCTTCGGTTCGTATGCCATCGGGGTTAGCCTTTGCGCCTACGCATCTCGTCGAGATGCTTGAGATCGAGACCATAAATGAAGTGCCGGTCTTCATCGTAGTGCCGCAGCATTGCAACGATTGCTGCGGTGTTGAGCAAGAGGACGAACCCTCCAGCCACTACCAGTATGATCTGAATGGCCGGTACGGATATGAAAGACCAGATGCTGAAAAGCGTGAACAAAAGCGCGCACCAAAGAGCGAGGACGAATATCACAAGCCCCGTTCTGTCGCGCGAATGCATTCTGGCAATGCGTGCTTCCAAGTTGCTGTCGATAGTTGGATTTATGCCGACCGCTTCCATTGGTTTTCCTCCCTTATGAAATGCGTCAAGCTGGGGCAATTTGCATAAGTCGCAAATTTCTTGCCCTGTAAGAATATTTTCTAGGCCTTTTATTCTGTCAAGTGAAATTACTTTAGGCGCAGGAATTTTGTCGAGGTACTTTTTGGCGAATTCGCAACCGACAGTTATTTCAGAATTGCGCGGTCGGAGCAATCGGAAGCGGTCAGCATTCGTGCCTCCCCCACCGCCCCCTCGCTTTCGCCTTTCGTGCCCTCGGCAGCTGGATAGCCGGGAAATTGGCAGGACGTTTCACAAGCGCCAACTCGTGAGGTGGATGGGCGAACAACGAAAGAATCAGCGCTCCACCGAAACCTTACCGAAGACCGTTTGCAAGAATTCGCCCAGCCAGCGCTTCAGATGCATGTCCCATATCAGGCGCCCACCAAGATGGTCACGGCCAGGCTGGGCCCCGGGAAGCACGAAGCGATGCGCGCCACGCACCACCCAGCGATGCATCATCACTTGCGTCAGTTCGCTATGAAATTGGATGCCCCAAGCATGCTGGCCGTAGCGGAAGGCTTGATTCGGATAAGCTTCGGCCGTGGCGAGCAGCGTGGCATCCTTGGGCAACGAAAACCCTTCGCGATGGAACTGATAGACCATTTCCGGCCACTGCATCAGCTTTTTGCCTTCGTCAGTCGCCTTGAGCGGATACCAGCCGATTTCGACTAGTCCATCTCCATGTCCTTCAACCTTGCCGCCGAGATGATTGACCATCATCTGCGCACCAAGGCAGATGCCGAGCAGCGGCCTGTTCTCGCGCAAAGGTATCTCGAGCCAGTCGGTTTCACGCTTGACGAAATCATCCGGATCGTTGGCGCTCATCGGGCCGCCGAAAACAACCGCCCCCGCATGATCGTCCAGTGTATCCGGCAACACATCGCCGAGCGGCGGTCGCCTTACATCAAGGTCGAACCCCTTCTCCATCAGCATGTGCCCAACGCGGCCCGAACTCGAAGTCTCCTGATGCAGAACGATCAGAATTTTCGGGCGAGGTCTGGCAAGCATGGGAAAAGGACGTCCTAGATTCAGTGAAACATATCACTCATTGTCTGACGCACCTGTTGCGCCGGGCACATTTGCAGCCGCTTTCCGGCGCGCGGCGATCCGGTCCTGGCGCTCGACGCCGATAAGTTCGGCAACACGCCAGACAGTGTTGTCTTCAAGCTCATGCAGTTCGCCGTCGGCATAGACGACATCCCACATCAGGCCGACAAACGCCTTTCGCTCCTCGACATCGAGGTGCCGCTTCAGGACGCTGGTGAATGAATAAAGATCGACCGCCTCGCGATCGGCCATCTCGCCGGCGGTCGCCAGCTTGGCAAGCTCATCGCCACGGACACCGTAGGTTTCGGCCAGCACGGCCTTGAACTGCTCCCACTCGGCGTCCTGGCGAACACCATCGACATCCATGACGTGAAAAAGCAGCGCAGACGCAGCTACTCGCGGATCGTCATCCGCTTCGCGCTGACCACTGCCGCCGCCGGGCAAATCCCTCAGAAATGAAAGCACACGATCGAGCATCGACTGATTCCGGTTGGTTCGAAGCTACCGACAAGCGCAACAATCCGCAAATGCAGCCGCGAGATTGTCTTGGGTCAGACCCTGAATTCAAAACGCCGGCATCAGAAGAGCTTGAACCGGCCGGGCGTAGCCGCCGCTTCTTCTTCAGGCTCGACACCGGGATCGTCGGGAAGGCGCAAATGGTTTTCCGCCGCGTCTGCCGTCACCTGCTCAGGCGTGTCCCTCGGCGCATCCACGATGATCGGCCCTGCGGTCGATGCTTGACCAGCCAGCCCCTTCGATACCCGGCTCTTGGCCTTCTCAGCCGCTTTTGCCGGCAGGTCGACCACGTCCACCTTTGCCGCTTCACTGCCGCCTTCCGAGGCGTCTGCCGGTGGGGCCGCAATCGCGACGGCAATCTCCGGAGCGCTCGCCTGGTTGTCGATCAACTGGCCAAGTCGTTCCGTCGGCGCACGCCACTCGAATGCGTCGAGTTTGCCGGTGACAGGAGAAATCGGCGCCCATCGCTCAGAAACCACGCCATCCGCAACCCAGACCGGGTCACGCGGCGCGCGCACGGCCTTGGCCAGCCATTGCCGCACCTTGCCCTCGTCTCCGGTTTCGGCCTCTTCGATATCGGCGAGGAGTAGATAGGCACCCTCACGCCGATCGATGCGTATGGCAGCTTCCGCCTCTGCCCTGGCGGCCCTGTAGTCTTGGGCGTCGAGCGCCGCACGCGCCACTGCGAGCGATGCCTCGGCGTTGTTCTTCTTCATGTCCTGCAGCTTGCGGGCACGGCCAAGGCGGTCGAGCACGGCATCACCGGGACGGGCATGAGTATAGAGGTCGGCAATTGCCGGATGAGGTTCGGCGCGCCATGCGGTCTCCAGCACCTTGGAGCCCTTGCGCACGTCATTTTGCTGGAAGAGCACCTTGGCGGCGATGACCGCTGCCGGAACGAATTCCGGCTGCAGTCGATTGGCCTCCAAGGCAGCAGCCTTTGCTGCCACAGGGTCCTGGTCCATCAAACCTTCGGCCTTGGCGGTCAAAAGCACGGCACGACGCCGGTTGGCCGCATCGCGTTCGATCTGGTGGGTCGACTTCTGGGCATTGACCAAGGTCAGCGCACCGTCCCAATCGCCGCGAGCGGTCAGTTCCTCAAGCGTCGATTCCGCCGCCCAGGCTAGCTGCGGCGCTGCCGAAGCCGCACGGCCAGCATAATGGCGTGCGGCGGTCCGATCACCCAGCCTCTGCGCTTCGAGGTATAGACCGCGCAAACCGAGCAATCGCATCTCGGGATCATCCAGCATCGCCTCGAATTTCTGGCGGGCACCATCATGGTCACCCTCTAGCAGGGACGCTTGAGCTTCAAGAAGATAGATCAGAGGCTCCTGGTCTGACCGGATCAGCTTGGCGGCTTCCTTGCTTTTCTTGCGCGCCAGCGCACCGTCGCCGGCGCCAGCAGCAATCATGCCGGTCGATAGCGCCTGATAGCCCCGGTCCCTGCGCCGCACCCTGAAATGCCGGGCAATCGCATAGGGGCTGTTCCAGACCGACTTGATCAGCCACCAGGCGATCATGATTGCGGCAACTGCCGCGACGACCGCGACCGCGGCCACCATCAGGCTTACCTGGTACTGGTAACCGTCGAAGGTGACAACCATGTCGCCCGGTCTGTCGGCCAGCCAGGCAAAGCCAAGGCCGAGGCCAAAGACGACAGCGAGGAAAAACAGGATCCGGATCATTGCTCCCGCCTCACGTCTTCATCGCACTGGAAATCAGCGCGTCGACCTGCGCTTCGACTTCCATGCGCGCCTTCAGCCTGCCGGCAAATTCCGCACCTGCCGCCTTTGCGGCGTCGGGCAGACTTTCATATTCGGAAAGAGCCCTCTCGTAGTCAGCCTGCGTAACCGCGACTTCCATACGCGCGACCGTTTCGGGAACGCCTTCGCCCTCGACGGCCCCGATTGGCCGCACTTTCACCAATGATTCTGCGCTCGACATCAGTCGTTCGACAAAACCGGCATTCTCATCAACCGGCCTCCCAGCCGCGATCATTGCATTGGCCGCGGCATCGGTCTCTGCCGCAATCTCGGCGCGGGTCGGGACGCCTTTTTCCGCATAGGCTCGCAGCGTCGCCAATTGCGGCGCGTCAGGTGCAATCGCAGCAAAGGTTTCGAGCTCGGCTGCGAACGGCGCGCCGCGATCAAGCGCCGACTTCAAAGCGGAAGCCGCAATCGCCAGCGCGATCTTGGGCTGCGAAGCCTGCGCCTCAACTGTGGTCGAAAGCGATGCGAAGGATTGTTCCAGGGACGTCAGCCGACCACTTTGTTCTGTCGCGGCGTCGGTTGCCGACTTGATCGATGCCTCCAGAGCAGAGAGCTTTTCGTTGACCGGCGCAAGATCGACCGGCTCAACCTTTGCCGCTTCGCCAAGCGCCGTAACCGCTGCCTCGACCTGCTGGACCTTGTCGTTCAGAGCGCCAAGCTCCGCGCCGTCTGCGGGCGTGCTTGCGTCGACAGCCGATTTTAATGCCGAGAGGTCAGCCCTCACCTGATCCAGCGATTGTGATAACCCATCAACCTTGGCGGCAGCTCCGCCTCCGTTTTGAGATTCGGTAAGAGCGGTAATTTCTCTTTGCAGAGAAGCGACCTGACTGTTCACGCCATCCAAAGCGGCGGAACCGGGCGCGCCGAGAATGCCAGCGAACTGAAGCGCGCCAGCTCCTGCGAGAGCAATGACACCACCCAGAATGCCTGCTCCGATACCGCTCCTGCTATTGCGCACAGCTCTTGGCTGACGGGCGCCGACACTTGCATTCTCCGCCTTGCCCCAACTGGGCGACGGCTCACCGGAC
>MKRZ01000043.1 GCA_001897075.1 Mesorhizobium sp. 61-13 | reverse complement strand
CGAAACCAGCCCCTTCAACGAATGCAGCCATTCTTATCTCTCGGCGGCGCGCGAACTGCTCGCCTATATGCGCCAGACCTCACCTGGAAATCAGGCAGTTGAAGACCTCATCTCGCGCATCGATGTCGACATGGTGCGCAACCATGCGTCGTTCGTGCAGTGCCAGTACAGCGCCGAATCCTTCAATACGGCGAGCCTCGTCCGTCCTGTCCTGAGCGATGTGCCCTCACACCTGCCAAGCCTGGCTGCCTTTTCAGGCATGGCTGCGGTGTTGGTGGCAGGACCGCTTGTCCTTGCCCGCATCACAAGACGAAAGCCCGGCGAGGCCAAACGACGCGGCTAATCCTGACTTGCTCCCGCTATACTTGTTACCTCTTGAATTAATTGAACGTTCGTTTTATTATTTCGACAACGAGGGAAACGATGGCGCGCACGACAGGTTCGGACGGTGAAAAGACGGAAGCAGCGATCCGCGAAGCAGCGGTCGAGCTGATTGCGCGCTACGGCTACGAAGCCGTATCGATGCGCCAACTCGCTGCAGAAGTCGGCGTGCAGGTGGCGGCGCTCTACCGCTATTTTCCGACCAAGGAAGAACTGCTTTTCACGCTCATGCGCGAGCACATGAACGCTCTGCTCGAAACCTGGAACGACGCGCGACCCACAAAGTCAGATCCGATGGCGCGCCTCATCGCCTATGTCGCCAACCACATCGCGTTCCATATTGAGCGGCGACCGTCGACGCACATTTCCAACATGGAATTGCGCAGCCTTTCGCCCGAACGGCTGACGCAGATTCTCAAGCTGCGCACCGCTTATGAGAAGGAACTGCGCGCCATCTTGCGCGACGGTAGCGACGACGGCAGCTTCGACATCGACGACACAGGGCTGACAGCCATGGCGCTGATCCAGATGATGACCGGGGTCATCGTCTGGTTCCGGCCGGGTGAGCGGCTATCTGTCGAAGGCGTGACCGAAACATATCTTTCGATGACAATGCGCCTCGTCGGCGCAACAATGAGCCGGGAGCAAGACAATGTACACACACGCGCTCAACTTCGGGCTTGACGAAGACGTCGCGTCCCTTCGCGACCTCGTCCAGCGCTTTGCTCAGGAAAAGATTGCGCCTCTGGCAGCAGAGGTCGACCGCAGCAACGAGTTCCCTAACCATTTATGGCAAGAGATCGGAGCTCTCGGCCTGCTCGGCGTTACCGCTGATCCGCTCTATGGCGGCACCGGCATGGGCTACCTGGCCCATGTCGTGGCGATGGAGGAGATTTCTCGCGCGTCAGCGTCTATCGGCCTCTCCTATGGCGCGCATTCCAACCTGTGCATCAACCAGATCAATCGATGGGGCACGAAGGAGCAGAAAGAAAAGTATCTTCCGAAGCTCTGCTCGGGCGAAGCGGTGGGCGCACTCGCCATGTCCGAACCGGGCTCCGGCTCTGACGTCGTTTCGATGCGGCTACGCGCCGAAAAGAAGAACGACCGTTATGTGCTCACCGGCTCCAAGATGTGGATTACCAACGGGCCTGACGCCGACACGCTCGTCGTCTATGCCAAGACCGACCCGGAGCGGAAGTCGCGCGGCATCACCGCCTTCCTGATCGAGAAGAGCTTCAAGGGTTTCTCCGTGGCACAGAAGCTGGACAAGCTCGGCATGCGCGGCTCCAACACCGGCGAACTGGTGTTCGACAACGTCGAGGTGCCGTTTGAAAATGTGCTGGGCGAAGAAGGGCGCGGCGTCGAAGTCCTGATGTCGGGGCTCGACTACGAACGCACTGTGCTTGCCGGCGGTCCGCTCGGCATCATGGCCGCGTGCCTCGACGTGGCCGTTCCTTACGTGCACGAGCGCAAGCAGTTCGACCGCCCGATTGGAGATTTCCAACTCGTCCAGGGCAAGTTGGCCGATATGTACACAACGCTCAACGCCTGCCGCGCCTATGTCTACGCCGTGGCGTCGGCCTGCGACCGTGGCGAGACCACCCGCAAGGACGCCGCCGGTTGCATCCTCTACGCCGCAGAAAAGGCGACGCAGTGCGCGCTCGACGCCATCCAACTCCTGGGCGGCAACGGCTACATCAACGACTATCCCACGGGCCGCCTGCTGCGCGACGCCAAGCTCTATGAGATCGGCGCCGGCACCTCCGAAATCCGCCGCTGGCTGATCGGCCGCGAGATGATGTCCGAAGAGGTCTAGCGATGGCCGTCCTGCATTCGCAACTCTCCCCCTCCTCCGAAGCCTTTCGCAACAATGCCGAAAAGATGCGGGCGCTGGTCGCCAACATCTCGGACAAGGCCGCGCATGTGCAGCGCGGCGGCTCGGAAGAAGCCCGCCACCGTCATGTGGCACGCGGCAAGCTGTTGCCGCGCGACCGGCTGGCGCAACTGCTCGATACCGGCTCGCCCTTTCTGGAGATCGGCCAGTTCGCGGCCTTCGACATGTATAGCGGCGACATCGCGTCCGCTGGCATGATCGCCGGCATAGGCCGCGTCGAGGGTCGTGAGGTCATGGTGGTGGTTAATGACGCCACGGTCAAAGGCGGCACCTATTATCCGCTCACAGTCAAGAAGCATTTGCGCGCGCAGGAAATCGCGCAGCAGAATAATCTGCCCTGCATTTACCTTGTCGATTCTGGAGGCGCCAACCTGCCCAACCAGGACGAGGTGTTCCCCGACCGCGACCATTTCGGCCGCATCTTCTTTAACCAGGCCAACATGTCGGCGGCGGGCATTCCGCAAATCGCCTGCGTCATGGGCTCGTGCACAGCGGGTGGCGCGTATGTGCCTGCAATGGCGGATGAATCGATCATGGTTCGCAAGCAGGCAACCATATTCCTCGGTGGCCCGCCGCTGGTCAAAGCTGCCACCGGCGAGGAAGTGAGCGCAGAGGACCTTGGCGGCGCAGACCTGCATACGCGCGAATCTGGCGTTGCCGATCATCTGGCAGTCAATGACGAACATGCGTTGGCCATCACTCGTCGGATCGTGAAGAACCTGAATCGGAACAAGGCCATAGGCTTAAATCTGCAGAAACCGATTCCGCCGCTTTATGCACCGGATGAGATCTACGGCGTCGTACCGACGGATATGCGCCAGCCTTATGACGTGCGCGAGGTGATCGCCCGCATCGTCGACGGTTCGGAATTCGACGAGTTCAAGCAAAACTATGGCACCACGCTGGTCACCGGCTTCGCCCATCTTTACGGCATGCCGGTCGGTATCATCGCCAACAACGGCGTCCTGTTTTCCGAATCCGCGCTGAAGGGCGCACACTTCATCGAACTGTGCTCCCAGCGCGGCATTCCGCTGATCTTCCTGCAAAACATCACTGGCTTCATGGTCGGTCGCAAATACGAGGCCGGTGGCATCGCCAAGGACGGCGCCAAGTTGGTGATGGCGGTGGCAACTGCACAAGTGCCAAAGGTGACGATGATCATCGGCGGCTCATTCGGCGCAGGCAATTACGGCATGTGCGGCCGAGCCTATTCGCCGCGGTTTTTGTGGATGTGGCCGAACGCGCGCATTTCAGTGATGGGCGGCGAGCAGGCGGCGATGGTGCTTGCGCTGGTCAAGCGCGAGGGCATCGAGCGCAAGGGAGGCACCTGGAGCGCCGAGGAAGAGGCCGCCTTCAAACAGCCGACGCTGGAGAAATATGAGCGCGAGGGTCACCCGCTCTACTCCTCCGCGCGGCTCTGGGACGACGGCATAGTCGATCCGGCAAAGTCGCGCGACGTGCTGGCGCTCAGCCTCAGCGCCGCGCTTAACGCGCCGATCTCTACAACCAAGTTCGGCGTGTTCAGGATGTGACCGATGCGCCATCTACAAGAGTTACCCAAGAACTTCGCTCACGTCCTCTCATACATGCAAACGGCCTCGGGAGGTTTGCGCTGATGTTCGCCAAAATCCTGATTGCCAATCGGGGCGAGATTGCCTGCCGGGTCATCCGCACTGCGCGCAAGCTGGGCGTGAAAACAGTCGCCGTCTATTCCGACGCGGATGCGCGCGCCCTGCACGTAGAAATGGCCGACGAAGCCGTGCATATCGGCCCCTCTCCTGTCGGGGAAAGCTACCTGCGGGGCGACAAGATCATTGCAGCCGCCAAGCAGACTGGCGCCGAAGCAATCCATCCCGGCTATGGTTTCCTGTCCGAGAACCCCGATTTCGTTGATCAAGTCGTGGCGGCTGACCTCACCTTCATCGGCCCTTCCGCCACCTCGATCCGGGCGATGGGCCTGAAGGACGCAGCCAAGCGACTGATGGAGAAAGCGGGTGTGCCCGTTGTGCCCGGCTATCATGGCGAGGCGCAGGAGATAGTGGTTCTGGCCTCCAAGGCGCGCGAGATCGGCTATCCGGTGCTCATCAAGGCGCGCGCCGGCGGCGGCGGCAAGGGCATGCGGCGGGTCGATGACCCGGACGACTTCGCGGAGGCATTGTCGGGCGCGCGGCGTGAAGCCAAGACCGCCTTTGGCGACGACCGGGTGCTGGTGGAGAAATATGTCGACAAGCCGCGCCACATCGAAGTTCAGGTTTTCGGCGACAATTACGGCAATGCCGTGCATCTGTTCGAGCGTGACTGCTCGGCCCAGCGTCGCCACCAGAAGGTCATCGAAGAAGCTCCTGCGCCCGGCATGACACCGGAATTGCGCGCAGCGATGACAGAAGCGGCGGTGACGGCGGCCAAGGCAATTTCCTATTCCGGCGCCGGCACCATCGAGTTCATTGTCGATGCTTCGCAGGGTCTTCAAGCCGACCGCTTCTGGTTTATGGAAATGAACACGCGCCTTCAGGTCGAGCATCCGGTGACTGAGATGATCACCGGCATCGACCTCGTCGAGTGGCAGCTAAGGGTTGCTTCGGGCGAGACACTACCGAAGAAGCAGGACCAAATTCGGCTCGATGGTCATGCTTTCGAAGCGCGTCTTTATGCAGAAGACGCGGCCAAGGGCTTCCTGCCGGCAACAGGTACGCTGCACCATCTCAAATTCCCTGCGGTTGCGCCGCAAGGCGCTTCTATGCGCATCGAGACCGGTGTACGAGCCGACGATAGCATATCGCCGTTCTACGATCCGATGATCGCCAAGCTTGTTGTCCATGCCGACAATAGGGAAACGTCCCTTGCTGCGTTGCGCGATGTGTTGGCGCGAACGGAAGTTGCCGGCTCCACTGTGAACACCGCCTTCCTTGCAGCATTGGCAAGTGACCCGGACTTCGCGGCCGGCGATGTCGACACCGGATTGATCGGTAGGCATCAGGAAGCATTGACCGCCCTCCCCTTGCCCAATTCCCTGGCTGTGGCCGCTGCGGCATTCGCCGCATCGGGCCTCATCGAGCGGCCAGCCTCGGACGATCCATGGTCGGGAATAAGCGGGTATTCCCACTTCCACGGGCTCGAGCGGGAAATCCGCTTGAAGTACGGCGAGCACGAAGTTCCGGCGAAGCTCACCACCGGAATGGAGGGCGCAACAGTCAAGCTATACGGCGACACCATTAAGTTTGCTGCGGTCAGGGACCAGCGCGTGGCGAACTGGCCGGGGCATGTAACCGTGTTCGAGGGGGCCGTCGGCCACACATTCTCGGTGCCTGATCCATTGGCAAGTGCCGAGGAGGCATTGGCTGGAACGGGTAGTCTGCGCGCGCCCATGCCCGGACTGGTGAAGGTCGTCCGGGCCGCCAAGGGCGAAAACGTCATCAAGGGTCAGCCATTGCTGATCCTCGAGGCGATGAAGATGGAGCACACCATCGCAGCTCCGCATGACGGCCTCATTGCCGACATCGCCGCAGAAGGCGAACAGGTTAGCGACGGCACTGTGTTGGTAAAGTTCGTCGAGGAAGCGTGACGAAAGCCGACATCAACGAGAACAAGGCTTGAGGAAAAACGAAAATGGCCGGGTTGCCCCGGCCATTTCCTTTTTGCGTCGCGACGGCATCAATCCTGTGGGATCGGTGCGTACTTGCCGTCGTGCCACTGGTTGATGTCATAGCTGGCGTTCTTCAGGTCGCCCTTTTCATCAAAGGTCACCGGGCCGACCACCGTATTGATCGGCTCGCCATTCTTCAGCGCTTCGGCAACCTTCATCGGGTCGTCGGTGCCCGCACGCTTTACGCCCTCGGCAACGGCTTGGACGACGGCGTAGGAAAACAGCGTAAATCCTTCCGGCGTGAAGCCGCCTGCCTTGATTTTCTCGACGGCTTCCTTGGCTTCCGGCTTGGCCTGCGGATCAGAGGGGAACACGAACATCGTGCCTTCGCCAGCAGGGCCGGAAATCTGCCAGAACTCGGGAGAAGCAATCGAGTCTGGCATAATCAGTTGGAACTTGAAGCCCTGCTCTGCCGACTGACGCAGGATCAGGCCAGCCTCCGGGTGATAGCCGCCGAAATAGACGACATCGGCCTTCAACTCCTTCAGCTTGGTGACAAGCGCGGCATAATCCTTTTCGCCGGCGTTGATGCCTTCATACATGACCTCCTTGAGGCCCCCGGCATTCATCGTCGCCCGAACCGCATCGGCGATACCTTGCCCGTAGGCGCTCTTGTCATGCAGGATGACGACAGTCTTGCCAGCATACTTCTTGGCAATCCAAGGCCCGATGAAATTGCCCTGTGCATCGTCGCGCGTGTAGAGTCGCATAATTGTCGGCCAACCCTTGGCCGCCGCGTCGTCGGTCAGAACCGGATTGGACGAAGCAGGGCTCATCATCAGCGCGCCGGACTCGGCATAGACCGCAGAAGCCGGAATGCTCGAACCGGAGCAGGCATGTCCGTCAATAAACTTGATACCGTTGGCGACAATGCGGTTGGCAACCGACACCGCCTGTTTCGGGTCGCAAACGTCGTCCTCGATGGAAAGCTTGATCTGATTGCCGTTGACGCCGCCGGCGGCGTTGATGGCATCGGCTGCTGCCTGAGCGCCGTGCTTGAACTGGTCGCCGATGGTGGCAAGCTGCCCCGTCATCGGGCCGACAACGGCAATCGTAATGTCGTCGGCATATGCGGCAGTCGAGCCTAGGGCCAAGCCCACAATGGCGCCGGCCAGAAACTTCATCTTCATCGCGCTGCACTCCCTTGTTTGCGCAACGCTACTTAGGGCTGCGCTGGTTCAATCATGCGCAACATTTGCTTGTTTCATCCTGCCTGTCCAGAGTTGCCGCTTGCCAACGCTGCGGCAAAAAGCAAAAGCCGCGCCGATCTTGTTTCGATCGGTCGCGGCTTTGCTGGCACAAGCTTCCCCGACGCCCCCGCGCCACGAAATCCCGTTTGCCTTCCCTGTTCATGGCCAGGGCTGTTGGAGCAGCCCCGCACTGCAATTCGTCAGTGCATGGTCATCCATTCACGCGCTTCGCGCAGTGCCTGGGCAATTTCCATCTTCGACATTGTCGCCGACAATTCGGAGCGCAATTCTGCTGCTCGGGCCGAACCCTTGATCGCGGCGATGTTGAACCATTTGTGGGCTGCAACCGGATCCACCGCGCAATCGCGGCCGGTTGCGTACATCATGCCGAGTTCGAAAAGAATGTCAGCCTGCGCCGTGGCGCCCATCGTGCCGAAACCAGCCTCAAGCATTTCAAAACGTGCCATTTCAATCCCCTGTCCTGCTCCTGAGCGCCGCCTTGCTTGGTCCGTAGAGGCTGCCCGTTCGATGATTTGGAGAATGCCGCAGGGGCTTGAATCCGTCGTTAAATGACGTGCTTAACTTGAAGAAAACAAAGCTAAAACAATAGGTAAACGTGGGAATTCGTTAAGGATAGAAATCCAGCAAGCGCGCCGTTTATCGTTCAAATTGATGAAAATGCGAAAGCCGCAATTCAAGACTTCGCTAACCACAGAAAAGCATGAGGCCGTCGTGACGGTTTCAATCGAACCAGAATGAGGGGCAAAAATGGGCACAAAAAACGTGCCGCCTTCCGTTGCGGTACCGCTTTTTCTTTGGCGAAGACTGAATTAACTTACGTTTGCGTAAGAGGCAAAGCGGTCTGAACCGCGTTGGCCGACAGGGAGGAGACGATGTTTTATAAGTCTTGCTTGGCAGCAATCGCCATTCTCGTGGCGGCCGGATCGGCGTGGGCCGATCCCATCGAAGGAACATGGAAGCGCCCGAACGGCACGTTGATTACCTATGCCGGCAGCGGAGCCAAATTCTGCGGTACCGTGATGACAGGCCAATATAAGGGCAAGTCGATAGGCTGCATGAATGGCACCAACGGTCAGTATCAAGGCACGGTCAACAAGCTCGACGAAGGCAAGACCTACAACGGCAAGGCAAGCGTGTCGGGCAACACCCTATCACTGTCGGGCTGCGTGTTGGGTGGGCTGATCTGCAAGAGCGAGGATCTCGCCCGCCAGTAAGCGGCATACAGTTTGGAAGGCTGCCGGTTGCGCTGGCAGCCTTCAACTTATTTGCTCACGCTCGCGCCTTCTGACCAAACAGCACTTTTTGCGCTTCCTTGTCGTCGGCCAGATTGCGGCGGTGCTCCTGTCCTATTTCGACACCCTTTATCACGGCAGTCCTGCCGGATATCTCGTTGAACCATCGCTTCAGGTTCGGAAAATCATCCAGGTCCTGGCCCTGGTTCTTATAGGGCCTCACCCAGGGAAATGCGGCCATGTCGGCGATAGAATACTCGCCGGCAAGAAAGTCGCGATCAGCCAAGCGCTTGTTCATCACGCCGTAAAGCCGGTTGACCTCGTTGGTGTAGCGGTCGACGGCGTAGGGGATCTTCTCAGGAGCATACTGGCGGAAGTGATGCGCTTGCCCGGCCATCGGGCCAAGCCCGCCCATTTGCCAGAACAGCCATTGATCGACCTCCGCACGCTGACGCTCGTCGGCGGGATAAAACCGGCCGAACTTGCGACCCAGATACAGCAGGATGGCGCCTGACTCGAAAACGGAAATCGGCTTTCCATCCGGCCCTTCCGGATCAACGATTGCCGGCATGCGGTTGTTCGGAGAGATTTTCAGGAACGACGGCTCGAACTGTTCGCCACGGCCAATGTTCACGTATTTGATTGCGTAGGGGACGCCAAGTTCCTCCAGCAGGATCGAAATCTTGTGGCCGTTCGGAGTTGGCCAGTAGTAAAGTTCGATTGGCATTGTCTGCGATGTCATTCCCGGTTCTCCGAATGGATGAATGTCCTTGCACATAGGCCGCGCGCCGGTGGACGCAAGGCAACAAGCCGTCAAAACACCGTCAATAAATTTGAACCGAAGATGAACGGCCCTCTCAGAGGCGGTTCAGGGGCCGGGAGGCATTGTCCAGTCCAACAAAGGGGACTGACATGCTTGCTCGCCGTTTCACCATCGTCTGCCTGCTCACGACTCTGTTCGGTATCGGCTTTGCGATCATCGTTGCGGAAGCCAGTCGCCAGCCTCGGCATTGGGACGAGGCCCGGTCAGGCGCTTGCTTCACCACTTGCGGCCAGTTCGGCCGTTAAACCGAGATCTGGATCGCCACCATGAACAACTTCTCCAACAATGCCATCAAAGCCCTGCGGTTGCTGCCGCGCGCATTTTGCATTCTGCTCGTGCTGGCGGCTCCAGTCTTGGCGGTGCCCAGCATGCGTGACCATGCAGGCTCTACCATCGAAGCTCCCGCGTTGAAGAAAAACGGCGTCGGCTTTGTCCTTCTTGTCAGCTTGCAACGCGGCTAAGCTGCAACAGTAACCAATATATGGAGGAGGATGGTCACCCCCTCCCCACTGTCCAGACAAGGCCCTATAGTGGGCCATGGAAAACCGAATCTACCCGCAAGCCATTGAAAACGTCGTGATGCCCGAGCCCTTCGCCCGGCAAAGTTTCGACGATCCCGCCGAAGCAGTCGCGGCATTGCAAATGCTTTATGCGCGCAACACCAAGTTCCTGCGCGACTCGTTTTCGGCTCTTGCGTCGGGCGGAGACATCAACACGCGCTACCGGGCTTTTTATCCGGAAGTAGGCGTCGTCACCAATTCCTTCACGCAGGTGGATTCACGCCAGGCCTATGGCCATATGCCGACACCGGGTCATTTCTCGACCACGATCACGCGCCCGGACCTGTTCCAGAGCTATCTTGAGGAACAGCTTCGCCTGATCATCCGCAACCACGGCGTTCCGGTGATGGTCTCGGAATCAAGAACGCCGATACCGCTGCATTTTGCCTTCCTTGAAGGCAGCTATGTCGACGGAGCTGCGGCTGAACGTATCCGCCGGCCGATCCGTGACCTGTTTGACGTGCCGGATCTCGACGGCACCGACGACCAGATCGCCAACGGAACCTTCGAAGTGGCGCTTGGCGAAGCGCGGCCGCTTGCCCCTTTCACAGCACAGCGCATCGACTACTCATTGCACCGGCTCTCGCACTATACGGCCACCACGCCCAATCACTTCCAGAACTTCGTTCTGTTCACCAACTACCAGTTCTACATAGATGAGTTCGTCGCCCAGGCTCGAGAGCTTATGGCGGCCGGCGGCGGCGGCTATACAGAGTTCGTGGAGCCCGGCAACACTGTAACGAAAGCGGGTGAAAGCCGCTCGAGCGATACCGTCGCATTCAGGCTGCCACAAATGCCCGCCTATCACCTGAAGAAGCCCAACCATGGCGGCATCACCATGGTCAACATCGGTGTCGGCCCTTCAAACGCCAAGACGATTACCGATCATATCGCGGTGCTGCGACCGCACGCCTGGGTCATGCTCGGCCACTGCGCGGGGCTGCGCAATACGCAGGCGTTGGGCGACTATGTGCTGGCCCACGCCTATGTGCGCGAGGATCACGTCCTCGACGACGACCTGCCCGTGTGGGTGCCGATCCCGCCGCTGGCGGAAATCCAGGTGGCGCTTCAGGAGGCCGTGCAGGAGGTGACCGGGCTTTCCGGATATGACCTCAAGCGCATCATGCGCACAGGTACGGTCGCCACAATCGACAACCGCAACTGGGAACTGCGCGACCAGCGCGGTCCCGTCCAGCGGCTTTCACAATCGCGCGCTATCGCGCTCGATATGGAATCCGCGACGATTGCGGCGAATGGCTTCCGCTTCCGGGTCCCCTACGGCACGCTGCTGTGCGTTTCCGACAAGCCTCTGCACGGCGAGTTGAAGCTGCCGGGCATGGCAACCGAGTTCTACAAGCGACAGGTGGCCCAGCATCTCACCATCGGCATCCGGGCCATGGAAAAGCTGGCCGAAATGCCGATGGAGCGTCTGCATTCGCGCAAATTGCGTAGCTTTTCGGAAACGGCCTTCCAGTAGGCACCAGCCGAAAGGCTATTGTTCTCCGTTCACAAGCGCCAGGATCAGCCGGTGCATATTGCCGCCATTGGCCATCTCAACCCGGTCGAAATCCCGGCTGCGCTCTCTTTGTCGAACTGAGGCCTGTGAAAGCGACGGAATGATCGCCTTTCTCACCTTCTGGCATTTCGGGTCGTCGGCAACTGAAAAGCCGATGGTGGCAGCCTCGATTTCCGCCAACATCTCCTTGATGTGAACGCCGTGGACTTCTTCATGGAGACGGACTCCTTCTATGAAGGTGTCCCACTGTTTTTTTACGGCAGGCGGCAGTTTCCCGGAAGGCTTGGGCAATGTGTATGTGATGATGAGCTTTGGGCGCGCGGACACCAAGGTGCAGCCGCCGTCGTCCTGGGGCACATAATTCCGCGACCATGTCAGCTTGAAATTGGTGTGCGCTATAGCGCTTGCAACGCCGGCCTTGGGACCACGCTCGCCAATCGACCGGTAAAGCTCGATGCCTGAGCTACCGGAAATCGCGTAGTTTTCAACACGTTCAGTTGTCTCGGCGCTGGCATGGGTGCTCGGCACACTGGTGCCCAGAGCGATCACCAGCAAAACTATCCAAGACCTCACGGCTGATCGCATCTCGGCTCCAATCGTCATCCGCAAAAATTCGCCCGAAACATACGGACTGCGGGCCTTACCATCAATGAGCCGCAATTCCTTGGCCAATCAACGCGCATGAGCCGGGCTTCACCCTTTTTCCAGTCTTCGATCCTGTTTTGCCTGACCGCGGCAACCATTCCGCTGCTGCTGGGCTTTTTTGGATCGTTGCACCCCGCATTCGATTCACTGGGTCATTTTCGCGTGCACCTTGCCATCGTGGTGGCCATTTTGGCGCTGCCGCTGTTGGCCACCACCCATCTGGTGCAAGCCCTTTCGGCACTGGTCTTTGCAGTCGCAGCGTTTTCCACGACGACGGATACATTAAACCTGCTTGGCCTGAAGCCTGTGCATGCCGCATTCGAAGCCAAGCCTGCGGACAGGGCAGTCTATCGGCTCCTGCAGATCAATCTTCGCTTCGACAATCGCACGCCGGAAAAGGTCCTGTCGCTGATCGGGCGGACTACGCCCGACGTTGTTACTCTCGACGAAGTTTCGGCCATGTGGGACGGGAAACTGGACCTGCTGAAAAGCGCTTATCCCTATCGCGTGACCTGCCCGCGGCCAAACGGCGTTTTTGGCGCCGCAATTCTTTCACGCCGGCCGTTCGCGCAAGACACGGAAACACATTGCTTCGAGCGCGGCGCGCTGGCCACGGCGACCGTCGATTTTGCCGGGGCTGAGATCGACGTTGCCGCAATCCACCTGGGCTGGCCATGGCCTTTCGAACAGGCGCGCCAGATCGCGCTGCTGTCGCCGTCCATCGCCTCGCTCGCTCCAACAACAATTCTGGCTGGAGACCTTAATGCGACACCATGGAGCGCGGCGGCCCACAACATCGCCGACGCTGGCGGCCTGACGCTGATGCCGTCGGTCGGCGCAACCTGGCTATTTCTGCAGTTGCCGGATTCCCTGCGCTTCGCCGGCTTGCCAATCGACAACGTGTTCAGCAAGGGGGATATCCTCATCCACTCCGCTGAGCGCCTGGAGAGCGTTGGGTCCGATCATCTTCCGGTCTTGGTCGAGTTCTCGATCAAGCCCGGGAATGACCGGCCTGATGAAGAAGACGAAACGGCGACCGTTTCAGCTGAACAACTGCGCGGCTAGTACCCGCTGTCGTCGCAGCTTCGCGCCGCCGGTACCCCGGACGGCGTGACGATGGTTCACTACATATTCGTGTAGACGGGACCTTCGCCGCCTTGCGGCGGAACCCAGTTGATATTCTGGTTCGGGTCCTTGATGTCGCATGTTTTGCAGTGGACGCAGTTCTGCGCATTGATGACAAAATGCACATCCTTGGCCGATGGATCGGCGGCCGCATTGCCGTCGGCATCCACCCATTCATAAACGCCGGCCGGGCAATAGCGCGTCGAAGGACCGGCAAAGACATCGTGCTCCGACCGCTCCTGCAAGGCCATGTCCTTGACCTGAAGATGGACAGGCTGATCTTCCTCATGGTTGGTGTTTGAGAGGAATACAGAGGACAGACGGTCGAAAGTCAGCACGCCGTCCGGTTTCGGGTAATTTATCTTCTGATGCTTGGACGCCGGCTCCAGCGATGCCGCATCGGTCTTGCCGTGCTTCAGCGTGCCGAAAGGCGAGAAGCCAAACAGCGTATTCAGCCACATATCGAGCCCGCCAACAGCGACACCGGCAATCGTACCGAAGCGCGACCAAAGCGGCTTGACGTTGCGTACCCTCTTCAGATCCTTGCCGATGGCGCTGCCGCGCCACGCATCTTCATAAGCTGACAGCTCGTCATTGGCGCGGCCCGCCGCGATGGCCTCGGCGACATTTTCGGCCGCCAACATGCCCGAAAGCACCGCGTTGTGCGAACCCTTGATGCGCGGCACGTTCACAAGACCTGCCGCACAGCCCATCAACAAACCGCCGGGGAAGGACAGCTTGGGCACGGATTGCCAGCCGCCCTCTGTGATGGCGCGCGCTCCATAGCCGACGCGCTTGGCGCCCTCGAACGTGCCACGGATC
>MKRZ01000042.1:23958-29301 GCA_001897075.1 Mesorhizobium sp. 61-13 | reverse complement strand
CCGTCACCATCATGACCATGGTCATCGTCGGCGGCATGGACAACATCTTCGGCGTCATCGTCGGTGCCTTCCTGCTCACCATCCTGCCGGAAAAGCTGCGCGCCTTCGCCGACTACCGCCTGCTGTTCTTCGGCGTCGTCATCATCGGCTTCCTCATGATCCGCCCGCAGGGATTGTTCCCGCAACGCATGCGCCGCTATGGAGGCGAGCCATGAGCGTCCTCCTCAAGGTCGAGAACGCGACCATGCGCTTCGGCGGACTGGTCGCGCTGAACGATGTCAGCTTCTCCATCGACAAGGGTTCGGTCCTTGCGGTCATCGGCCCGAACGGCGCCGGCAAATCAACCTTGTTCAACGTCGTCACCGGCGTCTACCGCCCGACATCCGGCAAGGTTTTGTTCGACGGGGCCGACATCACCGGCAGACCGTCCTACGAAGTGGTGGAACGCGGCATCGGCCGCACCTTCCAGTCGTCGCGCCTGTTCTCCGACCTGAGCGTCCTCGACAACGTCATCATCGGCATGCACACGCGCACCACCACCGGCGTGCTGGATGCGCTTTTCCGTCCGGGCAAGTCCCGCCGCGAAATGGCCGCTTGCGTCGAAAAGGCGGAGGCGCTGTTGAAGAGCGGTTCTGGCGACCTTTACGAGCAGCGCTATCGCCCGGCCGGTGCGCTCGCCCAGGCAGACCGGCGCAGGTTGGAGATCGCCCGCGCGCTGGCTTCGCAACCGAAACTCCTCCTGCTCGACGAGCCCTCGGTCGGCATGGACGAGACCGAAACACAGGCGCTGATCGCCGACATCGTGCGCCTGTGCGATGTCCATCCCGATCTCTCCGTCATTCTCATCGAGCACGACATGCAGGTGGTCGACGCCTTCCCGGATCATGTCATGTGCATCGACTATGGCAGCCGCATCGCCGAGGGCGATTTCGCCTCGGTCAGGGCCAATCCGCGTGTGCAGGAAGCCTATCTCGGAAAGGCGGCCGCCCATGCTTGAACTGAAGGACGTCGATACCGCCTACGGTTCCGTGCCGATGTTGCGCGGCCTTACCCTCAGCGTGCGCCAGGGCGAACTCGTCTGCTTGCTCGGCCCGAACGGCGCCGGCAAGACCACCACCTTCATGGCCGTTTGCGGTGTGGTCCGCGCCTTGCGCGGCGCAGTCGAAGTGATGGGTAAGGACATCGGCAAACTGGGCACCGAGAACCTTGCCGCACTTGGCGTCGGCCTCGTCCCCGAAGGCCGCCGCCTCTTCCCCGGCCTGACCGTCATCGAGAACCTGCGCCTCGGCTACGACGCCGTTTCGGGGCGCGGGCCGAACTTCGAAGCCCAACTCGACAAGATGTCCAACCTGTTCCCGCGCATCCGCGAGCGGTTGCGTCAGGTCGCCGGCACGCTTTCCGGCGGCGAGCAGGCAATGGTGGCGCTGGCCCGCGCGCTTATCGGCGAACCCAAATTCGTCGTCATGGACGAGCCTTCGCTCGGCCTGTCGCCGAAGCTCATCAGCGAGTATTTCGAGATCACGCAGGAAATCCATCGCCGCGGCACCACCATTCTCCTGATCGAGCAGAACGCCGAAATGGGCCTCGGCATCGCCGACCGCGGCTATGTGCTGGTCAAGGGCAAAGTCGCGCAGGAAGGCGACGCCAAGGAGCTTTTGTCCTCCAAGGCGGCCAAGAGCCTCTACCTGTAGCAACGACGCCTGCAGCACGTATCCGGGCAGGAAAAGGCTTTTCCTAATCAGCGCGTCGGGTGAATCAAATTTATCCCCGACAGTGGTTTGTTATCGTTGCCCCCGGGAAAAACTCACAGGGGAATGCTATGTCGATAAAAAACCGCATGCAGGCGCTTGCTGGCGCGTGCGCTCTCGGTCTGGCCTTGACCGTGTCGGCACATGCCGACGGCAGTCTGTCGATCTATGCCTGGGCCGATTCCATCGCGCCCGACGTGGTCGCGAAGTTCGAGAAGGAAACCGGCATCAAGGTCACCGTCGATGCCTTTTCTTCCAACGAAGACCTTTTGACCAAGCTGCAGGCCGGATCGTCCGGCTATGACATCGTCACGCCGTCGCAGCATTTCGTGAAGATCATGATCGACTCGGGCCTGCTCGAGGACATCGGCGCGACTTCGATGGAAGCCTACCAGCAGATCCTGCCCGAATGGCAGAAGCCGTGGTGGGACCCGACCGGCAACTACTCCATCCCGCTCGCTTTCGGCAACGCCGGCTACACGGTCAACCGCGACATCTACAAGGGCCCGGTCGACAGCTGGAAAACATATTTCGAGCCGCCGGCGGAATTGCAGGGCAAGATCGCCAGCCTGGCCCAGCCCGATGAAGTCATCCCGGCTGCCCAGAATTATCTCGGCATCGAATATTGCAGCGAAGACCCGCAGAAGATGAAGCAGGTTCTCGACCTGCTGCTCGCCCAGAAACCCTATGTCGCCGTCTATTCCAGCGACAATATCGAAAACCGCATCGGCAGCGGCGAAGTCGCAGCGCATTTCTGGTGGGACGGCAACACCATGCGCGTGCGCCGCAACGACAAGGCAAACGTCGAGTACGCCATGCCCAAGGAAGGTCTCGTCGGCTGGCTCGATTCCTATGTCGTGCCGAAGGGCGCGGCCAACATCGACAACGCCAAGAAGTTCATCAACTTCATGGCCTCGCTCGAAAACGCCACCGACCAGTACAACTATTACGGCCATTCCTCGCCGGTGAAGATCGACGAGACCAAGGCCCTCTACAACAAGGAAAACGCGCCTGAGCTGTTCCCGACCGTTCCGGTCAAGATGGGCCAAGCCTGCTCGCCGGCGGCGCAGGAACTCGTCACCAAGGTCTGGACGCAGCTGCTCCAGTAACAACCGCCTATCAGCCGGGGCGTTCGCGTCCCGGCCCCTTTCTCCCATCGCAGAGTGACCATGCCGCAAGACAGCTTCGACTACATCGTCATCGGAGCCGGCTCAGCCGGCTGCGTCGTCGCAAATCGCCTCAGCGCCGATCCGTCCGTCCGCGTTTGCCTTGTCGAAGGCGGCGGCAGCGACGACAGCGTGCGCGTCCGGGTCCCGGCCGGCATCCTCTCGCTCTACGGCAACCCCAACTACGACTATTGCTATGTCGGCGTTCCCCAGCCCAACCTCAACAACCGCCGCATTCCGGTAAATCGCGGCAAGGCGCTCGGCGGTTCGACCTCGATCAATTCGATGGTCTATATTCGCGGCTCTGCACAGGACTACGACCAGTGGGCCGCGCTCGGCTGCAAAGGCTGGTCTTATGAAGACGTCCTGCCGGTGTTCAAAAAACTCGAACGCAATCGGCTCGGCCAGGACCAGCGCTACCACGGCGCCAGCGGCGAACTCTTGGTCGACAATCCGCGTGATCCCAACATCCTGTCGAAAATGTTCGTCAAGGCGGGTGCCAATGCCGGCATTCCCGCCAACAGCGATTTCAACGCAGAAAGCCAGTTCGGCCTCGGCATCTACAATGTCACGCAGGATCGCGGACAGCGCTTCAGCGCCTACACCGCCTTCATCCGCCCGGTGCTGAACCGCCCCAATCTTACCGTGCTCAGCAATTGCGAGGTGATCGACCTTACAGTTGCCGCAGGCCGCGCATCAGCCGTCAGGGTCCGCCATGAGGGCGCTACGAGGACGCTTGGCGCGTCGCGCGAAATCGTTCTGTCGGCCGGCGCCATCGCCTCGCCGGCGATCCTGATGAGTTCCGGCATCGGCCCAGCCGCCGAACTGAAAGAAATCGGCATCGATCCCGTCATCGATCTCCCCGGCGTCGGCAAGAACCTGCAGGATCACGTCGACGGCATGATCACGGTGCGCTCGTCCAGCACGAAGACGCTCGGCTTGTCTCTCCCGAACCTGCCCAGCATGATCGCCGCGCCATTCCAGTATTTTGCGCGCCGCAAGGGCATGCTCACCACCAACTATGTCGAGGCCGGCGGCTTCGCTAAGACGAAATATTCCGACGGCCAGCCCGACATCCAGTTCCACTTCGTCCCCGGCTACCGCAGCCATCGCGGCCGGCTGGTCGAATATGGCCACGGCTACGCCATCCACACATGCGTGCTACGGCCAAAAAGCATCGGCGAGATCCGGCTGTCGAACGATGCCGCGCACCGCAACATCCTCATCGACCACCGCTTCTTCTCCGACGATCACGATTCCAGGGTCCTGGTCGAAGGCATCAAGATTGCCCGCCAGATTTTCGCCTCATCCGAGTTCGATGAAATCCGTGGCGCGGAAATGCTGCCCGGCAAGAACGTACGCACCGACGACGAAATCCTCGCCTACCTGAAGGCCGAGGCGCTGACCGTCTATCACCCGGTCGGCACCTGCAAGATGGGCACCGATGCGATGGCGGTCGTCGATCCGGCCACGCTGAAAGTGCGCGGCGTCGAGGGGCTGCGCGTTGCCGATGCCTCGATCATGCCGATGCTCATCAGCGGCAACACCAACGCGCCGACCATGATGATCGGCCAGCGCGCCGCCGACATGATCCTCAAGGGCTGACCGGTCGCCTGATTTGGCACCAAAAGCGGGCGAACCTGTCCAACGGGTTCGCCCTTGTTGCTCAGGCCGTCACTCCGCAGCCAGCGCCGTCACTTCGCGCCGGAAGGGCAGCGCATCGCCGATATCGGCTTCGTCCAGTTCGCGCGCGAAGCGGTGGCCGGCATAGGTCGCCCAGGCGATCGGCCCCGGCGCTTCGGCATCGCCGATCACCTTGATCGAGCGGATCCCGTTGTCGGCCCATTCGGCGCGGCGCGCCTTCAGTTCCTGCCACACGCCGTCATCCTGGCTGCGCGAGGTGACAAGCACCACCGCATCCGCGCCAAAAACCTGCTCCGCTCCTGTATAGGCGCAGGTCGTCACCACGCCATCGGCGCGAATGCTGGTGACGGCGCGGTTCAGCACGATCTCGACGCCGAGTTCGGCAAGGCGGCGATGGATCGCGCCCTGTTCCAGCGTGTTGCGCGTCCAGTCCGAGACATAGGCCGATGCCGTCACCAGCGTCACCTTTGCGCCCTGCCGCGCCATCAGTTCGGCCAGCACGCCGCCCATGTAGTAATGGTCGTCGTCGAACAGCACCACATTGCCGGATGGAACCTTGCCCGCCATCAGGTCGTCCGGCGTATAAACCGGCATCGCCTGGTCCATCGGCATCGGCACGACATGTGCGCGCGCAACACCGTCCCGCCGCCACGTCGCCCCGGTTGCGATTGCGATATTCTCGAAGCCGAAGGCGAGGATATCGTCAGCCGACAGGCGGCTGTCGAAATAGACCTCGACATTCGGCATTTGGCTGATCTGGTACTGGCGATAGTCGCGCACCCGTC
>MKRZ01000042.1:3439-23939 GCA_001897075.1 Mesorhizobium sp. 61-13 | reverse complement strand
CAGGCGGCATTCGCGCGCCACCCGCCCGCCAAGCTCGGTTCCGGCTTCGGCAATCGCCACCTGATAGCCGCGCACGCCAAGCGCCCGCGCTGCCTCCAGTCCGGCCGGCCCGGAACCGACGATCAGCACGCTCTCGCTTTCGCCCTTCGCCTGCATCCGCTCCGGGTGCCAGCCCTTGCGCCACTCCTCCATGAAGGTCGGGTTCTGCGTGCAGCGCGAGATCGACATGGTCATGTCGCCGGTGATGCAGATGTTGCAGCCGATGCACTCGCGAATGTCCTCGATGCGGCCTTCCTCGACCTTCTTCGGCAGGAACGGATCGGCGATCGAAGGCCGCGCACAACCGATGAAATCGAGCGTGCCGGACTTGATCATCTTCACCATCACGTCGGGCGACGTGAAACGGCCGACGCCGACCACCGGCTTCGAAGTGAGCTTCTTGATGCCGGAAACGAGGCTCTCCTGCGCGCCTTCCTCCTTGAACCGCGACGGCCCGGAACAGTCCTCCCAGGCCCCGTGCGCCAGGTCCCACAAATCGGGCAGGTCGGCATGCATCTCGATCATGTCGCGCACTTCGGAGTTGGCGAAGCCGAGTTCGCCGATCATCTCGTCCAGCGAAAGCCGCAGCGTCAGCCCGCAGGTTTCGCCGATGGCGTCGCGGCCTTCCTCGATCAGCTCGCGCATCAGCCGCGAGCGGTTCTCCAGCGAGCCGCCATACTCATCGGTGCGCTGGTTGGTGGCGGTGGAAAGGAAATGCTGGATGATGCCGAAACCATGTGCGCCGTAGAGGCAGACAAGGTCGAAGCCCGCCTGCTTGGCCCGCTTGAAGGCGTTGCGGTGCCAGCGGCGCAGGTCGCGAATGTCTTCCTTGTCCATCGCGCGCGCCTGCACCGGATCGTTGGTGAAGGTGCGGATCGGTAGCGCCGACGGCCCGCGCGGCACTTCCTTGGTGTAGAGGTTCGGGCCGTTGATGCCGGAATAGGCAAGCTGGATACCGGCCAGCGCGCCATGCTGGTGCATCGCCTTGGCCATCTTGGCCAGTGCCGGAATGTCGGCGTCGTCCCAGAGCCTGAGTTCAATGAACGGCGTGATCTCCGAGGTGTGGTGCATCTCGGTCTGCTCGGTGAAGATGACGCCCCAGCCGCCCTCGGACTTGGTGCGCCGCATCTCCGCCGCCGCCGAAGGGTCGCGATAGCCGCCGCCATTGCAATGCGGCACTTGGTAGAAGCGGTTCTTGGCCGTGACCGGGCCGATCTTCATCGGCTCGAACAGGATGTCGTAGCGTGGATCGCGCATTCAAGTCCCCTTCCTGCGACCGCATCCTGAAGCGCCTCACCGGCGCGCATGCGGTCTGGCCCTCAGCCATTGGGTTGGTGCCGTGCTTGTAGTCATAGGTCGAAGCTCGGCTTGGAAAATTACGGATTTCTTCTCCACCGATTAGGAGCCGCCTAACCGGCCTTGCCAAAGACCCACAAAGAACCGATGCAAGGCAAAGCCAAATGCGACTTCTACTCAACGGACCTAGGGTGTTATCAAGCGCCAACACGATGAGGCAGACCCCCAATGAACACTATCCCGATCCTGGAAAAACTGCTCGGCTTCGCAACGGTCAGCCGTGACTCCAACCTCGACCTGATCGGCTTCGTCACCGACCTGCTCGGCCAACACGGCATAGCCTCCACCATCATCCACAGTGAGGACGGCCACAAGGCGAACCTCTACGCCACCGTCGGTCCCGCCGACCGCCCGGGCGTCATGCTGTCTGGCCATTCCGACGTCGTGCCGATCGACGGGCAGGACTGGACATTGCCGCCCTTTGCCATGACCGAGCGCGACGGCAAGCTCTATGGCCGCGGCGCAGCCGACATGAAGGGCTTCATCGCTTCGGCGCTTGCCGCCTGCATCAAGGCATCGACAATGCAATTGCGCACGCCGCTTCACCTTGCCATTTCCTACGACGAGGAAATCGGCTGCATCGGCGTCCGCAGCCTTGTCGAAATGCTGCAAGGCGCACCGCAAAAGCCGCTTCTGTGCATCGTAGGCGAACCGACCAGCATGCAGGTGGCCACCGGCCACAAGGGCAAGATCGGCGCGCGCGCCTTCTGCAAAGGGCGCGAAGGTCACTCGGCGCTGGCCCCGCTCGCGCTCAACGCCATCCATCTCGGCTGCGATTTCGTGTCGGCCCTGCGCCGCGAACAGAACAGGCTGGCCACCGAAGGCGCACGCGACGGCGACTACGACATCCCCTACACCACCGTCCACGTCGGCAAGATGAATGCCGGCGTAGCCCTCAACATCGTGCCCAACCTCTGCCAGATCGATTTCGAAATCCGCAACGTCGCGGCCGACAACCCGGAGCACATATTGGACGGTTTGCGCGCCGAAGCTGCCCGCATCGCCGACGCGGCCAAACCCATCGCGCCTGAAGCCGCCATCGACATCGAGGTCTTCAACACCTATCCCGGCCTCGATACGCCCGCCGCTTCGCAGGCCGTAGCCTTCGTCAAGTCGCTCACCGGCGCCAACGGCACCATCAAGGTCGCCTTCGGCACCGAGGGCGGGCTTTTCAGCCGCGATGTCGGCACACCCACTGTCGTGTGCGGACCGGGTTCGATGGCGCAGGGCCATAAGCCCGACGAATTCGTCAGCATCGAGCAGTTGCGCCGTTGCGACGACATGCTTGAAAAGCTGCTGCAGCGGCTGACCGAGGCCGCGCCTTTGGCGATATAGCCGCTAAGCCAGGCGCTCGGTACCGAACACGCCCTGTTCGACGACGAAGCGCCGGCAATGCTCGATGAAGGCCTGCACCGTTTGCGTCCGGTGCTCGGCATGTGGCAGCGCGATGCCAAGGGTCAGCGGGCGCAGATCGCCGGCCAGCGGCAGAAACGCCATCGGTTTGCCGTCGGGGGCGAGTGTATTCAGCGGGCGCATGTTAGCGATACCGTAGCCGAACCCGTTCGCCACCATCGTGCGCATCACGGCGATATCGCCCGTACGCTCGGCAATATTCGGCCGGATGCCGCGCTGGTGGAAGGCCGACAGGAAGTATTCGCGGCTGAACGGCAGGTCGAGCAGCACCATCGGCTCGTCGACCAGTTCCTCCGGCGTGATCGCTGCTTTGCCAGCAAACTTGTGATCCTGCGGCAGCATCACATAGGCCGGAACCAGCATCAGCGGCTCGAACGCGAAATCCTGTGAGAGTTCGAGATCGTAGGTCAGCGCGACATCGATTTCGCCCCGCTGCAGCATTTCCAGCAACTGGCCCTGGTTGCGCTCGAATTGCCTAACCCGCACGTCCGGATAGGTCGTTTCGAACTTCCGCCTAAGCGAAGGCAGCACGATCTGCGCGAAGGTCAAAAGGCAGCCTATCGCCAACGGCCCGCGCACCTTTTCCGCGATATCGCCGGCAATGTCGTGCAGCGCGTCGGCATTGGCGAGCAGCCGTGACGCTTCCTTGAGGAACACCCGGCCGCCGGCGGTAAGCGACAATCCATGCGAATGCTTGCGCACGAAAAGCTGGACGCCGAACTCCGCCTCCAGTTGCGCGATCGAAGCCGAAATCGACGGCGGCGACACGTTCACCTGCTCGGCAGCCTTGGCAATCGAGCCGGCTTCGCCCACGGCAACGAAATATTCCAGCTGTCTGAGCGTGAAGCGTAGCGGCATGGGCAGCTATGTTGCCCGTTTGAAGGTCTGGATCAAGTCTCCGCCGCCTCTCAGTACTTGATCCAGGTCGTTTTGAGCGCCGTGTACTTGTCGAACGAATGCAGCGACAGGTCGCGCCCGAAGCCGGATTGCTTGATGCCGCCGAACGGCGTCATCGGGCTCAGCGCATCGACGGTGTTGACCGAAACCGTGCCGGCGCGCAGGCGGCCGGCTATGCGGTGCGCCCGGGACAGGCTGTCGGTCCACAGCGACGCGGCCAACCCGTAGATGCTATCATTGGCCATGCGCACCGCCTGCTCCTCGTCATCGAAGGCGATGACCGAAAGCACCGGGCCAAAGATTTCGTCGCGCGCCAGCGGATCGCCGTGGCCGACATTGTCGAAGATCGTCGGCTGCACGAAGCTGCCGCGGCCATTGACGCTCACCTGCCCGCCGCCTGTCACCAGCCGCGCCGATTTCTTGCCTGCCTCGATGAAGCGCATGACATTGGCCGTGTGGTTCGCATCGACCATGGCGCCCATCTTCGAGGCCGGGTCAAGCGGATCGCCCGGCTGGGTGGCGGCAGCGCGCTCGGCCAGCTTTTCCACCAGCGCGTCCTTGATCTCGCGCTGCACCAGAAGCCGCGAATTGGCCGAACAGACCTCGCCCTGGTTGAAGAAGATACCGAAGGCCGCCATGTCGGCTGCGGCATCGAGATCGGAGCAATCGGCGAAGACGAGGTTCGGGCTCTTGCCGCCTGTCTCCAGCCATACCTGCTTCATGTTGGATTGGCCGGAATACTGCAGAAACATCTTGCCGACTGCGGTCGAGCCGGTGAAAGCAAGGCAATCCACGTCCATGTGGCGACCGAGTGCCTGCCCGGCCGTTTCGCCGAGACCCGGAACCACGTTCAGCACGCCTGCCGGCAGGCCTGCTTCCATCGCCAGTTCTGCCAGCCGCAGCGCCGAGAACGGAGACTGCTCCGCCGGCTTCAGCACCACCGAATTGCCTGCCGCCAGCGCCGGCGCGCATTTCCACGTCGCCATGTCGAGCGGGAAGTTCCACGGCACCACTGCGCCGATGACGCCGAGCGGCTCGCGCCGCACCAGCACGAGGTCGCCTTCGCCCGTCGGCGCAACCTCGTCGTAAACCTTGTCGATGGCTTCGGCGTACCACTGGAAGATCGCCGCCGAGCCCGGCACATCGACGGTCACGGCATCGTTGACCAGCTTGCCCATGTCGAGCGATTCCAAAAGCGCAAGCTCGTGCAGGTTTTCGCGCAGCAGGCCGGCAAGCCGCAACAGCACTTCCTTGCGGTGTGCCGGGCTGGCCCTTGACCATGCACCGGATTCGAAGCTGCGCCGCGCGGCCGCCACCGCGAGGTCGATATCCTCTTCGCCGCCCAACGCCACTTGCGCAAGCGTCTCGCCGGTCGCCGGATTGATGCTGGCAAAGGTCCGGCCCGAGCGCGCAGGCGCTGCCTTTCCGTCGATGAACGCCTTGTCGCGAAAACGGATCGCCGATGCCTTGCTGATCCAGTCCTTGTGGCTGAGTTCGCTCATCATCGGCTCCTGCTTGGTTGTCTATTCGTCGCCCGGCACGCCGTAGCTCGGCGCATCGGTCGGGTTGAGCGCGCGCGTCACATAGGCGTCGAGCTGCGGCTTGTAGATTTCCCAGACCGAGGCCAGATGCTCGATCGGGCAGTCCTCAGTCCAGTCGCAGCGCAAGTCCGCCACCGGCCACGCCACCTCGCGCACCAGCTTCATCCCCGCAGACCTGACAGGTCCGGCCTCGCCGCCGGCCTTCAGCGCCGCGCGCATGGTGGCGATGATGCGGTCGCCGAGATGGCCTTCGGACGAAAGGAACGCGTCGACCATCGCCTGCGGAACACCATCATTGGCGAGCAGGTTGCCGCCGCAGGCGACGTTCTCCGCCCGCGCCTCGGCCCATATGCCGAGCGCCTTCGGGCCGGAATGGATGGCGGCGATGCCCTTGGCATCGACGGCAAGCACTTGCCGGTATTCGGGATAGGCGCCTGTCCGTTTCAGGATGGCGACAGCTTCGGCAGCGGAAGCGCCCCGAGCCATCAGTTCCAGCCCGCGTGTGCCAAGCGTCGGATCGGTGACGTTCTGGCTGGCGATCGCGCCCACACCTGCCTGCGCGTAGGCGCAACGCGCCGCAACCGCCGGTGACGAAGACGACACCGCAACGCCGAACATGCCTGTTTTCGCGCAACGCGCGACAATGGAGAATGTCATGGCTCTCAGTCCGGAATGACGGCTGTTCCGTCGATCTCGACCAGCCAGCTCGGGCGGGCCAGCGCGCTGACCACCAGTCCGGTCGAAACCGGATGCACGCCCTTGATGTATTCGCCCATGGTCCGGTAGACCGCCTCGCGATGGCGCACGTCGGTGATGTAGACCACCACCTTGACCAGATGCTCCATCTTGCCGCCGCATTCCTCGATGAGTTGCTTGATGTTCTGCATCACCTTGTGGGTCTGCTCCACCGGGTCGTGGCTGCCGATATCCTTGGCCGTGTCGAGATCCTGCGGGCACTGGCCGCGCAGGTAGATGGTCCTGCCGCCCTGCGTCACCACCGCCTGACACAGATCATTGTCGAGCTTCTGCTCGGGATAGGTGTCCTTGGTGTTGAACTTGCGGATACGGGTATGCGCCATCTTTGGTCTCCATCGGGTCAGGCTAGAAGCCCGCCGCCCCGGCGCCACTTTTCCATCAATGGCGCAAGGACCGCAGGCTGCATGTGCGGATATGTTTTCATGAGGCTTGCGGGCTTTGAAAGAAGTGTCTTTCTCATCCCTGCTAAGGACGCTCCTAATTGTGGACCGACCGGCGGACTGCCGAAGGCTCGGCGTCTTCGTTCCGGCGCTTTGCGGCCGCGTGATAGGCGAGGTACTTGCGCTGCGTCGAAATGCGGTCGGCCAAATGCTTGGCGTCGTGCCAGACGCCCCAGATGAAGCTCGACCCCCGCCGGGCTTGCCACGGCAGGCCAAGGAAATAGATGCCCGGTTCAGCCGACACGCCGCGATGATGCTGCGGCCTGCCCCTGTCGTCGAAGGCATCGACCTTCAGCCAGCTATAGTCAGCCGCATAGCCGGTTGCCCAGATGATCGAGGTGATCCCGGCATCGAGCAGGTTCAGCTCGAGGATCGGATTGGTCATGCATTCCGGGTCCGGCAATATCTTGCGCGCATCGGGCTCCAGCGGAAGATCGAGGCCGTTGCGGGTCACATAGGCGTCGGCCTCGTCCAGCAGCGACATCAAATTGGCATCGCCGCGCGACACGTTTTCCACCAGATCAGGCGCAAAGCTCATCACGCCGTCCTTGTAGGATTGCGTCCGGCCGACGAGCGTCATGCCTTGCGCGGCAAGCCGCCGGAAGTCGATCGTCTCGCCTCCGCGCGCACCGCTCACCGCAATGGTGACGTGCTCGGTGCCCGGTCCCGGCGTTTCGGCGTCCCATTTGCCCAGAACGCCAAGCCACCAGCAGAAGTCGCGCTCCCGGTAGGCCCGCGGCGGCCGGTCGTGCGGCCCGACCGAAAGATAGACGCGCTTGCCGGAGCGCAGGAGTTCGTCCGCGATCTGCACGCCGGACGATCCGGCGCCCACCACCAGCACAGCCCCTTCGGGCAATTGCTGCGGGTTGCGATAGGAATTGGAATGCATCTGCAAAAGACCGGAATTTTCCGGAACCAGCGCCGGGCTGACCGGGCGCTGGAACGGTCCGGTCGCGGCAATGACGCTGTTGGCCTCGATCACGCCTTCGGAAGTCTCGACGCGAAAGCCGGGACGCCCGACATGCCTGCGCACTTCCTTCACCTCCACGCCGCAGCGTATCGGCGCTGCGATCATGTCGGCATAGGCGACGAAATAGTCGGCCACCTTTTCCTTGGCGACGAAGTCGTCGGGCCCGTCGCCCTGGAACTCCATGCCCGGAAAGCGGTCGTGCCAGGCCGGCCCGTTGGCGACCAGCGAATCCCACCGTTCCGAGCGCCAGCGCTCGGCGATGCGCGCCCGCTCCAGCACCAGGTGCGGCACGCCTGCCTTGGTCAGGTGCTCGCTCATAGCCACCCCTGCCTGGCCAGCACCAACAACAAGCGTGTCTACTTTTTCAACCGGCATTTGTGCGTCCTTTTTTGGCTCTCCATGGGCTCCTGCGGACCCGATGGAGGTCTGACGCTGGTTTAGCCGAGGGGCTGGAACGCGAAAATTACGATTTCATGTCGCAGTGCTTAGCTTGTCCCTAAACGCTGGCGATCGGGCATGCACAGCCGCGCCGCCCGAGCATGGCCAGGCCGGATTGCATCGCTTTGAAAATGCCGAAAGTGGTGAAATACACAGTCGTGGGATAACTTTTCTCTGCCAGGATGTTCCCTGCAAAAGGGCAAAATTCAGGGAAAATCGCGCGCGAGCAGGGAAGATATGGCCAATTCAGGCCCTGAGTGCCTGCAAATTCAAGGTTTCGAGCGTTGTTTTCCCTAAAACGGCGTGCAGGGAAGCGACCCCACAATTCTCTCGTTTTTCAGGCGAAATGCCGGGTGCGCAGGGAACTCTTGCGCCAATCGCATAAGGCACATATATTAAAGTTCATCTCTGAACTTTTTTGAAGGCCGATGACCTATAAAGCCAACCAACTCGTTTCCGCCCTTTACGCGATCCATTCCGGCCCAGGCCGCACCGCAGGCAAGAGGCTGGAAGTGGAAGTCCCCAAGGCGTTTCGGGCGCGGATCAAGCACCTCTTGAACATTGAACGTGCACGTATGGAGGTGTCGTCTCACCACACGCTTGAGCCGACAATAATTTTCCATGACGAGAGGCCGCGCGGCAAGGGCAATGAAGTACGTTATTCGGCTCGAAACGCCTTTGCGTTGTCCGTATGTGTTCATCTGATCGACGCCGGATTTCCGCAGCTTACCGCCTATGAAGCGGTGACGGCGCTGTGGCTTCGGTTACAAAAAGAATATGAACACATCTCCGCGGCAGTACAAACCGAGGGTGGTACAACCTTCACCAGTGTTTCCGACGATCAGGCGTTCCCAAAGAAACCGGCGCGGCGAGATCCCGATATCAAGCCGGCCGACACCACGGTTTTCCTACTACTCCCGCAATTGCCCAGAACACCAAGCAGCGCGTTGACCGCAGATGAGATTGAATTCATAGGCGGCACACAAGAGCTTACTTCGCGCTTGTCGCAACTCATGCCCCATGAAATCCACGGCACTTACCTTCTGGAGCTGAGCGGGCTCATCACCCGCGTCAATGAACTGATCGCCAAGTTTCCTCCTAAGCGACGCGGTCCCAACAACTAGGAGATTCCGATGTTCGATCAGGTGAAATAAAGCTTGAGCAATTAAAACCCTTATATGAACTCCTATGAGGTCATAATATGATGAACCATCCGCTGATCACCAATGTTGAGCGCGATCCTAAAGCGCTCAAGCCGTTTCCTGATAACCCTCGAAAGCACCCCAAAAAGCAGATTGCCCAGCTTGAGCGGAACATGGGGCGGTTCGGGCCGACCAACCCGGCCATTATCGACGAATGCGACACCATTCTCGCGGGTCATGCGCGCATAGAGGTGGCAATCAATCTCGGTCTCACGACCTATCCTTGCCGGCGCATCGAAGGTCTGAGCGCCGCCGAAAAGAAGACCATTTTGATCGACGACAACGCCAGCGGCCTGAATGCGACCTGGGATGACGACCTGCTGATTGCCAAGATCGCTGAGATTCGTATCGAGGAGCCAGGTCTTATCGATTTAATCGGAATTGAACCGGTCGTGATCGAGCAGATGGAAGTCAGCCTTGTCCCTGAGGACAAGGACGGCGATCCGGCTGACGACATCCTACCTGATGATGGGTCTGACGTAACGGCACCAGGCGATGTCTGGAGCTGTGGCGAGCACCGCATTCTATGTGGTGACAGTCTCCGACAGGAGAGCTTCGAACGATTACTTAAAGGCGAATTGGCGGAAACGGTTTTTGGGGACGCCCCCTACAATTTGGCGATAAACGGCCATGTTTCCGGGCTTGGGAAGGTCCGCCACAAGGAGTTTTCGTACGCCTCCGGCGAAATGGATGCCGATACTTTCACCAACTTTCTGGCAACTGCTTTCGGACATCTCGTTCGCTATTCGACCGACGGTTCGGTCCACTATCTTTGTATGGACTGGCGGCATATCCGCGAGCTTCAGGACGCCGCGGACCGTCATTATACGACATTGCTCAATCTTGCCGTTTGGGACAAGGGCGTCGGCGCCATGGGCAGCCTTTATCGCAGCCGACACGAGCTGGTGTTTGTCTATAAGTCGGGCAATGCCAGCCATCTCAACAATGTCCAGCTCGGCAAGCACGGTCGAAACCGCTCGAACGTTTGGCAGTACCGAGGCCTGGCCGGCTTCAGTAAGGGCCGACAAGAACAGTTAGCCGCACATCCAACGGCCAAACCAGTTCAAATGATTGCCGACACGCTGCGTGACTGTTCGCGCCGTGGTGGCATCGTCCTTGATCCTTTTGGTGGCTTTGGCTCGACCATGATTGCGGCCGAGCGAACCGGCCGTAAGGCAAGGCTGATCGAAATCGACCCGATTTATGTCGACCGCACGATCAGGCGCTGGCAAGCCATCGCCAAGGAGGACGCCATCCATGTAGCCACCGGAGAGACATTCGCAGAACGTGAGAAGCGTCTGACCAAAACCACATCAAACAATATGGAGGGGTCCGGTGATGCATGAGGATGACGATCACGAACAGCCTAAGGTGCAAGACGACGGCTTCGAACATCTGGGTGAAGACCATCCCTCGCGTGGCAAATCCTATAACACCGGCAAGAACAAACCGCCGGTAACAACACGCTTCCCTAAAGGGGTTTCCGGCAATCCGAAAGGTAAAAAGAAAGGGCGCCATGTCGCCAACATGATCCGCGACGAAATCCTCGCGCCCGTAGCCATTCGCACGCCCAGCGGAAAGAAAAAAGTTCCAGCGCTCGTCGCTCAGTTCCTCATGGTTCAACAGGAATCTTTGAGCGGCAACGCCAAGGCTCGCGAACAATACTTCAAAATCGCGCAGAACCTGATTCTGAACGAGCCTCCGCCGATCGAGGACGAAGCTCTGCCCGAAGATGACGAGGCGATCATCGCCGAGCATATAGCGCGCCGATTTGGTCAGCCGCTGCCAGATCCCGACACAGGTATGGAAGATGAGGATGAGAAAGAGGAAGGCTGAGATCTCATCATCGACCACGCTTCTTCGTGACGCGATCCTGCGGGTCGACTTCTATGCCTTTGTTCAGCGGGTGTTTCGCGAGCTTCGGCCCGGCGATCGGTTCTCGCCGAACTGGCACTTGGATGCGATCTGTCATGAAGTGATGCAAATGGTGGATGGAACGAACCAGCGCCTTCTGGTTACGGTGCCGCCACGCTCATTGAAGTCGATCATCATCTCGGTAGCCCTGCCGGCTTTCGTCCTTGGCCGAAATCCAACGCGCCGGATTGTGTGCATATCCTACGCTGAAGATCTGGCGGTGGATCTTGCAAATCAATTCCGTAAGGTCATTGCCAGTTCCTGGTACCGACGCCTGTTCCCGAAAATGGTGACGAAAAGAAACACCGATCGGGAAATCACCACGACACGCGGTGGCAGTCGTTTTGCCACCTCGATAAAAGGCCCCCTGACCGGTAGAGGCGGCAATCTCTTCATCATCGATGATCCGATCAAGCCGGTCGATGCGCTTTCCAAGCCAAAGCGAGACGAGACGAATTTATGGCTGCGCAATACGCTGGCTTCCAGGCCAGATGATAAGCTGCACGACAAGATGATCATGCTGATGCAGCGCGTCCATGCCGAGGACCCGGCGGGGGCCGTGCTGGCAAGCGGAGGATGGAAGCATCTCAATTTGCCGGCGATCGCCGATCGTGATGAAGTGATCCGACTTTCATACGGGAAGCTTCATCGCCGTTTTGCTGGTAGCCCCCTTGACGAGAATCGGGAGCCGCTCTCGATTCTCCAAGAACTACGGCATCAGATGGGTGACTTCGACTTTGCCGCTCAATACCTTCAAGCACCAAACCTGCCCGATGGAGGCATATTCAAACGAGCCTGGTTCCGGTTGATCGACCAGAACGACTATCCTTATGACGATCCCAGTTGGCAAATCATCCAAAGCTGGGACACGGCCATGGTGTCGAACGACAATGCCGATTGGTCGGTTTGCACCACCTGGCTGGTCGTAAGGGACTGCTTCTATCTGATCGACATCTTTCGCAAGCGGCTCGTCTATCCGGATCTGAAAGCCGCAATCCTCAATGAGAAACAGGTCTATAAACCCAGCTACCTGATCATCGAGGACAAGGGGGCCGGAACCAGCCTTATCCAGGATCTTTATAACGATAAGGTCTCAGTTGAACCCTACCGCTGTAGTGATCCGAAGGAAGTTCGCGCCGGTCGTGCTTCCGTCGCCATCAACCAAGGCCGCGTATTTCTACCGGCAGAGCAAGACCCCGCGATTGATCTCTTCCTTGACGAAGCGCTTGCCTTCCCAGGAGGCCGCCATGACGACCAGGTCGATTCCATGGTTCAGGCCATCGACTGGTGGGAAAACCAACGGCAAACCCCAACGGCAATGTTCGGGCGATATTAGGTGCGGTGCTATTCCCAATAGGGCTTTGCCACCTGTACCGTCCCGTGCGCTGCGGAATTCTGGACAAAGAGCACAGCGAGTCGAATTTTAGCGGCCAGTTTTACCAAAGCTCAGAAAGAACCTTGGAAGATACTCATCGGCTTGGCAGGTCGCATTTTCGGTTTTCACCGCACGCGAAAAAAGACGAAATGGAACACTAGATGGACCACCTAGCAGGCGTGGTATTGGAAGACGGTTCAACCGGGGCGGCCCTAGCCCAAGTGCCAGAGAGGAACCCTTCAAGTAAGCGACTTTATACTACCAAACAAATGGGAGATGCTTGCGAGATGATGGTCGCCGCCGAACTCACTCTCGCAGGCGTTCCAGCCCTCAAGGTTCCTGACAACTGGCCCGGCTACGATGTGATCGCGCAACCTGCGGGAAGACCCCCACAAAGAATTTCTGTCAAGGCACGTACCTTCAAGCGCGGGCCTTGCTATGTCGGGTTCAACGACTATGACGAACTGGATTGGTTAGCGATCGTCTTGCTGGCAACCGAAGGTGACAGCGGCAACAGAGCCGTCTATCTCATTCCCCGCCCGGTAGCTGAAAGCTTGGCTCGGCGAGACAAGCCGACCAGCAAGACAGCGGCCGAGCGATATTTCCGGGTTGACCAGGTGGACACATTGTTTGCTCGATACCGTGGCAATTTTTGTCTTCGCGAAAGTCTATGACAGTCCACGAATGGAACGATCATGCCAACCGAACCGCGATCACCACGGCTAGCCGTTCTCATTGATGCCGACAACGCCTCCGCCAAGATCGCGGACGGGATGTTCGAGGAGATCGCCAAGATCGGCGAAGCCAGCGTGCGTCGCATCTATGGCGACTTCTCCAGCGCGCGATCGAAGGCATGGGCGGATGTGCTGTCGAAGCACGCGATCATTCCTCAGCAACAGTTTGCATACACCACCGGCAAGAATGCCTCGGATATAACGCTGGTGATCGATGCGATGGACCTTCTGCATAGCGGCAGGTTCGACGGCTTCTGCTTGGTATCGTCGGATAGCGATTTTACCCGCCTTGCAGCGCGCATTCGCGAACAGGGTGTCGATGTGTTTGGTTTTGGCGAGCAGAAAACGCCGGAGAGCTTTCGCCAAGCCTGCCGCCGTTTCGTCTACACCGAAAATCTGCTGCCGACCGCTCCGGCGAATGTTTCCGACCCGGCTGGTGCGGCAACGCCACTACATCCTCCCAGTGCTGCCGCGACGATCATCAAGAAAGTCATTGCTCAGATGGAAAGCGAGGATGGCTGGGTGCTGCTTGGGACGGTCGGCAACCAGTTGGCCAATCTCGCCTCGGATTTTGATCCGCGCACGTTTGGGTTTCGCAAGCTGAGTGATCTCGTTCGCAAAACGAACGCATTCGAGATCGAACACCCGGAAGGCGGCGCCATGCGTATCCGGGTGAAAACTACGCCGGCAAGGCAACCAGAGCCGAGAAAAATCGCCAAGTGATCATTCTCGGCCTATGGGGTCGAGCGGTGGCGATCGCCCAAGCTGGCAGATAACCGAAGTGGCCGGTCAACGCGAAAACGTAATGGCAACCGAGGCAGCCCGCGTGGTTCCCTGCGCGGATCGATGCCGATTATTCGATTCCAGAATGCCCTCAGCGGCACAAACGCAGAGATATCGGCCTTGCCTACCCAGCCCTTGCGATGAGCCATTGGGCGAGGCCGGCATTGACGGCGGCCTTGGCAAGTGTGGTGCGGTCCCAGAGGGTGACGTCGGGGCGGTTAGCAGTGGTGAGCTTGCCGTTGGCGGTATGTACAGCCAGGATCATGCGTGAGGTGCCGGGCGTGGCATCGAAGCGGCTTATGTAGTCATCGAACCCAGCCTGGTTGGTGCTAGACTTCACCTGGACGAACAAGGTTTCGCCGGTGAACGGTTGCTCGACGATCATGTCGACGTCTTTCTGGGTGCCGCCCAGCCGTGAGACCCTGTGGTAGCCTTGCCGTTCCAACAATATGCCGACCAGTGTCTCGAAATCATCCTCATGCAGCTTGGCAATCAATGTGGCGGCAGCATCGGTGAGGGCTTGAAGCGCCTGCTCAGCTCTCATTGTGTCTGGATCATCGCTACCTGCAAGCTTGCAGCGCAGATAGTCGGGATTGGCAATCTTGCAGATGGTTTGCCGATAGGCAGACACCTTGGTGAGAAGACTGCTTAGTTGCTGCTGGATCAGAACCTCGCCTTTGAGGTCGGTATCGCGCCAGGGAAACAGAAGCCTGCGCTTGCGCGCACCGCGCTCCTCATCTTCCCCAACCCAGATGACTTCACTGTCGGCAATGGCCCACCACAGGCGACCATTGTGAAAGGTGATCCAGACCGTATCGGCCCCAAGCGTATAAAAGTCCACGATCTCGCGGGCGAAGTCATTGGCCTTGCCGGCTGATCGGCCTATTCCCTGCAGGAGGGTCGCGATTTGCTGCTTGTCCCTGCCAAGCGCCAGATCATGCGGCACTTCCTTGTGTCCCAAAAACAGCACTTGCTCTTCGATCGCCCGTGACGACCAGCGCCCATTGGGACCAAGCTTGATATAGCGAAACTGCATCTCGCCAAGCTGTTCGGCAGTTAGCCGAATGCTGGTCTCCAATACCCCTCTATCTCCATCGGTCTTGTCATATGCCACCGTAGCCCTGCCTTTCGTGGCCTGGCGAAGCAAAGGAATTGCAGGCCATGTCAGGGATAGCGTGGAGGTGTTAAATCATGGTGTTATATAACGTGGTTTCTTGAATGATCCGCAGGCCATCTCGCCTGCATGGACGTTCGCCAGCTTGTTGGATGGAACCTGCGCAGATTGCGGGTGATGCGTGGCATCTCCCAGGACGAGCTTGCGCTACGAGCCGAGGTCGAGCGCGCCTATGTCGGCCATCTTGAGCGCGGCACCAAGAACGCCACTCTCCTCACCATCGAAAAGCTTGCCGCAGCCTTGCACTCGCCTCTCGCCGAGCTGTTCCAGGAACCAGAGGCAGGCGAGGCCAAGCCCAAACCGCTAAAGTCGGGGCGAAGAAAGGCAGGATAAAACGAATTCCCCTCCGTTCTACGACGCACAATCAATCAAAATACCAGTCTAGGACATATCTGTAATATCGCGAGCGAATGCAGCTTAGGAGGCATTCAATGGCGAGGCGCCTGGGTAGACCATCGACAAAGGTCCCAGACAGCAATTTCGTTGCGGAATCAGAAATTCAATCAGTCCGAAATACCGAATGTGGATAACTAGAACGTCCCCACCTCGAACTAGCGTCTTTATAGCTGAATATCAGCATTCAGGCAGGTTCACTGCGAGACCACCCATCGATGTCTCTTTATATTTTGAAGCCATATCCATCCCAGTCTGCCGCATCGTCTCGATACAGTTGTCCAGAGGCATGAAATGCTGGCCGTCGCCACGAAGCGCCAGGCTCGCCGCGGATACAGCCTTGATGGCGCCAAGCCCATTGCGCTCAATACATGGCACCTGAACGAGGCCTGCTACGGGATCACAGGTCATGCCGAGATGATGCTCGAGCGCAATTTCCGCGGCATTCTCGATCTGCTCGTTAGTCCCGCCCAGCGCCGCGCAGAGTCCCGATGCGGCCATGGCGGAGGCCGAGCCGACTTCGGCCTGACAACCACACTCCGCACCTGAAATCGAAGCACGGTGCTTGATCAGCCCGCCGATGGCGGCCGCGGTCAGGAGAAACTGCCGTTCGCCATCCGCGCCGGCACCGACACAGTGGTCGCGATAGTAACGCAGCACTGCGGGTACGACCCCGGCGGCGCCGTTGGTCGGCGCGGTCACGACGCGCCCTCCGGCCGCATTCTCCTCGTTGACGGCCATGGCATAAACGAGCAGCCAGTCGGTCGCCGCGTGTGGCTGTGCCCGGTTGCTGCCACGCTCGTCGAGCAGTTGCTGGTAGAGGCCTCGAGCGCGGCGTCGCACGGACAGTCCTCCGGGCAGTATTCCTTCCTGCCTGAGGCCGCGATCGATGCAGCCGTTCATCGCCGCCTGCAGTCGTTCAAGTCCAGGTTCGAGATCGCGGCCATGGCGCACGCGTTCGTTTGCTTCCTTCATCGCGGCGATCGACAGTCCCGAGACGCGTCCCATCCGCAGCATCTCGACGGCGGAGTTGAAGGGATAGGGCACGTCGGTTGGCGCAGCCTCCCGTGATGTGGAGGTGGCGGAAAGCTCGTCTTCGCTGACGACGAAACCGCCGCCGATCGAGTACCAGACCTGGCGCAGCAGGATAGTGCCTGAGGGTCCAAATGCGGTGAAGACCATGCCGTTGGCATGGCCCGGCAGCGGCGGCCCGTAGTCCAAGACGAGGTCGTTGCCCGGATCGAAGTTTATGGCACCGATGCCGGGCGCCGTGATGCCGCGGGTTGCCTGGAGCTGTGCAACGAGGGCTTCGGCCTGGTCGGGGTCGAGCGTATCTGGGAGAAACCCCAACAACCCCAAAAAAACAGCACGGTCCGTTGCGTGGCCCTTGCCGGTGAAGGCGAGGGAGCCGTGCAGCGAGACTGTCAGCCGCCGGCATTCAGCCCGGTTGGGCAGGGCGGCGAGCGCCTCGAGGAAGCGCGAGGCGGCGACCATCGGCCCCATCGTGTGCGACGAGGACGGGCCGATGCCGATCTTGAAGATATCGAAGACAGACAGGAACATTTATCGATCCTTGAAGGGGACGCCCCCGGCGCGCGACCGGGGGCGACAGGCTCACTCGGCAGCGTCCGCATAGCTTTCAAGCGGCGGGCAGGTGCAGACGAGGTTGCGGTCGCCATGCACATTGTCGATCCGGTTGACCGGCGGCCAATATTTGTCGGCCCGGAACGAACCTGCCGGGAAGCAGGCGGCCTCACGGCTGTAGGGCCGGTCCCATTCGCCGACGAGATCCTCGACGGTATGGGGCGCGCGCTTCAACGGGTTGTCCTCGGCGTCGAGCGTGCCGGCGGCGATCGATTCCGCTTCTGCGGCGATGCCCAGCATGGCCGCGATGAAGCGATCGAGCTCGGCCTTGGGCTCACTTTCCGTCGGCTCCACCATCAGCGTGCCGGCCACTGGCCAGCTCATCGTCGGCGCGTGGAAGCCGCAGTCGACAAGACGCTTGGCGATGTCGTCGACGGTCACCCCGGCGCGCTCCTTCAGTACCCGCGTATCGAGGATGCATTCATGCGCGACGTGGCCGGCGGCTGAGCTGTAGAGGATCGGGTAGGCAGAAGCCAATTTCCGCGCAATGTAGTTGGCGCTCAGGATCGCGGTCTTGGTCGCCTGGGTCAGGCCCTCACCGCCCATCAGCAGGCAATAGGACCAGGAGATGAGCAGGATCGAAGCGGAGCCGAACGGTGCGGCCGAGATGGCGAACTCGCCGGCAGCCGGGTTGCCTGGCAGATGCGGCACGAGATGCGCCTTAACGCCGATCGGCCCCATGCCCGGTCCGCCGCCGCCATGCGGGATTGCGAAGGTCTTGTGCAAGTTGAGATGGCTGACGTCGCCGCCGACATCGCCGGGGCGCGCCAGGCCGACCATGGCGTTCATGTTGGCGCCGTCGATATAGACCTGTCCGCCATTCGCATGGGTGATGTCACAGATCGCGCGCACGGTCGTCTCGAAAACGCCGTGGGTCGAGGGGTAAGTGATCATGCAAGCGGCAAGGTTTTCGGCATGGGCTTCAGCCTTGGCGCGGAAGTCTGCGACGTCGATGTTGCCGTCGGCGGCCACGCCGACCACCACCACCTTCATGCCGGCCATCTGAGCGGACGCCGGATTGGTGCCATGCGCCGAGGTCGGGATCAGGCAAATGTTGCGATGCCCGTCGCCGCGCGCCTCGTGATAGCGGCGGATGGTCAGAAGGCCGGCATATTCACCCTGGGCGCCCGAATTGGGTTGCATCGAAAACGCGTCATAGCCTGTGATCTGGCACAGCTTTGCCTCGAGGTCGCTCAACATTTCGGCATAGCCCTGCGCCTGATCGGCGGGGGCATAGGGGTGCAGGTTGGCGAATTCCGGCCAGCTCAGCGCCATCATTTCAGCGGTGGCATTGAGCTTCATCGTGCAGCTGCCGAGCGGGATCATGGCCCGGTCAAGTGCCAGGTCGCGGTCGGCCAGGCGGCGCATGTAGCGCGTCATCTCGGCCTCGGCGCGGTTCATGTGAAAGACCGGGTGAGTCATGAAACTCGAGGTCCGCAGCAGGGTCTCGGGCAGGCGATACTCAGGCGTCAGATCGTCATCCAGCATGCCCCCGCCAAAGGCGCGCCAGATGGCTTCGGTATGGCTGCGCCGGACAGTCTCGTCGAATGTTATGCCGATCCGTGTCTCGCCGACGGGTCGAAGGTTGATTCCCTCACGCAAAGCCGATGCCAGAATGGCGGCGCGGCGCGGACCGCATTCCACTGTTACCGTGTCGAAGAAGGTGGCAGGCTCGATACAGAAGCCAAGGGTCTCCAGTCCCTTGACCAGCCGCACCATCTTGCGGTGGATACGCTCGGCAATCGCCCGCAATCCATCAGGGCCGTGGAAGACACCGTACATCGAGGCCATCACCGCCAGCAGCGCCTGCGCGGTGCAGACATTCGATGTCGCCTTTTCGCGGCGTATATGCTGCTCGCGCGTCTGCAGCGACAGCCGATAGGCGCGGTTGCCGCGGGCGTCGATCGAGACGCCAACGATCCGGCCGGGCATCGAGCGCGCCAGGTTGGTGCGCACAGCCATGTAGGCTGCGTGCGGACCACCATATCCCAAGGGCACGCCGAAACGCTGGCAGGAGCCGATGGCTATGTCGGCGCCCATTTCGCCCGGCGGCTTCAAGAGGGTAAGCGCTAGCGGATCGGCCGCCACCACGGCCAGCGCGCCCGCGTCCTTGAGCGCTGCGATTGGGCGGGTGAAGTCATGCACGTGGCCATAGGTGCCGGGATACTGGAACAGCGCGCCAAACACGCGCGACGGATCGAGGTCAGTGAAGGGGTCGCCGACGATCACTTCCCATCCCAGCGGTTCCGCCCGGGTTGCGACCACGGCGATGGTCTGCGGATGGCAATGATGGTCGACAAAGAAGGCGTGGGACTTGGTGCGCGACGCACGCTCGCACAAGGCCATCGCTTCGGCGGCGGCAGTGCCTTCGTCCAGCAGCGACGCATTTGCGATGTCGAGGCCGGTCAGGTCGGTCATCATGGTCTGGTAGTTGAGTAGCGCCTCGAGCCGGCCCTGGCTGATCTCGGGCTGATAAGGCGTGTAGGCGGTGTACCAGGCCGGGTTCTCGAAGATGTTGCGTTGGATCGCCGGCGGGGTGAAGGTGCCGTGGTAGCCCTGTCCGATGAAGCTGGCGTTGGCCGTGTTCTTCATGGCCACGCTGCGCAGCCGTTCCAGAACGCCGCGCTCGGAAAGGGCCTTGCCCCAGGCAAGAGGGCGCGTCTGCCTGATGTCCGCTGGGACGATAGCATCGATGAACGCATCGAGGCTTTCGGCCCCGACGGTTTCCAGCATCTCTGCCATTTCGCGCGGGGAGGGGCCGATATGGCGGCGATTTGCGAAGTCGTACGGTGCGTAACCTGTCGGGGTGTAGCTCATCGGCCTCTCCTTCAGCCCACAAATTTCAGATAGGCCGCTTCATCCATCAGCGGTGTGGCATCGGTTGCGTTTGCGAGACGCAGCTTGAAGAACCAGCCGTCACCCTCGGGCGACCGGTTGATCAAGGCGGGGTCGCTGTGGAGGAGTTCGTTAACTTCGACGATTTCGCCAGCAAGTGGGCAATAGACATCTGATGCGGCCTTGACAGACTCCACGGTCGACGCTGTGTCTCCCTTTTCAAACACCGTGCCGATCGCGGGCAGGTCGACGAAGACCAGATCGCCCAGCAGTTCCGTGGCATGTTGTGTGATGCCAATTTTCGCAACGTCCCCGTCGATGGACAACCATTCGTGGTCCTCGGTGAATTTCAGCATTTGAGAGCTCCTTAAGTCCGTTTGTAGCGTTGCGTGATGAAGGGAAGAGAGGAAACGAAGACGCGAACGCGTTTGCCACGAACTTCGGCGAAGAGGGGTTTCTCCTTGCCGATTAGGTCCGTCGGAACATATCCCATTGCGACAGGTGCCTCGACGGACGGCCCGAAACCGCCCGACGTCACCCTTCCGACCGGCTCGCCGCCGACCTCGGCAACAAATAGCTCGGTTCCCTCGCGGATC
>MKRZ01000042.1:0-3425 GCA_001897075.1 Mesorhizobium sp. 61-13 | reverse complement strand
TCCGTAAACCGACGCGGCGCGGGGATACACCCGCCTCCAGTTCAGCCAGGACAATATCGGCCCCAGGGAAACCGCCAGCGCGCGCTCCCCCGGCGCGCCGCACCTTCTGGATCGCCCATTCAAGTGCGCCTTTCGCGGGAGTAGTGGTTGTGTCAATGTCATGGCCATATAGGCACAAGCCTGACTCAAGCCGCAGGCTGTCCCGCGCACCCAGGCCGACAAGACGGACCCGATTATCGGCCAACAGCGCTTCGGCGAGTGCCACGGCGTGCCTAGCAGGAATCGAAATCTCGTAGCCGTCTTCGCCGGTGTAGCCGGCACGCATCACGATAGCAGCCACGCCCAGCAGGGTTATGTCGGCCACATCCATGAAGCGCATGTTCGCCACGCTGGGCGCGAGGGTCGAAAGCGCAGCCTCAGCCTGAGGGCCCTGCAAAGCGATCAGGGCGCGGTCCGTGAGTTCCTCGATCTCGCAATCGGCACTTAGGTGTGCCCGAAGATGGGCGAGATCCTGAACCTTGCAGGCAGCGTTGACCACCAGAAAGAGATGATCACCGCGGTTGGCGATCATCAGGTCGTCGAGAATGCCTCCGTCTTGTGCGGTAAAGAGCCCATAGCGCTGGCGTCCAGGTTGCAAGCCGAGAACATCCACCGGTACCAAGCGCTCGAGCGCCCTCGCAGCGTCCTCGACCCTGCCCGACTTCGGGCGAAGAAGGACCTGCCCCATGTGGCTGACATCGAAAAGCCCGGCAGCGGCGCGGCAATGGAGGTGTTCTTTCAGCACTCCGTCCGGAAATTGGACCGGCATCTCATATCCGGCGAACGGCACCATCTTGCCGCCGTGCCCCCTGTTGAAGGCGGTGAGTGGCGTTTGTCGCAAGTCTTCTAGCAAGGTCATAAAAGGCTCCGATCGGTAAATTGTGTATTGTGGAAGCGCATGACGGATACCGCCTGTGCATCGCGGCGGGTGTCAGCGTGTTTTCAGTCCAAGCTTCTAGCGTCGAGTGCCGACTGACATGCCTCCTTCACCGCCTCGCCCATACCAGGATGAGCGTGCGAGGTTCCGGCGACATCGTTCAGGCTCGCGCCTAGCCGAAGCGCCAGGACGAGCTCCTGCAGCAATTCGCCGGCGCCGTGGCCGAGGACATGCGCACCGAGAAGCTTGCCTGTTTCAGCGCAGGCGATAACCTTGGCGAAGCCGTCGGTGGCTCCGATCGCACGGGCGCGTCCGTTTGCAAGGAAGCTGGCCTTACCGATCAGAACTGCGCGTCCTGCGGCACTGGCATCGTCTTCCGTCAGGCCCACGCCCGCGATTTCCGGCGTCGTATAGACCACGCCCGGCACGAGGCCGTAGTCGGGTGCGCAATGCGGCTTGCCGGCCAGCGCATCAACACAGGCGACAGCGTCTTCCTCCGCCTTGTGGGCGAGCATCGGTCCGGGTACGACGTCGCCGATAGCCAAGATGCCGGGTACACTTGTTCGGAATTGCGCATCCACTTCGACAAAGCCTCTGGCGTCTCGCCTAACGCCCAAAGCCTCAAGCCCCAGTCCTCCGATGTGGGGCTTCCTGCCAATTGCTACGAGGACAGCGTCCGCCTGAAGCTTTTCAACCTTGCCGGAAGCGCGGCTTTTGATTTCGATTTCGGCCGTCTCGCCATTGTCGACGGCTGCCTCGACGGCTGCGTTCAGCATGAAGCCGATGCCTTGCCGTGCAAAGATTCGCTGCGCATTCTTGGCAATTTCGCCGTCCATGCCGGGCAAGATGCGGTCAAGATACTCAACGACGGTTACCTTGGCGCCAAGGCGCGACCAGATCTGGCCGATCTCGAGGCCGATGACGCCGGCGCCGACCACCACCAGCCGATCCGGCACCTTGGCGAGCGACAAGGCGCCGGTCGACGACAGGACGAGCTTTTCGTCGAAGGGGGCATTGGGCAGGGCAGCAGGCGCGGACCCCGTGGCGATCAGGATGTGCTGGGCGGAAATCTCGCGTCCGCCAACTGTGACCCGTCCCGGAGCGGAGATTCTCGCGCGCCCGTGGATGAATTCCACGCCAGCCTTCTTGAACAGAAAGGCTATGCCCTTGGTCAAGTCGGCGACCACCTTGTCTTTCCGCGCCATCATCCTTGTCAAATCGAAACGCGCGGCATCCGCTTCGATGCCGTGCTCAGCCAAGGACTTGAGTTCTGCCCAGTGTTCGGTGGATGACAGCAGCGCCTTCGATGGGATGCAGCCGACGTTCAGGCAAGTGCCGCCGGCGGTGGCGCGCTGATCAATGCAGGCCACTCGCATACCGGCCTGGGCCGCCCTGATTGCTGCGACATAGCCGCCCGGTCCAGCGCCGATGACGACGAGGTTGAAATCAGACATCGGCGTCGCCTCCATAGATCGGGAAGGCGAGGCAGAGTGCCGCGACCTTCAGGTGGACGGCGTCTTCGACGGCAACGTTGGGGCCGTTGCGCAGGCTGTCCAGTACATCCCCGATCAGATGGCCGATCTGCCGGAATTCCTTGGGGCCGAAACCGCGCGAACAACCGGCCGCGGTCCCGAGGCGGATGCCGGAGGTTACGGTCGGCTTTTCTGGGTCGCCGGGCACGCCGTTCTTGTTGCAGGTGATGCCGGCGCGCTCCAGCGCCTCGGCAGCCTCGTTGCCCTTCAAACCGAGGGGGCGCAAATCCACCAGCATGAGGTGGTTGTCGGTACCGCCTGAGACGATCGCGGCACCCCTCTCTATGAGAACATCCGCGAGAGCCTTGGCGCTGGCAACGACACGCCCGGCATACTCGCTGAAGCTCGGTTGCAGAGCCTCTTCGAAAGCGACGGCCTTGGCCGCTATCACATGCATCAGCGGTCCGCCCTGCAGGCCGGGGAACACCGCCGCATTGATCTTCCTGGCGATGGCCTCGTCATTGGTCAGGATGATGCCGCCGCGTGGACCGCGCAGTGTCTTGTGCGTCGTCGAGGTGACCACATGCGCGTGCGGCATCGGGCTCGGATGATGGCCGGTGGCGACAAGGCCGGCGATATGGGCCATATCGACCATCAGCATCGCGCCGACGCTGTCGGCGATAGCCCGGAATCGCGCGAAGTCGATCACCCTCGAATAAGCCGAAGCGCCGGCGATGATCAGCTTCGGGCGTTCAGCTTCTGCCAGGGCAGCGACCTGATCGTAGTCGATCAACCCACCAGGTGTGAGTCCATAGGCGATGGCCCTGAACCATTTGCCTGACAACGCCGGACGCGCGCCGTGGGTGAGATGGCCGCCGGCATCCAGCGACATGCCGAGGATGGTATCGCCCGGCTGCAACAGGGCCAGCATGACGGCGCCATTGGCCTGAGCACCCGAATGGGGTTGCACATTGGCGAACTGCGCGCCGAACAGCTGCTTTACGCGATCGAGAGCCAGCTGCTCGATGACGTCGACG
>MKRZ01000041.1 GCA_001897075.1 Mesorhizobium sp. 61-13 | reverse complement strand
ACGCCGCAAGGCCTCCCGTCAGAGGCGGTTGTTCGTTGCGCGCAATCCACTCCGCACCGGCAATGAAGCCGATCAGCAAGGCCAACACGATGAGCGCACGGAGCAAATCGCGGTCGATGTCGCCGAAGGCGATCCACAGCGAAAGCAGGATCACGAGCGGTACGGTGACGCCCCAGAACGCCCATGATGCGGCGCGGTTCGGGTTCGTCGCAGCCAGCCGGTGCGCCGACCAGAAGCCAGTGCCGATGAAGATCAGGCCAAGAGGAATGCCAAGGCGCGGCATGAGCCCGCTGGCGGCCACGGCCGTCATGCCATCAACCGAGAGGTAGCCGTTCGACAGGTCGAGCCAGAGCGACTGGAGCGGCATCAGGAATACGTAGGCCAGAACGGTAGCGATGCCAGCGCCGTACAGCAGCGCCACAGCGCGCGATCTGTAAAGCGCCGCTGCAACCATGGCGATAAGGATGATCGCTGCCCATGCAGGCCCGCCTTCGGCAACAGATTTGGTGGCGCTGAACATGACGAGCGCGGAAAGGCCAAGGAAGAAAGCCGGCGCGACAGGAGTACCCTCTTCATTTTCATCGCCTGTCAGCCACAGGAAGACGAGAACCAACAGCGTGACCGCGCTGATGAACAGGAGCACAGCAAACTCGAGTTGCAGCGTCTCGGCCATAAAGAGCAGGGTCCAAAGGCCGGTGCCGACGAAGGCGGCCGTCATCAAGAGCGTCCAGTGGCGGATGCGCGCAATAGCGCCGGTCGCTGCCAGCACGATCGCCAGATAGCCGAACAAGGCCCAGGCGTTGGGCGACTGCGAGGATGCCAAAATCGGTGTCGCCAGCGCGCCAAGTAGGCCGATGCCGGCCAGCGCCTGCCCATGGACAAGTGCTGCCGCAATCGTCGCGATGCCGATGATGCCCAGCAAGGTGAAGGCAAGGCCGGGGCCGATGAAGCCATAGACACCGTGCGCGGCATAGATCGCGCCGAACAGCGTGAAGGCACCGGCAGCGGTCAGGATCGCAGGGATATATGCCCCGGCAACGCCCTGCACCGGCACCTTGAAACCGGTTCGGCGGATGAATTCGCCGCCTGCAGCCATGACAATGCCGAGGATCGAAGCCATGGTCAGCCGCACGCCGGGGCCGAATACACCCGCCTCGATCGTGTACTTCACCAGAAACAGACCGCCGAGCGCCAGCGCAATGCCGCCGACCCAGACCGCCCAGCGCGTACCGAGCGCGGTCTCGATGTCGCGCCGACCTTCCGGCACCGATGCGGCCGTGACAGGTTCATTTTCAGTTTCGCCTTCGCTCGTTCGCGCGGCCTTGCTCCACGGCCCAACGGCCGGCTCCGCCTTGTCCTCTTCAAGGGGTGGCGGTCCGGAAGCCTTGTCGCTCACGGGTGCAACGTCGGTTGCCGCAGCCTGCGCAACCGCGCCTTCAGGCAGGTCGGCCTCCTTCGGAAGTTCTTTCGCCACGTCCACCGGTTCCGCCGCAGCGGTCACAGGCGCGTGGCCGGCCAACGCCTGCCTCATCGCGACGAGATCGCTTTCGATACGCTTGATGCGCTTTTGCTGCCGCGTCGTCATGACGAACAGCACGATGATCGCGATGATGCCGATCTCGAACATGCAGCCTCACACCGTCACATTGCCAGGCACACGGCCAGATTGGCATCGAACACTTTTCGCAACCGAATACCACCCATCGCTGGCGCTATGCTTAAGGTCCGCTTTCGGCAATCCGGCGCTCAAGCTGCCGTTTCTCCGGCAATCGCCGTGCGCGCAGTGAAATGCTTGCGCAGCGCCATCAGGAAGCCGGCGCGCGCGTCCGGCTGCTCGATCCCGCGCGGCTCATAGACGTGGCGGGTGAGGAAAAACCCGGTCAGCCTGAACGCATCCTCCAGCGAAGCCGGATCGGCACGGCGTCCCACCCCGCGTTCCAGGAAGGAAGGCAGCGCCAGCATCTTGTCTCGCCACGGTTCACCGGCTTGCCGCGACACGGCCCGGCCCGACTTCGGCGAGACATAGGCCAGATCGTCGCGCGTGCCGGTCGCCGCGCACTCGCTGAGGTCGAGGCCGAAGCCCAGGCTGTCCAGCACCAGAAGCTCGAAGCGCGCAACCAGCTCTCCGGCGGCATCGGCATCGTCGAGGTGCTCGATCATCACCATCAGCGTTTCATAGAGGCCCGGATGCGCGTCACGCTCGGGCAGAAGACGCAGATGCGCGGCCAGCACCTGCAGGCCGTAAACCGCAACGGCGCTGTCCATCAGCCTTGCCGCGTTCATGTCCAGCGCCTCGGCCT
>MKRZ01000040.1 GCA_001897075.1 Mesorhizobium sp. 61-13 | reverse complement strand
CCTGGGTCAGTCGGCCCTTGCCGGAGATGCGGTAGGATGCGCTCATTTGCCCGCTCCCGGCAGTTTCTTAGGCTTCGGCTCGCCGGCCTTGTAGGTCATGACAAACTTGTCGGACACGGAATCGCGCACCGCATTGAAGAAGCGCGCGCAACCGTGAACATGCCGCCAGCGCTCGTAGACGAGGCCCTTGGTGTTGTCGCGAATGAAGAAGAATTTTTCGAAATCCGCGTCGCTGATCGAGGCGATGTCGGAGGGTCGCGCGATGTGCGCCTCGCCGGCATTGCGAAACTCGATCTCGGGCCGCTCTTCCTCGCAGTAGGGGCAATGGATCAGTAGCATCAGACTTGAACCTTGGTTACGGCGGTTGCCGGATCGCCGGTATTCGGCGTTCCGGCGGGTTCGATGATCAGCAAATGCGTCTCTTCTTCGGCGACCGGGCAGTGCTCGACGCCTTTCGGCACGACATACATCTCGCCGGGTCCAAGAACGACGTCGCCGTCGCGGAGCTTGATCGTCAGGCGACCCTTCAAGACAAGGAAGAAATCGTCGGTTTCCGGGTGCGAGTGCCAATTGAACTCGCCCTTCGCCTTGACGACCATGACGTCGTTGCCGTTGAAGCCGGTCACGATCTTTGGCGACCAGTGCTCGGAGAACAAGGCGAGCTTGCTAGCGAGGTTGACGGGACCGGTCATCGCGGCCTCAGTGCGCCACGGCGGCGGCAGCCGCCTCGTCGATCAGGCGCCCGGTGCTGAAGCGCTCCAGGGTGAACGGCGCGTTGATCGGATGCGGTTCGTCACGCGCAATGGTGTGGGCAAAGACATTGGCCGAGCCCGGCGTCGCCTTGAAGCCGCCTGTTCCCCAGCCGCAATTGACGTAGAGGCCCTTGACCGGGGTCTTGGCCAGGATAGGCGAACGATCCGGCGTGACATCGACGATGCCGCCCCACGAGCGCAGCATCTTCATGCGCGTGAAGATCGGGAACATCTCGCAAATGGCGTCGAGCGTGTGCTCGAGGATGTGGAGGCCGCCGGTCTGCGAATAGGATGTGTACTGGTCGGTGCCGGCCCCGATCACCAGTTCGCCCTTGTCGGACTGGGAGATGTAGGCGTGAACGGTGTTCGACATGACCACGCATGGCACGATCGGCTTGATCGGCTCCGACACCAGCGCCTGCAGCGGATAGCTTTCAAGCGGCATGCGTACGCCTGCCATGTTCATCAAAACCGAGGTGTGACCGGCAGCAACGACGCCGACCTTCTTGGCGCCGATGGTGCCGCGCGTCGTCTCGACGCCGGTAACCTCGCCATTCGGTCCGCGATTGATGCCGGTGACCTCGCAATTCTGGATGATGTGGACGCCGCGCGCCGAAGCGCCGCGGGCATAGCCCCACGCGACCGCATCATGACGGGCTGTGCCGCCGCGCCGCTGCAAGGCAGCGCCCAGCACGGGATAGCGGGCATCCTTCGAGATGTTGAGCGGCGGGCAGAATTCCTTGGCCTGCTCCGGCGTCAGCCATTCATTGTCGATGCCGTTCAGGCGATTGGCATGAATGTGGCGCTTGAACACCTGGATGTCGTGGATGTTGTGCGCCAGCATCATGACGCCGCGCGCCGAATACATGACGTTGTAATTGAGGTCCTGGGAAAGCCCGTCCCACAGCTTCACGGCATGGTCGTAGATGCCCGCCGATTCGTCATAGAGATAGTTGGAGCGGATGATGGTGGTGTTGCGGCCGGTATTGCCGCCGCCGAGCCAGCCCTTTTCCAGCACCGCGATGTTGGTGATGCCGTGCTCCTTGGCGAGATAGTAAGCTGTGCCGAGGCCGTGGCCGCCGGCGCCCACGATGATCACATCGTATTCTTTCCTAGGCTCCGGCGAGGACCATTGTTCCTCCCAGCCCTTGTGGCCACGCATTGCCTCGCGGGCGATGGCGAATACAGAATATTTTTTCACGTGTTCCAAGCCTCGCAGGTGAGGAGCGGCGCTCGATACGCCTGTCGCGCGAGGTGTACCACTAGCGAAACCGCGCGGCCACCCTTGCGCTGTTTGCGACGACTAGTGCCGCTTTGCGCTCTACGCAAGTGGCGAGGCAAACGGCCTGTGGGTATCGCCGCTTCTGAGCTTCGCAATGACCGAACTGCGGTGCTAGAGCCTTTGAGTCCGCAAAGGAGGGACGCGTGAAGGTTGATATCGACATGGGAGCGGCCTCCCCCGGGAAGTCGGCCATGATGGATCTCGAAGAGTTGCTGGCGACCCGACTGCTCGTTCAGGGCAATTCGGGCTCCGGCAAGTCGCACCTTTTGCGCCGCCTGCTGGAACAGAGCGCACCTTGGGTGCAGCAGTGCGTGATCGACCCGGAGGGCGATTTCGTCACGCTCTCCGACAAGTTCGGTCACGTCGTCGTCGATGCCCAGCGCACGGAAAGCGAGTTGACCCGCATTGCCGGCCGTATCCGCCAGCACCGCGTGTCTGTCGTGCTGAACCTGGAGGGGCTGGACGTCGAGCAGCAGATGCGCGCGGCAGCCGCCTTTCTCGGCGGCATGTTCGATGCCGAGCGCGACCATTGGTACCCGGTGCTGGTCGTGGTGGACGAGGCACAACTTTTTGCGCCGGCAGTGGCCGGCGAAGTATCGGACGAGGCGCGCAAGGTCTCACTTGGTGCGATGACCAACCTGATGTGCCGTGGCCGCAAGCGCGGGCTGGCGGGCGTCATCGCAACGCAGCGGCTGGCAAAGCTTGCCAAGAACGTGGCGGCGGAAGCTTCCAACTTCCTGATGGGTCGCACCTTCCTCGATATCGACATGGCGCGCGCCGCCGACCTGCTCGGCATGGACCGCAGGCAGGCCGAGATGTTCCGCGACCTGGCGCGCGGCCATTTCGTGGCGCTCGGCCCGGCAATCTCGCGCCGGCCTTTGCCGGTGACGATCGGCGCGGTCGAGACCTCGGCCCGCTCGGTAAGCCCCAAGCTGATGCCGCTGCCGGAAACGACTGAGGATACGCTCGACCTGATTTTCACCCCCGGCCCGGAAGAAATGCGGCAGCCGGTGCGCCGCCCACCGCCAGCACCCACGCCGACGGCCGACATCATTGCCCAGTTGTCGCGTCCGCAACCGGCACCGGAGCAACCGGCGGAACCGGTTTTCGCCATCATCGACGAAGCCGAGCGCACCGCCGGCATAGACGCGGTGATGCGCGAAATCCTCGAAGACCCCGATGCGGCATTCCGCACCGATGCGGTGCTCTATCAGGACTTCCTCGTACGATGCCGCATCCGCCGCGTCGCCGGCGAACCTCTCCAGCTTGCCGCGTTCCGCCGCAAGCTTGCGGTGGCGCGCGCCGGCGTCGACCGCGAGACGGCGGGCGGCGAGACATGGACGACGGCGCTCAGCCTGTCGGAGAGCTTGCCGGAAGACCTGCAAGGCGTATTCCTCGTCGTCGCCCAGGCGGCAGTCTCGGGCGCGCCCTGCCCGTCCGACGCCACGCTTGCCCGCACCTATGGCAGCCATTCGCCGCGCCGCGCACGCCGCCTGATCACCTATTTCGAAGAACGCAACCTTTTGGTGGTGCGGACGGACTTCCACGGCAAGCGGGTACTGGCTTTCCCCGATCTCGGCTGCGAAACCGCACCCGGAGACCCGAATGCGCCGGATGAAGCCGGTGCTTCCAGCGACGCCGCCGAATAGCGCGCGCGGATTTGATCGGTTTCGCCACTCTTTATGTGGACATGCCCCGTCGATTCTGCTATCAGCCGCCAAAATTCGTGGTGGAGCCCGCCACGGAGGCTTGTGGCTATGGCCGCTTGCAAGATGGTTTCGAACCCGAAAGACAGGATTGCCCGTGCAGGTACTCGTCCGCGACAACAACGTTGATCAGGCGCTTCGTGCGCTGAAGAAGAAGATGCAGCGCGAAGGCATCTTCCGTGAAATGAAGATGCGCGGACATTACGAGAAGCCCTCGGAGAAGCGCGCCCGCGAAAAGGCTGAAGCCGTTCGCCGTGCCCGCAAGCTGGCTCGCAAGCGCGCCCAGCGCGAAGGCCTCCTTCCCAGCACGCCGCGTCCGGCAGCAGCGGCAGCCGGTGCTGCACGCGCACCGCGCTGATCACGCCAGTTTTTTGCCCCTTTCGGGGGATATTTGAGGTGGCGCGATGCTCAATCGCGGCCACCTTTTATTTTGGGTTGGAATGAGCGAACGCGAGGCGGCGCGGGGCTGGGCCAGCTAAAGAGACGAGGATAACAAGCGATGGATGCTTTGAGCGATAGGCGCAGGACCTCATTTGGTGGTTTTGCGCTGGCGGCGGCTTTCACTTCCCTATTGGCACTGGCCGCATGCCAGTCGGCCCCGGTGGGTGAACTGGCCAGTATCGACACCGCTCAAGGCTCGGCGGAAAACATTTCCTCGTTGACGCAGGTCATCAACTCGAATCCGAGCGACCCGGAAGGCTACAATGTGCGCGGTTCCGCCTATGGCCGCGGCGGTAAGTACCAGCAGGCACTCAGGGACTTCGACAAGGCAATCGAACTCAACCCGAATTTCTACCAGGCCTATTCGAACCGCGCGCTGATCTATCGCTTCATGGGCGACCAGGCCAATGCATTGGCCGACTACAACCGGTCGATCCAGATCAACGCGAACTACGATGCCGCCTATATCGGCCGCGGCAATCTTTACCGCAAGGCTGGGCGCACGCAGGAAGCCTTCAACGATTTCCAGAAGGCCATCCAGCTCGATACGACCGATGCCCGCGCCTATCACAACCGCGGCCTGATCTATCAGAGCCAGGGCCAGCACAACTACGCCATCGAGGACTTCTCGACGTCGATCTCGCTGGCACCGGATGCCTCCGAGCCCTACAACGGGCGCGGCCTGTCCTATCTGGCATTGAATCAGGAAGACAATGCTTTCGCCGACTTCAACATGGCGATCAAGCTCGACCCGAAGAACGCCGAAGCGTGGACCAACCAGGCGCTGGTCTATGAGCGGCGCGGCGACAAGGCAAAGGCGGCAAAGGCCTATGCGGAAGCGGTGCGGCTGAGCCCCACCTACCAGCCGGCCAAGGACGGGCTTTCGCGCACGCGCGCGGCCTGATCGGCGCACACAAGCAGCGAGGTTCAAGGGCCTGAGCGCTGCTCCGGCGCCCGGCGCGCGGTGCGTATTTTCGGTCGTGCCATCATCGCGCCACTGTTGCAGGGAACGGTCCGGAATGTGGGGCGTTCTTCAGGTGTCCAACGCTCCAAGCGTTGCCCTTATCCTGCTTCAGGAGAGATTTCATGATCAAGAAACTTACCCTCGCCGCGACTTTTGCCGTCCTTGGCCTGGCAACATCGGCGAATGCGACCGGGCGATTTGAACTCGGCGTGCTCGACTGCTCGATCGACGGCGGAACCTCTTACGTGGTCACCTCGAACAAGGGCGTGTCGTGCACCTTCAAGCCATCGAACGGCGGACCGTCGGAAATCTATACGGGCGTGATTTCCAAGCTCGGCGTTGATCTCGGCTCAACTCATCAGGGTCAGTTGGTATGGTCAGTGCTCGCGGCATCGCGCGACTACGACAGCGGCAACCTGGCCGGCAATTACTACGGCGTGAACGCCGAGGCGAGCGTTGTGACCGGCGGCGGAGCCAACCTCTTGCTCGGCGGCTTCCAGCGCTCCTATGCATTGCAGCCGCTTAGCGTGCAGGCACAGACCGGCCTGAATGTCGCGGTCGCGGTGACATCGCTCGAATTGATGCATTCGCTGAAGTAGCAACCGCACCATTCAGGGACGGATTGTCGTTCCAGGCGGCGCGCCAGCGCCGCCTTTTCCTTGGGGTCAGGCCTTCTCGGCGATGTTTGCCAGCTTCTCCGCAATGAGAGCGGCAAGCCGCTCCGCAACCTCTTCCTTAGTCATCTCCGGCCACGCCTCGACGCCGCTTCGCGAAACGATGCGAACGCTGTTGCGGTCGCCGCCCATGACGCCGGAAGAACCGATGCCACTGTCATGCGAAACATCGTTGGCGACGATGAAGTCGGCGCCCTTCTTGTTGAGCTTCGCCTCGGCATTCTTCAGGATGTTCTGGGTCTCGGCAGCAAAGCCGACGACCAGGGTCGGCCGCTTCTCGTGGTGGCCGACGCCTGCCAGAATGTCGGGGTTCTCCACCATCTGCAGCGCCGGAGGCCCCTCGCCGGCGACCTTCTTGATCTTTTCGCCGGCTGAGTTTGCCGTGCGCCAGTCGGCAACCGCAGCGACGAACACCGCGGCATCCGCAGGCAGCAGTTTCTCGACCGCCGCCTGCATCTCACGCGCGCTTTCGACATGCGTCGTGTTCACACCGGCGGGATCAGGGATGGTCACCGGGCCGGAGACAAGCTGGACGTCGGCACCCAGCCTCGCCAGCGCGCCAGCGATGGCGTGGCCTTGCTTGCCGGACGAACGGTTGGCGATGTAGCGCACCGGATCGATCGGCTCATGTGTCGGGCCGGACGTGACTATGATCTTGCGGCCCGCCAATGGCCTGGCGCCGGGCCTGAGCATTGCTTCGATGGCAGCGACAATCTCCAGCGGCTCGGCCATGCGGCCCTCGCCAGCTTCGCCGCTTTCCGCCATTTCGCCGCGCGCCGGGCCAACGAACTTGATGCCGTCTTTTTCAAGCTGGCTGCGGTTGCGACGCGTTGCCGGATGCGCCCACATCCTGGGGTTCATGGCCGGCGCCATCAGCACCGGCTTGTTGGTCGCGAGAAGAACGGTTGAGGCAAGATCGTTGGCAAGACCGTTGGAAAGCTTGGCCATCAGGTCGGCTGTGGCCGGGGCGACGACGATGAGGTCCGCCTCGCGGGACAGGCGGATGTGGCCGATGTCATGCTCGTCCTTGCGGTCGAACAGGTCGGTGAAAACATGATCGGCTGAAAGCGCGCCTACCGACAGAGGCGTGACGAACTCCTGCGCCGCCGCCGTCATCACGGGGCGCACAAAAGCGCCGCGCTCGCGCAGGCGACGGATGAGGTCAAGCACTTTGTAGGCGGCGATGCCGCCGCCAATGATGAGAAGGATGCGCTTGTTGGAGAGGCTGCCGGATCGCGGTTTGGCAGGCGATGCAGGTTCGGAGGAAAGCTTGGTCTTGTCGCCTGTAAGCTCGCGCAATGTCGCTTCGATCTGCTCGATGCGGCTTCCCTGGCCGAGCTGGCCTTCGACGGCGGCGCGGATCATGAGCCGCGCCTGCTCTTCCATGGAGAGATTGTTCTGCGCCGCCAGTTGGCGAAGCAATTCCTTCACCTCGTCATCGAGATTACGGATCGTGATATTGGCCATGACAGCACACCGCCCTCATCTTCGATAGCAATGATAGCATTGCTATCAATTTGGGCAAGTCAGAACAGCCGCCAAGCGATGTAGACGAGCGCAAGGGCGATGACCCAAAGCGCAAGCCGCCCGGAACGCGAGTGGCGCGCCTCGGCCTTGCCGATGGCCTGCGCCGTGGCCTCGTCGAAACGCAAGCCATTCTCAGCCATGAGATCGATCTCGCGCGAGAGCCGCTCGGTGCGCGTCGCCATTTCCGGCAGATGGCGGGCCAGAGACGAGAGCGCGTGGAAACCTTCGCGGGCGTCGGCGATCATGCCGCGCGGTCCGAGATTGGACCTGATCCAGTCGCCTACCACCGGCTCCGAGGTCTTCCACATGTTGAAGGCCGGATCGAGCGTACGTGCAACGCCCTCGACCACGACCATCGTCTTTTGCAGGAGGATCAGCTCCGGCCGGGTCTCCATGTCGAACAGCTCGGTGACTTCGAACAACAAGGTCAGCAGCTTGGCCATGGAAATGGTTTCGGCCGGCTGGCCGTGGATCGGCTCGCCAATGGCGCGGATGGCCTGGGCGAAGGCGGCGACGTCATGCTTGTGCGGCACATAGCCGGCCTCGAAATGCACTTCCGCCACGCGCAGGTAGTCGCGCGTAATGAAACCGTAGAGGATTTCGGCGAGGAAACGGCGTTCCTTCTTGCCGAGACGGCCGGCTATGCCGAGATCTACAGCGACGATGGTGCCGTTGGCTTCGACGAAGAGATTGCCCGGATGCATGTCTGCGTGGAAGAAGCCGTCGCGCAGCGTGTGGCGCAGGAACGACTGGATAAGATTGGCGGCAATGGCCTTAAGGTCGTGGCCTGCGGCGTCAAGCGCGGCAACGTCGTTCATCTTGATGCCGTCGACCCACTCCATGGTGAGCACGTCGCGGCCCGTGCGTTCCCAATCAACGGCTGGAACGCGGAAACCCGGATCTTCCTTGATGTTTTCGCCAAGCTCGGAAAGGGCGGCTCCCTCGAGCCTGAGGTCCATTTCGATGCGCGTGGTCTGGGCAAGGGTCTGGGTGACCTCGACGGGCCTCAGGCGACGCGAAGAGGGTATGTATTTTTCCTGCAGGCGCGCCGCTAGGAAGTAGCTGTCGAGATCGTGCTGGAAACGGCGGCGAACGCCGGGCCGGATAACCTTGACGGCAACGTGCCTGCGTTCTCCGGCCTGATCGACTTCAGCCGGATGCACCTGCGCGATGGAGGCAGCGGCAACCGCGTCGCCAAAGTTCAGATAAAGATCGCCGACCGGCCGCCCAAGCGAAGCCTCGACCGCCGCAATAGCCTCCTCTTTCGGGAAGGTCTGCATCTTGTCCTGCAGCAAAGCGAGGTCGAGCGCGATGTCGTTGCCGACCACATCAGGGCGCGTGGCAAGGAACTGCCCAAGCTTCACATAAGAGGGACCGAGCCGCGCCACCGCCCGCGCCAGCCGGTCCGTGCGCTGCTGGCTGAGAGCACGCCGCCGCGTGAACATGACGGCCACGCGCCAGCCGAATTTGGGCAGGCCGGAAAGCTGGTCGCCGGGGACGGCCGCAACGACGCCTTCCCGCACCAGAACCCAGCCAGCCCGCACGAGGCGGAACGCGGCACCAAGACTGCTCATGAGGCCGATCCCGTCAAAGCTTCCAGCCCGAATGCAGCGCGGCAATGCCGCCGGAATAATTGCGGAACGTGACGCGGTCGAAGCCGGCTTTCGCGATCATTTCGGCAAAATTCTTCTGGTCGGGGAACTTGCGGATCGATTCGACAAGGTAGGAATAGGGCTCGCCGTCGCCGGTCACCATCTTGCCGATGCGGGGGATGGCGTTGAACGACCAGGCTTCGTAGACGCGGTCGAGCAACGGCATGTCGACGTCGGAAAACTCGAGGCAAAGAAAACGGCCGCCGGGTTTGAGGACGCGGTAGGCTTCAGACAAGGCCTTGTCGATGCGCGGCACGTTGCGGATGCCGAAGGCGATCGTATAGGCGTCGAATGTCGCATCGGCGAACGGCAATTCCTCGGCATTGGCCTCGACGAAGTCGGCATTGGCGGCAAGGCCGTTCTTGGCGGCGCGGTCACGGCCGACATCAAGCATGGAGCCGTTGATGTCGAGCACGGTCGCATGGGCATTGCGCTGGCTGGCCTCGATGATGCGAAACGCGATGTCACCGGTGCCGCCGGCAACGTCGAGCACCTTCCAGCCGGGACGTTTTGAGGGGTTGAGCCATGCGACCATGGCGTCCTTCCACAGCCGGTGCATGCCTGCCGACATGAGGTCGTTCATCAGGTCGTAGCGGTTGGCGACCTTGTGGAATACTTCGTTGACGAGCGGCTGCTTGTCGCCGGTGCCGACCTGGCGAAAGCCGTACGATGTTTCCATGCCGCCCTGAGCGGTCGTTCTTTCAACTGACATGATTTTGATCCGCCATAAAACCGGCGGGACCATAGCCGATCAGGATACCGGGCGCTATGTCTTTAGGCGCGGCGCTCAGCCGCTGCAGATGAAGGAAAAACGATGCCGCTGAAAGCCGAACTGCACTGCCACATCGAAGGAGCGGCCTCTCCCGAACTGGTCATCCGGCAGGCGGAAAAATACGGCAAGGACCCCTCACCTTTCATTAGGGACGGCTCGTTTGTCTGGCATGATTTCACCAGTTTCCTTGCCGCCTATGACTTTTCGGCGGACCTTTTCCGATCCGAGGATGACTACGCCCTTCTGGCCGATCACTACCTGACCAGCCTCGCGCGCGACGGAGCCATTTATTCGGAAGTGTTCACCTCGCCCGACCACGCGATCCGCGCCGGACTGTCGCCGCAGGCGTATACCGACGCACTGGGCGAGGGCATGCTTCGCGCCAAGGCCAAGACCGGCATCGAAGGCCGCATGATCGTGACCGGCGTGCGCCATGTAGGCGTCGAGGCAATCGAGCAGGTGGCGCGCTTTGCAGCCAAATGCGACCATCCACTGGTGACCGGCTTCGGCGTTGCCGGCGACGAGCGCATGGGCGATTTCGAGGACTATGTCCGCGCCTTCGAGATTGCGCGCGAAGCGGGGCTCGGCATCACCATCCATGCCGGAGAGCTGATGGGCTGGGAAAGCGTTGCCGCAGCGATCGACCATATCCGGCCGTCGCGCATCGGGCATGGCGTACGGGCAATCGAGAATGCCGATCTGGTGCGCCGCATCGCCGACGAAGGCATCGTGCTGGAATGCTGCCCCGGCTCCAACATCGCGCTTTCGGTCTTTCCCGACTTCGCCAGCCATCCGTTTCCTGCGCTCAAGGAAGCAGGCTGCAAGGTAACGCTGAATTCCGACGATCCGCCCTATTTCTGGACTTCGCTGAAACGCGAATACGACATTGCGCGCGAGCATTTCGGGATGGACGACAAGGCGCTTGCCGCCGTTACGCGAACTGCCATCGAGGCCGCCTTTGTCGACCGCAAGACGCGATCTGACCTGCTTTCCCGGTTGAACAACAGCACTAGTCGTTGATTCTGCCGGCGAAAGCTGTGATTGGCACCTGACCGGCGGTTTCTTGCGCAACTGCCACTCGCTAGTATAGCTGCCAAACACGGAGAAACATCATGAAGGGCGTCACCGTCGTCGACCATCCGCTTGTGCAGCACAAGCTCAGCATCATGCGAAACAAGGAAACGTCGACGGCTGGCTTCCGGCGTTTGTTGCGCGAGATTTCGCTCTTGCTCTGCTACGAGGTGACCCGCGACCTCGAATTGACGACGACCAAGATCCAGACGCCAATCGAAGAAATCGACGCCCCGATCCTTGAAGGCAAGAAGCTTGTATTCGCGTCCGTGCTGCGCGCGGGCAACGGCTTGCTGGAGGGCCTGCTCGATCTGGTACCGGCAGCGCGTGTCGCTCATATCGGACTTTACCGTGACCACGAGACGCTGGAAGCGATCGAGTATTTCTTCAAGGCGCCGAGCGACCTCGCCGACCGGTTGGTCATCGTCGTTGACCCGATGCTCGCAACGGCCAATTCGGCAATCGCGGCCATCGACAAGCTGAAGGCGCGCGGCGCCACCAATCTCCGCTTCCTGTGCCTGTTGGCAGCGCCAGAAGGCATCGAGCGTTTCACCACGGCGCACCCGGACGTGCCGGTATTCACCGCCTCGATCGACCGCCAGCTCAACGAGAAGGGTTACATCATGCCCGGCCTCGGCGATGCCGGTGACCGCATGTACGGCACGAAATAGCCAGCATTTACCGGAAATTTACATAATTTGACGGTCGAAGCGCCGTTTTTAAACCGCTGGATACCATAAGCTGACTAGGCTGGACGCTCTGATCGGGGCAAGCCCATGCTGCGAAGTCTGCTTTTTCTGGGAGTTATTATCGGCGTATCGACCGCGATACCCGCGCTCTACCAGTCGAATCCGGAAGCCTTCGAGGCCGCGCTGAAATCGGTTACGGGGACCAGCGAGCCGACGGAAGCGGTGACGTCGGACATCAAGCTGACTACCCCGGCTCCAGCCGATGTGGAACAGCCGCTTGGCCGCAAGGTCCTGCTCCAGCAGGATCAGGCAGGGCATTTTTCAGCGCCCTTCAGGGTAAATGGACGCCAGATCGACGCGCTGGTCGATACCGGCGCGACATTGGTAGCACTTACGACGTCGACGGCACGCAGGGTTGGGATTTCGTTGAACCCGGCCGACTTCCGCCACGAAGTCAGTACCGCCAACGGCAAGATCCGGGGCGCTGCGGTCACCATCGACCGGCTACAGATCGGCAAGATCAATCTGGAAAATGTCCAGGCAATCGTACTCGATGACCGGGCCCTGCAGACCAACCTGATCGGCATGAGCTTTCTCGGGCGGCTTGCCAGCTACAAGGCCGAGAACGGCACACTGCTGCTGGCGCAGTAAAATAGCAGCATCAATCGCGCGGGAGTACGCGGCGCAGGATCGCCTTGTCCGGTGACGACCGCGCCGGCCCGATTGTGTAGGCGGCAAGCACTGCAGCGGACGCTCGTTCCACCTGATCCTCGTTCCGCGCATGCACAAGGGCCAATGTGTCGCCCACGCGAACTTCGGCACCCACAGGCAACAGGCGCGTAAGGCCGACGGCATGATCGACCTTGTCTTCCGGCCGGGTGCGCCCACCGCCCAGTTCGACCACGGCAAGCCCAATGGCGCGCGTGGCAACACCGGTTACAAAGCCTGCCTGTTGCGCTTTGACCGGTCGCTCGATGGGTGCTTTCGGCAGATATTTTTCAGGCTTGTCGATGAAGTCAGCGGGGCCGCCAAGCACGCTGACCATGCGCGCGAACACGGCAGCCCCGCGCCCACCTTCCACAGCCTCGCCGGCACGGCGAAAGCCATCCTGATTGGATGAGGCAAGGCCCGCCAGTTGCAGCATTTCGGCGGCCAGCGCCAAAGTGACATCCTCCAGCCGCTTGTCGCGCAAACGTCCGGTCAGGAAATCGACTGCGTTCTGAACCTCGACGGCATTGCCGGCTGCGGAGGCAAGCGGCTCGTTCATGCCGGTGATCAGCGCGGAGGCTTTCAGGCCGGCGCCGTTCGCGACCTCAACCAGGCTGGTTGCCAGGGCCGTCGCGTCGCGCGACTTTTCCATGAAAGCACCGTTGCCAACCTTGACGTCGAGAACGAGCGACTTGAGGCCGGCGGCAAGCTTCTTCGACAGGATGGACGCGGTGATGAGCGGAACCGATTCCACCGTCGCCGTAACATCGCGGATGCCATAGAGCCGCCTGTCGGCCGGAGCGAGATCCGCAGTTTGCCCGATGATCGCGGCACCGGTTTCGACAACCGCCTTGCGAAACAGCGCAAGGTCGGGCTGCGAAACATAGCCTGGAATGGAATCCATCTTGTCAAGCGTGCCGCCGGTGTGGCCAAGGCCGCGGCCGGAAATCATCGGCACATAGGCTCCGCAGGCAGCAACGATCGGCGCGAGCATCAGGGATACGTTGTCGCCGACGCCGCCCGTGGAATGCTTGTCGCTGACCGGACCCGGCAGGTCCGACCAGTCGAGCACATCGCCCGAGTCGCGCATGGCGAGCGTGAGTGCCACGACCTCATCGCGATTCATGCCGTTGAAGAACACGGCCATGGCAAAAGCGGCCGCCTGCCCTTCGGTAACCGCGCCGGAGGTGAGGCCCGAGATGAACGCTGCTATGTCGCCAGCTGCCAGCTTGCCGCCATCGCGCTTGGCGCGGATGAATTCCTGGGGCAGCATTACCGGTCCTCGCTGCCTTCTTGCCAGCCTGAGAGGCCGCTATCCATCGAGCAGCCCCTTGCGAAAGACGTATTTGAGAACAGTTGCCAGGCGCGCACCGCCAACTGGCGCCATGTCCTTCGTTTCCTGATGCGACAGCTCGGCACCGGTCATGCCCGCAGCAAAATTGGTGATGACCGAACAGGCGGCAACGCGAAGCCCGAAAAAGCGGGCAAGGATGACCTCGGGCACGGTGGACATGCCGACCGCGTTTGCTCCGAATACCCGCGCCATACGGATTTCGGCAGGCGTCTCGAAGGACGGACCCGAGAACCACATGTAGACACCCTTGTGCAACTGGGTGTGAGTGGCCTTCGCCGCCGTTTCAAAGGCCGAGCGCATCTCGGCGTCGTAGGCCTCGGTGAGACCGACGAAACGGCGGTCGCTCGGCTCGCCGAACAACGGGTTCGAGCCTGAAAAATTGATGTGATCGGCAATCAGCATGATCGAGCCGGGCGGCATGTCCGGATCAAGCGAGCCCGCTGCATTGGTCAAAATGAGCTTGTTTACGCCAAGGCCGGCAAGCGTCTCGATGACAGGCCGCATGACGGCTGCGTCGCCATGCTCGTAATAGTGGGCGCGGCCTGACAGCATCAGCACGGGCTGCCCGGCAAAATTGCCAGCCACGACCTCGCCGACATGGCCGGTGACGCCGCTCTTGGGAAATCCCGGCAGTTCGGAATGCGGAACGCGGATCGGGTCTTCTATCTGATCGGCCAGATTGCCAAGGCCGGAGCCCAGCACCATGGCTGTCTTGGGCATAAGCCCGTCCAGCCGTTCCGTGAGGCGGTCGACTGCCTGCTTCATTTCAGGATATCGCCGCGGAAGCCGTAGGGCAGCATGTCGCCCATCGTTACGGTTTCAGCCACGCCGGTTTCATCGCACAGATAGAGCCGGGTGTCGGGCCGGGTGAACTCGGCCAGCCGCTGACGGCATCCTCCGCAGGGCGAACATTTGGCCATGCGTTCGGCAATCACGGCGATTTCGACGATCTTGCCGCCGCCGCCCATGATGTAGTGGCCAAGCGCCGTGGTTTCGGCGCACCAGCCTTCGGGATAGGAAGCGACTTCGATGTTGGCGCCGGCGAAAACCCGGCCATCCTCGGTGCGGATGGCAGCGCCCACAGGAAACTTCGAATAGGGCGCATAGGCCTTGGCCATGGCCGCTTTCGCGGCGAGGTAGAGGTCATGCGACATTATCGAGATCCAGTTTCTGGGGCCACGCTTATCGCTCCTTCACGTAAGGCACGCCACCGGCGCGCGGCGGGATCGCCTTGCCGATGAAGCCTGCCAGCAGCACGACAGTCAAAATGTAGGGCAGCGCCTGCATGAACTGCACCGGCACCTTGCCGATGATCGGCAGCGGCGTGCCCTGAAGACGGATGGCCAATGCGTCGAGGAAGCCAAACAGCAGGCAGGCGAACATGGCGTTGACCGGCTTCCACTTGGCGAAGATGAGTGCGGCAAGCGCGATGTACCCCTTGCCGGCGGTCATGTCCTTCACGAAGCCGCCGTTTTGCGTCATCGAGAGGTAGGCACCGGCCAGTCCGGTCAACACGCCGGTGCACAAAAGCGCGCGATAGCGCAGCCACGTGACCGAAATGCCGGCGGTATCGACGGCAGCCGGGTTTTCGCCGACGGCGCGCAGGCGCAGGCCAAAGCGCGTGCGGTAAAGCACCCACCAGGTGATCGGCACCATAGCAAAGGCGATGTAGGCGATCAGCGAGTGCCCCGATAGCAGCTCGGAATAGAGGTGACCGAGCACGGGAACATCCTTGACCGCGTCGGC
>MKRZ01000039.1 GCA_001897075.1 Mesorhizobium sp. 61-13 | reverse complement strand
TGTCGCGCAAGCACTGAACGTGCTGGGCAGCGGCGTAACGAATGCCTATCTTTGGACGAAGAGACGGCTGGAACTTTTAGCCGCGAAGGCAGGAGACCGACATGGAAAGCCACACCTATCCCGTGACCCGCACCGACGCCGAATGGCGCGCCCGCCTTACCCCGGAACAATATGTGGTCATGCGCAACCATGGCACCGAGCGGCCCGGCAGCTGCGCGCTGCTGCACGAGCATCGTTCAGGGGCGTTCACCTGCGCCGGTTGCGATACGAAGCTGTTTGAATCGACGCTCAAGTTCGAGAGCGGAACCGGCTGGCCGAGCTTCAACGATCCCGTGCCGGGGTCGGTCGAGACCACGACCGACCGCAGCTACGGCATGGTCCGTACCGAGGTGCACTGCGCCACCTGCGGCAGCCACCTCGGCCATGTCTTCCCGGACGGCCCGCCGCCGACCGGACTGCGCTACTGCATCAACGGCGTGGCGCTAAACTTCCAGCCGGTTTGAGGAGAGGACCGAAGAGCGGCTGCCGGTTTTCGGCTGCTCCGATGCTCCAACAAGATGTCAGGCGTAGCGGCTTGGGCCAAGCTCGCTGGTATCGATGTCCGGCTTGCGTCCGGACATGATGTCGGCAAGCACCTTGGCCGAGCCGCAGGCCATGGTCCAGCCCAGCGTTCCGTGCCCGGTGTTCAGGTAAAGATTGTCGAATTTGGACTTGCCGATTATCGGCGGTCCATCCGGCGTCATCGGCCGCAAGCCGGTCCAGAATGTTGCCGCCTTGACGTCGCCGGCGCCAGGGAACAGGTCGGAGACCGAGTGCTGCAACGTCTTGCGACGGCCTTCGTGAAGTCTCAGGTCATAGCCCGAGATTTCCGCCGTACCGCCAACGCGGATGCGGTCGCCAAGCCGGGTGATCGCCACCTTGTAGGTCTCGTCCATGATGGTCGAGACGGGCGCTGCTTCCGCTTTGATGATCGGCACGGTGATCGAATAGCCCTTCACCGGATAGACCGGGATCGACTGGCCGATCTTGCGCATCCAGATCGGCGAATAGGAACCCATCGCCATGACGTAGGCGTCGGCGGTGCGATTGCCGGCGCTGGTGGCGACGCCGGTGATGCGGCCGTTCTCGACCGAGATGCCGTTGAGCGTCACGCCGAACTCGAACTTGACGCCGCCGGCGGTGGCGATCTCCGCCAACCTTGTGGTGAACATCTGGCAGTCGCCGGTTTCGTCGCCGGGCAGTCTGAGACCGCCGACGAATTTCTCGCGCACCGCGCCCAATCCGGGTTCTGCCGCGATGCAGCCATCGGGATCGAGCACTTCGAACGGCACGCCGTACTGCTTGAGGATCTCGACGTCGCCGCCGATGCCGTCGAGCTGCTTCTGGGTGCGGAACAGTTGCAGCGTACCCTTGGTGCGCTCGTCATAGGCGATGTTGGTGGTAGAACGCAGCGCCTTCAGCGTGTCGCGGCTGTATTCGGCAATCGGCACCATGCGCGCCTTGTTGCGGGCATAGCGCGCTTCCGTGCAGTTGCGCAGCATGCGGATCAGCCATGCCCACATATGCGGGTCGAATGCCGGGCGCACCACGAGCGGGCCGTATTTCATCAGCAGCCACTTGACCGCCTTGACCGGAACGCCGGGTCCGGCCCATGGCGAGGAATAGCCGGGCGAGACTTCGCCTGCATTAGCAAAGCTGGTCTCAAGCGCCGGGCCCTGCTGGCGGTCGATCACCGTCACCTCATGGCCGGCCTCGGCAAGAAAATAGGCTGTGGTGACGCCAATCACGCCACCGCCCAGCACCAGTACCTTCATTTCATGCTCCTTGGTCCCCTGTCAGGCCGCAGATGGGCCGGGGTCGTCATCATATGGCCCTCTCTGCCGGATTTCGGTCCTTTCGCCAAGAGGTGTGACATTAGCTGGGGCACTGTGGACCAGCCGAAGGGCGGGACGACGGGAGGGGGTCGTCGTCGTCGGAATGTGACGTTTCGGAGCGAACTGCCGCCGCGCCGCCTCGGGCTGGTAGAGCACTTTTTCGAGCAGGATCAGTTCGGTTTCGCCGGTCGTGCGCTTGATCAGCGCCGACTGCCCTTCAGCGAGGCCAAGCAGAGCCAGCCCGCGCATGGTGGTTATGGGAAGGCCGACGCCTACCATGTCGCGAACGTCGCTTTGCACCAGCGTGCGTGTCTCGGCTTGCCCGCCATTGATACGGAACATCACCCGGCTGTTGAGCGTCACGACATTGGGTTCGATCGAATCGATAAGCACCACGCTGGCGTTGGCGACCTTGCATCTCAGCAAAGGCAGGATTGCGT
>MKRZ01000038.1:7994-8281 GCA_001897075.1 Mesorhizobium sp. 61-13 | reverse complement strand
GAAGGCAGCCGCTACGATCTTCCCATCGCGCTTGGTCTGATGGCGGCACTGGGGGCCGTTCCCGGCGATATGCTGGCGGCCTATGTCGTTTTGGGTGAATTGTCGCTGGACGGTACCATCGCATCTGTTGCGGGCGCGTTGCCGGCGGCGATCGGCGCCAACGCGGATGGCAAGGGTCTGATCTGCCCGCATGCCTGTGGATCGGAAGCCGCGTGGGCAGGCAGTGATATCGACATCCTTGCGCCGCGCAGCCTGATAGCGATTGCCAATCACTTTCGCGGCACGCA
>MKRZ01000038.1:0-7921 GCA_001897075.1 Mesorhizobium sp. 61-13 | reverse complement strand
GCGCGCGCTCGAGGTCGCGGCTGCCGGTGGCCACAATCTCCTGATGGTCGGCCCACCCGGCTCCGGCAAGTCCATGCTGGCGCAGCGCCTTCCGTCGATCCTGCCTCCCTTGGTGCCAAAGGAGTTGCTGGAAGTCTCGATGATCGCGTCGGTCGCCGGCGAGTTGGCCGAAGGCAGGCTAACGGATCGACGCCCGTTCCGCTCGCCACATCACTCGGCTTCAATGGCGGCGATGGTCGGCGGAGGATTGCGCGCCCGCCCGGGCGAAGTGTCGCTCGCGCATCACGGTGTCCTGTTCCTCGACGAATTCCCGGAGTTCTCGCCACAGACACTGGACGCCTTGCGCCAGCCACTCGAAACCGGCGAATGCATGATCGCGCGGGCCAATCACCGCGTCACCTATCCGGCGCGCATCCAGCTGGTCGCGGCGATGAATCCGTGTCGGTGTGGCATGGCCGGTGAACCTGGTTACCGGTGCGCACGCGGAGAGCGCTGCCGCACAGACTATCAAGCGCGCATCTCCGGACCTCTGCTCGACCGCATCGATCTCAGGATCGAGGTCCCGGCCGTCTCGGCAGCGGACCTCATCCGCCCCGGCAAGGCCGAAACCAGTGCCGCCGTGGCCGAGCGCGTGGCCATGGCCCGGACATTACAACGCGAGCGGTTCGAGCGGCTGGGCATCGGAAGTGCTGCCACGAACGCGCAGTGTCCGCCGGCGCTGATCGAGGAAATTGCGATGCCCGATACGGCTGGCCTCACGCTGTTGCACGATGCCAGCGAGAAGCTCGGCTTCTCGGCCCGAGCCTATCATCGCGTGTTGAAGGTCGCCCGCACATTGGCCGACCTCGATGGCAGCGAAACAGTCGGCCGCATTCATCTGGCGGAAGCGATTTCCTACCGCATGAACAACGAGCGAATGGCTCAAGCCGCTTGATTGGCTAAATGCGTCGCGATCTTTCAGATTCGCTTTGCGCGCTTTAGCTCGTTGATTTTATGCATGTCATTATCCCGAAACCGGTTCCCAGTTTCAGGAGACATTCAATAAGCTGGATAGCAACCGCGCTGGATGGCAAGCCGACGCACCAGCGCCAGTACAGTATCGATCATCGGTGTCGGCTGATCGGTGAGTCGGCCAAGCTCCTGAACGGCCGCGACCAGGGCATCGATTTCCATCGGACGACCCCGCTCCAAGTCCTGCAGCATCGAAGTCTTGTGAGCACCGACCTCGCCCGCGCCCTTGATGCGTCGGTCAACGGCAATCGGAAACCTCACACCGAGACTTTCACCGATCGCTTGCGCCTCCAGCATCATGGCTCGCGCCAGCGCACGCGTCGCCTCATCGGCAACGATCTCGGCAAGCGTGCTGCCGGTCAGCGCCGAAATCGGATTGAAGCACAGATTGCCCCAGAGCTTGATCCATATCTCGCTGCGAATGTCATCGCGAACCGGTGCCTGGAGCCCGGCCGCAATCAATTCCGCGGCAAGCAATGTTACCCGATCGCTTTTTTCGCCTGATGGCTCTCCAAGCGAAAAGCGTGTGCCGTCGACATGACGGATGACGCCCGGAGCGTCGACTTCAACCGCCGGATAGACAACAGTGCCAATTGCCCGCTCGGGGCCGATGCGATCCCAGATCGCGCCATCCGGGTCAACCGCGGCAACGCGCGCATCCTGCCACGGCCCGGCAAGCTTGTGAAAATACCACCACGGCACGCCGTTCTGCATGGTGACGACTGCAGTGCGTTCACCGAGAAGCGGCGCAATCTGGTCGAGCGCACCACTTAGCGAATGCGCCTTGAGCGCCAGAACGACGCAGTCCTGGACCCCGAGTTCGCGCGCATCAGCCGCCGCGCGCACCGGGTGGACGCTCTCTTGTCCACCCTCGATCAGGCGCAGTCCCCCATCCCGCATAGCTTCGAGGTGCGCGCCCCGCGCCACGATCGACAGATCGACGCGGCCGGCCGAGGCGAGCTTCGCCGCCACATAGCCGCCGATCGCCCCGGCGCCAAAAACTGCAATGCGCATCAGCCGAGGCCGAGCTTGGCTGCGAGGCCGATGCGTTGCAGCTTGCCGGTGGCGCCCTTGGGTATCTCTTCCAAGATCACTATGCGCCGCGGCACCTTGAAGTCTGCAAGACGGCCGGACGCGAAATCGCGGATTTCGCTCTCGTTGGCAGTGCTGCCGTCACGCAGCACAATCGCTGCCGCCACCTCTTCGCCGAGCTTGTCATGCGGCATGGCAAAGGTCACCACCTGGGCGATGGCTGGATGATCCATCAGCACCTCATCAACCTCGAGCGGCGAAATCTTCTCGCCGCCGCGATTGATGATTTCCTTCAGCCGACCTGTGACACGCAGATAGCGGTCCTCGTCCAGCACGCCCTGATCGCCGGTGTGGAACCAGCCATGCGCGAAGGCGGTCTCGTTAGCTCCCGGATTCTTCTCATAGCCGGCAGTAACATTGGGGCCGCGAATGACCACCTCGCCGATTTCGCCCGGTCCCAACAGCCGTCCGTCATTCGCCATCACCGCGACCTCCGGCCCGGCCGCGGGTCCGACGCTGCCGGGCTTGCGCTTGCCGGGTGGCAACCGATTCGACGTCATCTGATGCGCCGCTTCGGTCATGCCATAGGCCTCGACCACCGGGCAGCGAAAGATTGCCTCAAGCTCGGCCATCACTTGCGCCGGCAGCGAGGCTGACGACGAGCGGATAAAGCGGAGCTGCGCTTCAGCCACCGCCTCCTGGTTTCGCGCCGCCCGCGCCAGTATCGCCTGATGCATGGTAGGCACTGCCGTATACCAACTTGGCCGCGCCTCGCTTAGCCATTGGAAAAACTTCAGCGCGTTGAAGCCTGGCGTGCAGAACACGCTGGCGCCGGCGGCTAGTGACGACAGCACCGCTGCGACCAGCCCGTGGATATGAAACAACGGCATGATGTTGAGGCAGCGGTCCGTCTCGCCTAGTCCCAGCGTCACGCCGATATGGGCAGCGGAAGCTGCGAGATTCTCATGGCGCAGCGGCACCAGTTTCGGCCGCGAGGTGGTGCCCGAAGTGTGCAACAACAGCGCTGCGTCTTCTGCCTGTGCAAGATCGGACGCGGCAGCCAGACCGACCGCATCGCCCTCTATACGAAAGCTGCCCGCAGGTGCATCGCCAAGCGCAACCAGCCGAAGAACACCGATCCCCAGCCGTTCGGCAACGGTGACGGCGGGGCCTGCCTCGTCCTCAGCGACAAGGATTGCCTTGGCGCCGATATCGGTCAAATAGAATTCGAGTTCCTCGGCCCGATAGGCAGGGTTGAGCGGCGCAGTCGTGGCGGCTGCGGCGACGCTCAGGAATGCCGTCGCCATTTCCGGCCCGTTGGGCAGCATGATCGCGACACGATCACCGCGCCCGACACCGCGCGCATGCAATTGTTCGGCAACCCCCTCCATCAGCCGGCGCAGTCCACCGTGCGTCAGCGTCGTCCTGTCCGGTGCCGATACGGCCGGCGCGTCATCCTTTCCCCGCACCAGCCGCTCGATGATCGATCCTGCCTCAGACAACGCGAACCTCGATATCGCCAACTCCGTCGACATGGCCGAGCAGCACGTCGCCGCGATTGACCGGGCCGACACCTGCCGGCGTTCCCGAAAGGATGACATCGCCCGGCATCAAGGTAAACAGCCCCGACAGATAGCTGATCATTTCCGGCACCTTCCAGATCATCTGGTTGAGGTCGCCGGTCTGCTTGCGTTCGCCATTGACGTCGAGCCACACCGCGCCTTGCGTCGGGTGGCCGATCCGTTCCGCCGGCACCAGCGCGCCGCAAGGTGCGGATGCCTCGAAGGCCTTGCCCACTTCCCAGGGTCGGCCCATGTCCTTCGCCTTGCCCTGCAGGTCGCGCCGCGTCATGTCCAAGGCGACGCCATAGCCGTAGACGCAGTCGAGCGCCTTATCGAGCGCGATATCCGTGCCGCCGCTTTTCAGCGCCACCATCATCTCGATCTCGTGATGGACGTCGCTGGAAGCCGGGGGATAGGGAAACTTCCCGCCGACGTCGAGATTGTCGGGGTTCTTCTGGAAGAAGAAGGGCGGCTCCTTGTTGGGATCATGGCCCATTTCCACGGCGTGAGCCGCATAGTTGCGGCCGACGCAGTAGACGCGATGAACCGGAAACAGGCGGTCGGAGCCGACCACCGGCAACACCGCCATTGCGGTCGGTTCGATGACATAGTTGGAGGCCGCACCCTGGATGTTCATTATCTTACTCCTGCATAGAATTCGACTTTGGCCTCGGCTCGCTCGATCAACGCGGAAACCACGAGCGCGAAGGCAAACAGAATGATGGTCAGCGCCCAGAACTGGGACATGCGGAAATTGCGCGAGAAGGTCTCGAACAGCGCACCGTAGCCGACGATTGCCACCAGCAACTGGCCGATGACCACACCCTTGACACCCCTGATCAGGCCGAGCCGAATACCTGCAAGGATTTCGGGCAAGGCGGCCCATACGATGATCTTGCCGTAGAGTGCCCAGCGCGGAGCGCCATAGGAACGCGCCATCTCGATCAGAGATGGCGAGATGTGGCGCACGCCGGCGCGCGTATCCAGCACGATGATCCAGATTGCAAACAGGAACACGGCTGCGATGATGGTTTTCTCGCCAAAGCCGAACAGGATCATCAGCACCGGCACGATGGCCGATAGCGGCGCGCTTGAAAAGATATTGACCCACATGCCGAGAAGGTCGTCGGCGATCTTGACCCGGCCCATCAGCATGCCGAGCGGGATGCCAACGCAAATCGCCAGCACCATGCCGATGAGGAATGCCCGCAGCGTCGTGACAGTGGCGCCTTGCCACGACGGAAGTTGTACAAGATCGACCGCCGCGACAAGCACATCACTGAAGGGCGGCAGGATGAACATCAGGTCGAGCCGGCCGACGATCTCCCAAAGGACGCACCAGACCAAAAGCGAGGCCATCATCGGCACGCGATAGCCAAAAAGGGTCATCGCCGGCTACTCCACATATTGCTTCAGTCCTTGCCAGATTTCCTCGACCGTATCGAGGTAGTGCTTGTCGCGATGAATGCGGTCGGGATCACCGGAGCGGTCGATATCCGGCTCGATGATCCGCGAAACCCGGCCTGGACGGGGTGACAGCAAGACGATGCGGTCCGAGATATAGACGGCCTCTTCGATCGAGTGGGTCACGAATATGAAGGTCTTGTTCTGGTTGGTGCGGAGCCGGATCAAGTCTTCCTGGAACTTGCGCCGGTTCTGCTCGTCCACCGCCGAAAACGGCTCGTCCAGCAAAAGCACGTCAGCATCCACGCAAAGCGCCCGCGCCAATCCGACACGCTGGCGCATGCCGCCCGACAATTCATGCGGGTATTTGTCTTCGAAGCCGGCAAGGCCAACATCGGCGACATAGCGACGGGCAATCGCCTCGCGTTCCTCCTTGGCGGTGCCGCGCAGTTCCAGCCCGAAGGCAACGTTGCGCAGCACAGTCGCCCAAGGCAGCAAGGCGAAATCCTGGAACACGAAGGCGCGCTCCGGGCCCGGCGCACTGACCTTCTTGCCATTGACCACAACGGATCCGCGGTCCGCATCGATCAAGCCGGCAATGATCTTGAGCAAGGTTGTCTTGCCGCACCCGCTCGGTCCCAGCAGGCTCGTCAGCTTGCCTCGCGGGAAATCCAGATCGACATCGCGCAGCGCCTCGACGCCGCCATAGGTCTTAGAGATGCCGCGCACCTCCACGATTGCATCGGCTGCGGGTTCGTTCATGACGGCTTCGTTTCGAACAACGGCGGCGCGCATCCTCAGCCTCCCCTTTTTTCCGGCCTGAAGACACGGACTTCAATCCACTGCAGGGCCACCAGCGTCACGGTCGAAAGCGCAATCACCGAAGCGATCGTGGCGTACATTCCGGCATAGTCGGCGCGAGAGCGCGCGAAGGTTATCAGGTCGCCGATGCCGGTCGGCGTAATCAGGAGTTCGGCCAGTACGACGCCGACAAATCCGGCGGCGACGCCGAGACGCAAGCCGGCAAAGATCACCGGGCTGGCGTCAGGCAGGATGATCTTGAACACTTCCTGCCATCGCGTTCCCATGAAGGACCGGCTCATGACCAGCAGCGATCCATTGACGTTACGCACGGCCTTGTAGGTGTTGAGCACGATGACCGGCAAAGCGAGGATGATCACGGCCAGCGTCTTGGCCGTCATGCCGATACCGTAGATGAAGGTCACAAGCGGGATGAACGCGGCAACAGGAGCCGCCTGAAGTACGATGAAAACGGGGATGAGCAGCCATTCACCGGGTCGCCAGAGGCCACATAGCGTGCCAATGCCGACGCCGGCAAAGGTTGCAAGGACAACGCCGAGTATCAATGGCTGCAAGGTCGAGCCGTAGGCCGTGACCATGCTACCGTCAGCCATCATCCGCACGAAGGCGGCCATGGTGTCGGAAAAGGTGGGGAAAGCGAAGCTCACCGGAATGAGCCCCGCTATCTGCCACGCTGCGGCAAACAACCCGATCGACACCAGCCGCAGCACAATGGGCCGCTCGAACAACCGCACTGCCTGCGCATTTCGCGACAAGGGCGCGACACCAGCCGTCCGACCCACTTCTGTTCCTGCCACCATCGAGCCTTCGCCTATTTCTTGCCGATGTTGGCCAGCACTCGGTCGGTCGACGCAACATCCCAGAAATCTTCGACCTTGAGCGACGCCGGGTCGCCTTCGATCTGACCGGCCGCGCTGAAGAAGGCAAAGTCATCGGCGGCAGCATCGGCACCGCCACCATTCAGAGCAAGACTGCCTGCCTCTGCGGTCTCCTTGTAGTATGCAGCGATTTCAGCATCGGCTTCAGCGCCTAGGTCCGGCAGGAGCTTGTACTTGTTGCGCAGTTCAACGGCCGCGTCCGGGTTTTCGGTGATTTCACGCCCGGTCTTCATCAGCTCTTCGACGAGAATGTCGACGTCGGCGGCATTGTTCTTCAGATAGTCGGCGGTCGCAAAGACGGCCTCGTCCGTGGCGCTCACGTTTTCGACCGGAAGCACGGTGAATTTGCCGGGTGCTTCGGTTTCCAGCGCACGGCGATTGGCCGCATCAACGATGGAAGCCTTGATGGTGCCCTGGATCAGCGCATTGCGGCGAACTTCGGAACCGGGCACGTAGCTCACCTTGCCGTAAGTGATGCCGTTGTTCTTGGCCATCAGCATCATCACCGCCTCGGTGCCGGATCCGCGTGCCTGCACAGCGATTTCCTGCCCGTCAAGGTCTTTCCAGGTCTTGTAGGTTTCGGCGTTGACCACCGGGAAGAAGCGCTGGGTCGAAATCTGCGCAAACATCCGGATCGGCACGCCGACTTTCTGGATCAGCGTGTAGGGCGAACCGATTCCGACATCCGCCTGCCCGCCGACGATGGCCTGCGCGGCGAGATCCTCGTCATTGAGAATGATCAGCTCGACGCCAACGCCGCGCTCCTTGGCGCGCTCGATGGCCGCTAGCGTCTGGATGGACTCGATTCCCGGAAGATCGCCGAAGGCAATCTTCATCTCGCCCGCGCTTGCCGCCGGCAGTGCCATTGCGCTTCCAAGCGCAGCAACCAATGCAGCACCCAAAACGGTGCGTCTAGACAGTCCTGTCATATCACTTCCTCCCTTAACCAATTTCATGATTGGTTTAATTTTTTAACAGAATTGGTCAAGAACGACTTGGTGTCAATCGAAAATTTGAAGACTGAAATCCGCGGATTGCCGTGCTGTTGACCGATTCCGGCATTCGCACTATTAAATTTGCGTGTATGAACAGATTCCCGATTGGTCGAACCAATGGACAAAATTGGAAATGGCGGCCATGCAGCGCTGGTGCAGCTTCAAGCCTATCTGGCGCAGATAGACTTGCCGAGCGATGGCAGGCTGCCATCGGAGC
>MKRZ01000037.1 GCA_001897075.1 Mesorhizobium sp. 61-13 | reverse complement strand
CCTTCTCGATCTTGTCGTTGGAGCCGACGGTGGTGATCACCGTGCAGCCCATCTTCTTGGCAAGCTGGATCGCAGCCGAGCCGATGCCCGACCCGCCGGCATGGACAAGGATGGTTTCACCCGGTTCCAGCTTGGCATTGTCGAACAGCATGTGCTCGACCGTGCCGAACGTCACCGGGGCGACCGCCGCGCCGATTGCATCGACGCCGGGCGGTGCCGGCACCAGAAGGCGCGCCGGCAGGTTGATCTTCTCTTGCGCAAAGCCGTCGAGGTGAAAGCCATGCACGCCGGAAACGTGTTCGCAAAGATTGTCGCGGCGTTCGCGGCAGGCGCGGCAGAGGCCGCAGGTGCGCGCGCCGTAGATCGACACCAGTTGACCCGGCACGAGATTGGAGACGCCTGGTCCCACCGCCTCGACTTCGCCGGAAGCCTCCGCGCCGACAGTCAGCGGCAGCTTGCGCTTGGCGAATGCCATGCCGCGCCAGCCCCAAACGTCGATATGGTTGAGCGCCACCGCCTTGATCCGCAGCGTGACCTCGCCGAGTGCAGGCTGAGGCGGCTCAGGGACCTCGACAGCCTCCAGCCGGCGGTCGGCGATAAGTTGCAATGCGCGCATCGGGCAATCCTTCGATCTGTAAGGGCCGCAATCCGGCGGCCAACAGGTTGCCCGCGCTTAAACGGGTTCCCGCGCCATGACAAGGCAGGTGTTCTGGCCACCGAAGCCGAACGAGTTGGACAAAACCGTGCGAACGCTGGCTTCCCGCTTCACGTTCGGCACTACGTCCAGCGCAATCGCCGGATCGGGATGGTCGTAGTTGATGGTCGGCGGAATGACGCCCTCGCGCATGGTCATCAGCGAGAACGCCGCCTCGATCGCGCCGGCGGCGGACAGAGTATGGCCGATCATCGACTTGTTCGACGAAACCGGAATGCTGCTGATGCGCTCGCCGAACACCGTCGAAAGCGAAAGGTGTTCCATCTTGTCGTTTTCCGGTGTCGAGGTGCCGTGCGCATTGATGTAGTCGATCTCCGTATCGCTCAAGCCGGCATCGGCCAGCGCCGCGCGCACCGCAGCGATTGCCGGCGAGGCGTCGGGTTTGGAGCGCGTGCGGTGGAAGTCGTCAGCCTTTTCACCGCAGCCGCGCAGGATACCGAGAACGGTCGCGCCGCGCGCAGTCGCAGCTTCCAGCGATTCCAGCACCAGCGCCGCCGAACCTTCCGCCAGAACGAACCCGTCGCGATCCTTCGAAAACGGCTTTGACGCCTTCTGCGGCACATCGTTGCTGGTCGAAAGCGCGGAGAGCAGCGAGAAGCGAATCAGCGCCTCCGCCGTCGCCGAACCGTCCGCGCCGATGGACAGCGCCCGCTCGCATTCGCCACGCCGGATTGCCTCGACGCCGAGCTGGATCGCGGTTGCGCCGGATGCGCATGCGGTGGAGAGCGTTATCGGCAGGCCGGTGGTGCCGAAGCGGTCCGCCAGCCGGTCGGCGATCGAACCGAACTGCGAGGTTTCGAACATGTCGAGCGAGTTCAGCCCGCGCGCCACTTCAAGCAGGCGCTCCGGCGCGGGCTTGTCCTTGCCGCTGTTGTAGATCGCGAAGCGGTCGTGCCAGTCGAGTTCCATCGGCGGCGAGGCGAGGAACAGCGGTCCGCCGAAATCCTGCACGTCGAGGCCGGCTTCCGTCATGGCTTCTTCCGCCGCCGTTTCGGCAAGGTCATAGGTCAGCGCGCTCGCGCCCTTCGTGCTTGAAGGCAGGAAATCGACCATGCCCGAGATCCGGGTGCTGAGGTGGTCCACCGGAAAGCGCGTGATCGGATGAATGCCGGACTTGCCTGCGCTCAGCGCTGCCCAGTTTTCGGCCTTGCCCTTGCCGAGCGAGGTGACGACGCCGATGCCGGTGACGGCAACGACGGGCCTGCCGAGATGATCCTTGAACTTCGTCATATCAGGCTCCAGACCCCAACGGTCCCCATGGCTAGCCGGCCTTGCCGACCAGCGCCATGCCCTCGAAATGGTGATAGCCGACCGCCGTTGCCAGTACGGTTTCCGGCGCGCCGGCAAAATCGCGCTCGCCGGCTGCGAACGGCGGATAGCCGGCGTTGTGATGAATGGCGAGTGCCGCCAGCGCCACGGCAAACGGAAACTGCGCTTCCTTCATGTGGCCGGTCAGCGTCGAGAACCCGCGCGCCGCAACGCCGGGTGCCGCGTCAAGCACGGCCTTTTCGGCTGCGGTCGCCTTGTGGCTGCCGGATGCGCCCGAAATCGTCAGGACCTCGCCGCCCTGCAGTTGCGCCTTGGCAATCAGCGCCTCGATCCCGGCCTGCAATTCGCCGCGTGCGCGCCGCGCGCGGCTGGAAAGCACCGGCCCAAGCGTGGCGTATATGCGGTGACCGCGCTTTTCGGCGTGTTCGCGGCTTTCCAGTACCAGGAACGCCCCGCCTGAGCCTGTCACCACGCCGCCGCCTTCCGCGCCTTGCCGCTGCCACACCGGCTTCCAGTCGCCGCGATGCAGGTAGCCGGCAAGCTCGTAGCCCAAAAGCATGTCGGCGTGCTCAGTCTGGAACGCGCCGCCCACCAGCATATGCGTGGACTGGCCGGAGCGTATCCGCGCCGCCGCAGTTTCGATTGCCGAGACGCCGGCGCCTTCCTCGCCCATGAAGGTGCGCGAAGACCCCGTCACCTTGTGAACGATCGAGATATTGCCGGCGAGCAGGTTGGAAAGCTGCGCCAAAAACAGCGTCGGGCGAAGCTCCGTCGTCAGCTTCTCGTTCAGCAGCACGTCGCGGTCGTTTCGCGTCTCCGAAGCGGCCAGAATGTCGGAATCGACCGCCATGTCGCGCTCGCCGCCGCCGGCCGCCACCACCATGTCCATGGTGGTGCAAAGCTCTTCATTGTCCTTGATGCCGGCATCGTCCAGCGCAAGGCCGGCCGCATAGGTGCCCAGCCGCTGCCACGTCTCCATCTGGCGCTGGTCGCCGCGCTTGGCGATCTGCAGGTTCCAGTCGATCTCGGGCAGGGGATGCACCGTGTAGGGCGCAAACCGCTCCGCATCCAGAACGGGCTTCACGCCCGGCGTGGTCAGCTTTTGCCAATGGGCGTCGGGGCCTTCTCCCAGGGATGAGACAAGGCCGATGCCGGTGATGACGACGTCGTGGGCGTTCATGTGGCTCTTGGTGGATCAGGCGGCGTGAGGCGTCAAGGGGTTGCCGCCTGCGAAGCGATGGATCAGGCGCCCTTGGCGGCCACCAGTCCGTCGATCTTTGCGCACAGGTTCTTCATGACGAAATACTCGTCGGTCGAAGCCTTGCCGTCGTTCACTTCCTGCGTCCACTTTTCCAGCGGAACCTTGATGCCGAATTCCTTGTCGATGGCGAAAACGATGTCGAGGAAATCGAGGCTGTCGATGCCAAGGTCATCGATGGTGTGGCTCTCCGGGGTGATCGTGTCGATGTCGATCTCGCTGGTGTCGGCAATGATCTTGGCGACTTTTTCGAACGTGGTGGACAAGGGCTGTTCCTTCGGTTTGCTTGCGAAACCTGCTTTCAGGCGTTGGGCGCTGTCTAATCGGTTTTTCCGGGTAGGAAAAGGCCGAATGTGGCGTAACTATAGCCAAGCGCCGCCTCAAACGCTGGCAGTTGGCTTTGCCATGTTATGGTGACGCAAGGTTAAGAACGGGAGAACGTGATGCTCGACAAGGATGCGACGGAGTTCGACGGCGCTTGCCATTGCGGTGCGGTGCGCTTCCATGTCCGCCTGTCGGAAGGGTTGCATTCGGCCCGCCGCTGCACTTGTTCGCTTTGCCGCATGCGTGGCGCGGTGGCAGTCAGTGCCGACATTGCCGATCTCGAAGTCACGCGGGGCAAGGACACGCTCACGCTCTACCAGTTCAACACCGGCACGGCGAAGCACTATTTCTGCTCCCGTTGCGGAATCTACACCCACCACCAGCGCCGCTCCGACCCCAGCCAGTATGGCGTCAACGTCGCGTGCCTTGAAGGCGTCAGCCCCTTCGACTTCGAGGAAGTCCCTGTTACCGATGGGGTGAATCATCCCTCCGATGGCGAGAACCAGCAAGGCGATGGGATCGTGGGGTTTCTGAGATTCGTCCCTGCAGGCTAGAAAACGACGCGCCCCAGGATGCGCAACCCGTCGCCCTGCGGCTCCACGATCACGGCTTCGCCTTCGCGCGGCGAAACGCCGGTGAGCTCCTGGATATTTTCCGCATGCGTCACCATCACCAGCAGGTCTGAGCCGGAATAGGCGCGGATCTCATCCATGATCGCCGCCTTCTGCTTGCTTTTCGCAACCTCGTCCCCGGTCATCGGGTCGAGCGGGGCAAACGGTTCCGGCTCGGCCTCGAACGCGATGCGCGCGGTGTCGAGGCAGCGGCAATATTGGCTGGATTGCACGCGCTCGATCGGTGCCGCACGCGCGCCGAAAAGCGCGCCGATCTTGCGCGCCTGCTGCTTGCCGCGTTCAGACAGGTTGCGCTGCGTGTTGCATTTTTCGATGTCGAAATTGGCCGGTTCGCTGGTCCCGCTGGTCATTGCGTGGCGCAGCAGCACCACATGGCCGCCGTCGCGCAAGGCGGCCCACCCGGCATCGGTGGCGTGTGCGGAAAAAGGCAGAATGAAAAGCAGCAAGGCTAGGAAAAGACGCGGCATCAGCAGTCCTGTTTACGGCAGCATTGCCGGTTCACTTCATATAGGGACCGCAAAGCTGGTTGAAAGACAAGCAGCACTGCCGCTCTCCTTGCGTCAAATGTCCGTTGGATGGGTGTCATCCACGGTTGCACCCGGTACGATTCCTTGGGATTGGTGAACTTTCTCGCGCTGCAAGATATTATTCCGGGAAGTTCATGTCTCCGCTCACTGAAACGGTCCTTTTCGTCTTTGGCCTTGTGGCGTTGGGATACGTTGCGGCATTGAGCGGCTACCTCAAGGCGGGCAGCGGCGAAGTGCTGGCTCAGTTTGCAGTCGGCATTGCCATGCCGGTGCTGCTTTTCCGCACCATGGCCAAGGTCGATTTTCACGGCGCAGCACCTTGGGCGCTGTGGGGGGCCTATTTCTGCACCATTGCCATAGCCTGGACCGTCGGCCATCTCGTCACCACGCGCCTGTTCGGGCGTGATGCCCGGGCAGGGGTGGTGGGTGGCGTGTCTTCCTCCTTCTCGAACCTTGTCCTGCTCGGTATTCCGTTTATGTCCGGCATATTTGGCCAACCCGGCGTGGATATCCTGTCGCTGCTTGTCTCGGTTCACTTGCCCGTCATGATGATGGCGTCGGTGATCCTGTTTGAGAGCTTCAGCCGGGTCGAAGGCCAGTCGATGGATTTGGTGAAAGTGCTGCGCGCCTTTCTGCGCAAGGTTTTCGTCAATCCGCTCATCATCGGCATTCTCGCCGGACTTCTATGGCGCATGACGGGGCTGGAACTGCCGGGGCTCGGCACGAGGCTTGTGGACGTGCTGGCTAACATTGCCGGCCCGGTAGCGCTTTTCGCGATGGGGGCGGAACTGAGCGGCTTCGGAATTTCAGGTAACCTGCGCGCGTCACTGGCGCTTTCCATAGCCAAGCTGGTGCTTATGCCTGCCGTGGTACTGATCTTTGCCCTGGCATTCGGCTTGCCGCCGCTCACCGCAAAGGTTGCCATAGTCGCGGCTTCGATGCCGGCCGGCGTCAATTCCTATCTGATCGCCACGCAGTTCGGCACGGGGCAGGCGCTGGCATCGAGCCAGATGACCCTGTCCACGGTTCTGGCCGCTTTCACCACCAGCGTGTGGTTGATGATCGCCACGTCCGTCTTTGGTTAGATTCGCGCTGGCCTATAGCTTATATTAGGTCCAGAGATTGATCGGCGCGCTTGCCTTGGGGTATGAGCGCTGATCGGACGCGCGCTCCATCATGATGCGTCCTAACGCGAAATCACAATTTCGGCGCCACGAGCGCCAAACGGAGGCAATATCATGCTCCAGAAGACCAGCCATTTCATGCGGCAGGCCAATCTCATCAATGGCGAGTGGGTTCAGGCCGATTCCGGCCAGACCATCGATGTCATCAACCCGGCCACCGGCCTCAAGATCGGAACCGTGCCGAAGGCGGGCGGTGCCGAAACCCGTCGCGCCATCGAAGCCGCAGAGGAAGCTTTCAAGTCTTTCCGCAAGACGTCGGCCCTTGAGCGTTCCAAGCTGCTGCGCAAGCTGCACGACGCCATCATGGACAACCAGGACGTTCTGGCCGAACTGCTCACCTTGGAGCAGGGCAAGTCGCTGACCGAATCCAGGGGTGAGGTTGGTTCGTCGGCAGCCTACGTCCTGTGGTTCGCCGAAGAGGCGCGCCGCACCTATGGCGATGTCGTGCCGTCCCCGTGGGCAGATCGCCGTATCCTCGTCACCAAGGAGCCGGTCGGCGTTGTCGCCGCCATCACGCCGTGGAATTTCCCGTCCTCGATGCTGTCGCGCAAGCTAGGCCCGGCGCTCGCCGCCGGCTGCACGGCTGTGGTCAAGCCGGCGTCGCAGACGCCTTACTCCGGCCTTGCCTGGGGTGCGCTGTGCGAGGAAGTCGGCTTCCCCAAGGGCGTCGTCAACATCGTCACCGGCTCGGCTGGCGAGATCGGCGACGAGCTTTGCACCAATCCTCTGGTCAAGAAGATCACCTTCACCGGCTCGACCGAGATCGGCAAGATGCTGATCCAGAAGTCCGCCATGACCGTCAAGAAGGTCTCGATGGAACTGGGCGGCAACGCGCCGTTCCTCGTCTTTGACGACGCCGATCTTGACCGTGCGGTGCAGGGCGCCATTGCCGCCAAGTATCGCAATTCCGGCCAGACCTGCGTTTGCACCAACCGCTTCTTCGTTCAGGAAGGCATCTACGACAAATTTGTCGAGAAGCTGGCCGAAGCCTCCAAGAAGCTCAAGGTCGGCTCTGGTCTGGACGATGGCGTGCAGCAGGGTCCGCTGATCGACGTCAAGGCGGTCGAGAAGGTTGAAGAGTTCATCGAAGACGCCGTCGCCAAGGGTGGCAAGATTGTCTCGGGCGGCAAGCGTCATGCGCTTGGCGGTTCCTTCTTCGAGCCGACCGTCATTTCCGGCGCCAAGTCCAACATGAAGTTCATGAAGGACGAGATCTTCGGGCCGATCGCACCTGTCTTCAAGTTCAAGACCGAGGCAGAGGCTATCGAGCAGGCCAATGACACCGAATTCGGCCTTGCCTGCTACTTCTATACCGGCGACCTCGGCCGCGCCTTCCGTGTCATGGAAGGCCTGAAATACGGCATGGTTGGCGTCAATGAAGGTATCATCACCACGCCCGAAGCGCCGTTCGGCGGCGTCAAGGAGTCCGGTCTTGGCAGCGAAGGCGGCTATCAGGGCATGACTGACTATCTCGACACCAAGTATGTCTGCATCGGCGGCCTCGGCCTCTGATCGTAACGGATCGATTTTTGACGAACGGGCGCGCTTCAAACCGCGCCCGTTTTCATTTTGTACAGGCTCCTCTGGTGGCTTTTTAAGTTCGATGCCTCCATGCTTTCGCAGTGCTTGCCTTTTTCCTGATGAAGCGGGATTAGGTCGGCCTCCGCTGGCGTTCTATTGCAAAGGGAGCGGTTTTGGCATCGTTGGGGCGATATCTTCTGGCCGCGTGTGGATTGGCAGCGGTGCTGCTCGGCGTCCTCGCAGCCGTCTATGTCAGCGGGTTCGGCCGCCACGATGCCGCCTCGGATGTTTCGCGTTCCCGCAAGACGGCAAACGGGCTTTTCATGGTCAGCATCGAGCCGGAAAAAGGAGCCGTGCGGCAAGGCGAGCTTCATGCGTGGCTTGTCACCGTCACCACGGCTGCCGGCCAGCCGGTTGAATATGCCGCAATAGATGTGTCCGGCGGCATGCCGGAACACAATCACGGTCTGCCGACCAGCCCGCAAGTGACCGACTATCTCGGCAATGGCCACTACCGCATCGAAGGCATGAAATTCACCATGCGTGGTTGGTGGCAGTTGCGCCTGTCGATATCGGCGGAGGCAGGGTCCGATACCGTGGTCTTCAACTTGGCGCTGTGAGCGGATCATGAGGCGCGTCGCTGCGGTTTGCCTTGCCTTCTCCTTGACGGCGATGCTGGCCGGTTGCGACAGGCCGCAATTCTCCGATGCCGAGAAGGCGACGGTCGCTTCGCTGGCGCTTTCGGCCTTGCCGCCGCTTCAGCCCGACACCACCAACCGTTTCGCTGACGATCCCGGTGCAGCCGCACTCGGCTCGACCTTGTTCTTCGACCAGAAGCTCAGCCGCGACAGCACCGTCTCCTGTTCCACCTGCCACAAGATCGAGCGCCAGTTTCAGGACGATCTGCCGCTTGCCGTTGGCGTTGGCCGCACCAACCGGCGCACGATGCCGCTCGCCGGCGTTGCTCATAACGCTTGGTTCTTCTGGGATGGCAGGCGCGACAGCCTGTGGTCGCAGGCCCTGACGCCTCTGGAAAATCCGCTTGAACATGCCGGCAACCGCGCCGCCTATGCCCACTACATCAAGGCGCGTTTCGGTGAACGCTATGAGCGCATCTTTGGACCGTTGCCTGATCTCTCGACCGTTCCCGCCAACGCGACCCCGCTCGGCACCGATGCAGAACAGGCGGCATGGGCTGCCATGACCGATAATCAGCGCGATGACGTCAACCGCGTTTTCGTCAACATCGGCAAGGCCATCGCTGCCTTCGAGCGCTCCCTGATGCCCGCGCAAACGCGCTTCGACCGCTTTGCGCAAGCGCTCGCCTCAGGTGCCGAACCGCAAGCTGACGCCATCTTGTCGGAAGAAGAAGTGCAGGGCCTCAAGCTGTTCATCGGCCGCGCGACCTGCGTTACCTGCCACAACGGCCCGCTATTCACCGATGGCAGCTTCCACAATGTCGGCGTGCCGCCCGCCGCAAACCTGCCGCCCGACCGAGGCCGCATCGATGCGGTCGCGCAAGTCGAAGCCGATCCATTCAACTGCCTCGGCTCGTACCGAGACGGCGGCGCGGAAGCCTGCGGTGAGCTGCGCTTCATGCGCAAGACTGGCGTAGAGTTGATCCGCGCCTTCAAGACGCCGTCGCTGCGCGGTACCGCGACCCGTCCGCCCTACATGCACGCCGGCCAGTTCGCTACGCTGGAACAGGTCGTGGCCAACTATCTCGACGCCCCGGCCAGCGTCGAAGGCACCACAGAGCAGCATCCTGTCCAGCTATCCGAACGCGAGCGTTCAGCACTCGTCGCCTTCCTGAAGACGCTCGGCGAATGACTACCGGTCCTTGACCGTCTCCATCGCCACGAAGGTCGAGGTTTGCGCCACATGAGGCAGCGCCGAGATGCGTTCGCCCAGCACGCGGCGATAGGCGGCGATGTCGCGCGTGCGCACCTTGAGCAGATAGTCAAAGCTCGACGCCATCATGTGGCACTGTTCGATCTCCGCCACGCTTTGCACCGCGCGGTTGAACGCATCCAGCGCTGCCGAGCGCGTATCCGACAGCTTCACCTGCACGAAGGCGACATGGCCTTCGCCCATCCGCTCGCGGTCGATGATCGCCGCATAGCCGCGAATGTAGCCGTCCTTCTCCAGCCGCTTCACCCGCGCCTGCACCGGCGTCTTCGATAGCCCGACCTTCGTTGCCAGTTCCGCCATCGAAAGCCGCCCGTCGGCGGCCAGCGCCGTCAGGATGTTCCGGTCGATGCGGTCCAAATGGTCTTCTGATGCGGGTTTTGCAGGCGTCTGAACTGTCATGATAGCCAAAGATAGTCCAGTTTCACTATGAAGTCGATTTCTTTGGACCGCCGGAAAACCCGGTCCCGTGCTAGCTTTCGCACCACCGTTGCACTCGTTCCGACAGGACCATCATGGCCACGCTCGACGCCATCCGCCAGCAGATCCGCGCCAACTATCTCCCCGACGAAGACGCTGCCGTGAAGCGCCTCATCGAAACCGCGAACCTCTCGGATGCCGAGCGCAAGGCCGTCTCGAAGCGAGCCGCCGATCTGGTGCGCGCGGTGCGCGGCTCGTCCGATCCCCGCCTGATGGAAGTGTTCCTCTCCGCCTACGGCCTCTCCACCAAGGAGGGCGTCGCGCTCATGTGCCTGGCCGAAGCGCTGCTGCGCGTGCCCGATGCCGAGACCATGGATGACCTCATCGCCGACAAGATCGCCCCGCACGACTGGTCGGCGCATTCGGGCGGCTCGTCCTCCATCTTCGTCAACGCCTCCACCTGGGCGCTCATGCTCACCGGGCGCGTGCTCGACGAGGACGAGGGCGGCATCGAAGGCATGCTGCGCTCCATGGTGCGCCGCCTTGGCGAGCCCGTCATACGCAAGGCCGTCGCCGCCGCCATGCGCGAAATGGGCGAGCAGTTCGTGCTTGGCCGCACCATCGCCGAGGCCATCAAGCGCGGCCGCCCGATGACCGCCAAGGGCTACCTCTATTCCTTCGACATGCTGGGCGAGGCCGCCCGCACCGAGGCCGATGCGCTGCGCTATCACCGCGCCTATGCCGACGCCATTTCCTCGCTCAATTCCGGCACCAACGGTCCCGACATCCGCAAGAACCACGGCATTTCCGTCAAGCTTTCGGCGCTGCACCCGCGCTACGAAATCGCCCAGAAGGAAACCATGCTGCCGGTCATGGCAGATCGGCTCCTGTCGCTTGCACTCGCCGCCCGCAATGCCCGCATGGGCCTCAACATCGACGCCGAGGAAGCCGACCGCCTCGACCTTTCCCTCGACGTCATCGAGCGCGTCCTTGCCGACAGCCGGCTTGCCGATTGGAACGGTTTCGGCGTCGTTGTCCAGGCCTACGGTCCGCGCTGCGCTTTTGCCATCGACTGGCTCTATGCGCTGGCGAAGAAGTACAACCGCAACATCATGGTGCGTCTGGTCAAGGGCGCTTACTGGGATACCGAGATCAAGCGCGCCCAGACCATGGGCCTGTCCGGCTATCCCGTTTTCACCCGCAAGATGAATACGGACGTGTCCTACATCGCCTGCGCCCGCAAGCTGCTCTCGATGACCGACCGCATCTACCCGCAATTCGCCACTCACAATGCGCACACCGTCGCCGCCATCCTGTCGATGGCTTCTGACCGCGACAGTTTCGAATTCCAGCGCCTGCACGGCATGGGCGAGCAGTTGCACGAGGCCGTGCGCAAGGCCGAAGGCACGCGCTGCCGCATCTATGCCCCGGTCGGCGCGCATTCCGACCTGCTCGCCTATCTGGTTCGCCGCCTGTTGGAAAACGGCGCCAACTCTTCCTTCGTCCACCAGTTGACCGACGAGGACGTGCCGCCGGAGGAAATCGCCCGCGACCCGCTCGAAGCGGTCGAACATCAGGGACCAGCCGCCAATCCCAACATTGCCCGCCCGCTCGACATTTTCGGCAAGGACCGCCCCAATTCGAAGGGCTGGGACATCACCGATATCGTCACGCTGGCCGAGATCGAAAAGGGCAGGGCGCCCTTCATGGTGTCGAACCGCTGGCAGGCCAAGCCGCTCACCCGCGCTGCCGGCGCGGGCAAGGCGCGCCCGGTCGCAAACCCGGCCAATCCCGCCGATACCGTCGGCACGGTGGCCGAATCGAGCCCGAAACAGGTAACGGCAGCGGTCAAGATCGCCGTTGAGGCGCAGCCGGCATGGGCTAAGCGTCCGGTTGCCGAGCGCGCGGCGATTCTACGCCGCGCCGCCGATCTTTATGAGAAGAACGCAATCGAGTTCTTCGCGCTGGCCACGCGCGAAGCCGGCAAGACGCTGGCTGATGGCGTTGCCGAAGTGCGCGAAGCGGTCGATTTCCTGCGCTACTACGCGGCCGAAGCCGCCAATGCCGAGCTTGGCACCGAGGCGCGCGGTGCCGTCGTCTGCATCTCGCCGTGGAACTTTCCGCTCGCCATCTTCACCGGCCAGGTCGCAGCTGCGCTGGCCACCGGCAATGCCGTTCTCGCCAAGCCGGCCGAGCAGACCCCGCTGATTGCCTTCCGCGCCGTTGAACTGCTGCGCGAAGCCGGCGTGCCGGAAGACGTGCTCCAGCTCCTGCCGGGCGATGGTCCGGGCGTGGGCGCGCCGCTCACCGCAGATCCGCGCATTGCCGGCGTCTGCTTCACCGGCTCCACCGAAGTCGCCAAGCTGATCGAGAAGCAGTTGGCGAAAACCGCCGCGCCCGACGCCATGCTCATTGCCGAGACCGGCGGTTTGAACGCCATGATTGTCGATTCCACCGCGCTGCCGGAACAGGCGGTGCGCGACATCCTCGCTTCGTCGTTCCAGAGCGCTGGCCAGCGCTGCTCGGCGCTGCGCGTGCTCTATGTCCAGAAGGACGTGGAAAAGAAGGTCATGGAAATGCTGACCGGTGCGATGAAGTCGCTGACCGTCGGCGATCCGTGGCAGCTTTCAACCGATGTCGGCCCAGTCATAGACGATGAGGCAAAGGGCTCCATCGCCGCCTACTGCAAGGACATGGAAGACAAGGGCAAGCTCATCGCCAAGCTCGATGGGCCCCATGATGGCCGCTTCGTTGCCCCGCACGTCCTCTCGGTCAAGGGCATCGAGGACATGCAGCGCGAGGTCTTTGGCCCTGTCCTGCACGTTGCCACCTTCGATGCCGAAAAGATCGATAGCGTCATCGCGGCCATCAACCGCAAGGGCTATGGCCTCACTTTCGGCCTGCATACCCGCATCGAAGGCCGCGCCCAGCATTTTGTCGATGGCATCCATGCCGGCAACATCTACGTCAACCGCAACCAGATCGGCGCGGTCGTCGGCTCGCAGCCGTTCGGTGGTGAGGGCCTGTCGGGCACCGGTCCGAAGGCAGGCGGACCGCACTATCTGCGCCGTTTCCGCAAAGGACCGGAAGCCGGTTCGGCCCAGACCGAGGGTCGCGCTGTCCCTGCGACCGAGTTGAAGGACAATTTGCCTGATCCGTCGCTTGGCGAATGGGCAACGCGGGCGGATCGCGTCGGCATCCTGCGCAAGCATCTGCGCGGCAAGGGCGCTGCGGCCATCGCTGCTGCCGCATCGCTCGACTTTGGCCAGGTCGATCTGCCGGGTCCAACCGGCGAGGCCAATTCGCTGTCATTGGTGCCGCGCGGCCGCGTTCTGGCGCTTGGCCCGGATGCCGAGACTTTGCTTGCGCAGGTCATTCAGGCGCTGGCAGCCGGTAACGCCGTGCTCGCTGTTGCGCCCGGTGCGCCGTCGGCACTTTCGCCGCTCACCGGCAAGGGCCTGCCGCTGGCTGCTCTCGATGGCCGGCTCGACCCTGCCGAAATCGCCGCGCTGAACATTGACGTCGTTGCCTTCTCGGGCACCGCTGACGACATCAAGGCCGTCCGCGCCGCCGTCGCCCAACGTGACGGGCCGATCGTCCCATTGGTCAGCGAGGTGCTTTATCCAGCGGCCTATGCGCATGAGCGCGCCGTTTGCGTCGACACCACCGCCGCCGGCGGCAACGCCAGCCTGCTCGCGGCAGCCTGAGCGAGACGCCTCACCACTGTGACCAGCCCTGCCATCCCGGCGGGGCGCGCAACCCCTCACCTTCGCCATCTCCAAGGTGGTTGAAGCAAAGCACCTCAACCTCGTCATCCCGGCCAAGGGAGCGCACCCCTACTCTTCGTTGTCTCTGCCAAGTGAGCGCAAACCTCTCAGCTTCGTCATTCCGGAATTCGCTTTCGAGCGAAGCGAGAAAGGAATGTCCGGGATCCATCCCGTGACATCATGGCAGCGCGGGGGCGACCCAGAACTGTGGATCAATCCATCCACACTCACCACCCAACCCCTTGTTCCCAATCACCTCCGCAAAAATCTTTCACCCCACTTATCCACCCTCTCTGCACCTTCACGCATAATTCCCCCATCGCCCTTGCGGGAGACCTGGTCCGGACCGGGGATCAGGAGAGGGCGACGGTGCCGGGCTGGTCGTCTTCGGTAGGCGACTGGGTGATGAACCCCTAAGTCCGGCCCTCGAATTGGGCGCAGTGTTGCCCGTGGAGCCTGTCCCTTGGACGGTCTGCGGCATGGCCGGCGTGTCAGTTGAGGGAAGCCATCGGACGGGCGGTCGCAAGGCCGCATCAAACTACCAAACGAGCGACCGAACGGCCGCCCGTCCTCCCGACCTCATCAGAGGTCAGTTCTTTGACAATGGCCAGACGGCAAAAGCCGGGCGTGGCAATGAATGAGCACACCCACCTCTTCGTCATCCCGGAAGCAAGCCGAGCAAAGCGATGGCGATGCTGTCCGGGATCCATTCCGTGACTTTGCCGAACTATTCTGGGCGGCAGCGCGCTGGCGACGCAGAAGGTCGACCTAGACAGCGTCGCAACAAAACCCAGCCGCGCTCAGATTTCCTCTGGCGCGCAGCCGAACTTCAGCAAGTTGCCATGCGGGTCCCAGACATAGAATTCCTTCATGTTCCAAGGGCGCACGGTAAAGGCGCTGAGCTTCTCGACGCCACGCGCCGAGAACTCAGCATGCAATGAAGGCACCTCGCCACCGCGAATGTAGCAAGCCGACACTTGAGGCAGGTTGCTATCGTCGGTTTTCCAGAAATGGATTTCCATCTCGTTGCGGCGAACGATCAGGTATTGCTCGGCTTCATAAACAACAGCGGTGAAGCCAAGCTGGTCCCGGTAGAATAGCTTCGTGACCTCGATATCGAGCGAAGGCAGGATCGGAATCGTTCGCGCCGGATCGGCAGGAGCCTGTGCGGTCATGCGCCCTCTACCGAGGCAAAGCCTTCAAACTGAGGGTGACCAAAGACAGTCAGCTTGCTGCTGCCGGCATTTTTGTGGGAATCGCGGAAATTCTGCGACTTGGTCCATGCGACGAAGTCGGCTTCGCTGGCCCACACTGTGTGGGATGCGAACAGCGTGTAGTTTTCCGCTTCGTTGAAAGCGCCGCGCAGCAAGTGAAACTGTTCGAAGCCGTTCATCTCGTTCAGGGTCGAGTTTCGGTTCTTCCAGACGTTTTCGAACTCTTCTTCCATGCCCTTGATGACCTTGAAACGGTTCATGGCAACATACATTGTGGCTATCCTCTCTGATTTATGCCGGATGGCTGTTGGAAACTTGGCTCCTCAGCGAACGCCGAGTGGCAGTGTAAAGGCCCAGCTGGATCGTCCAGCTTCGGGCGGGATTGGCGGGAAGGGCGCGGCGCGGCGCACCATGGCAATGGCTGCCTGATCGAGTTCCGGCGAGCCTGAGCTGCGCACCACGCTGACGCCGCCGACACCGCCGCCGGCGTTGACGACGAACGTCACGTGGACGTCGCCACGGGCCTTGGAGCGCGCTGCGCGCGAGATGGAGCGAACGGCGCGCCGAAGCTTGGCGGCGACCTTGCCGGGGTAGTTGGAAACGGCTGCGTTGCCCGAGCTCGAATTGGCACCCTTGTTAGCGGCGCTGGCTGTCTTGCCCTGCGCATCGCCGTCCACGACACCGCGCTTGCTGTCGGACTGGTTCTTGCCGCCGGAACCGGCTGTGGCCTTCTCCTTTGCCGGCGGTTTGGCGGGAGCTTTTTTCTCTTGCGGCTTTTTTGCAACCTTCTTCACCGGCTCCGGTTTCTTGACCTCGGCAGGCTTGGGCTTTTCGACCGGCTTGGGTTCCGGCTCGGCTTCGGCGGTCACGGGCTCGGGCTTCGGCACCGGCACAGCCTCCACGACCTCGGGCGTCTCAGGCTCTACGGCCTCAACCACCGGCGCAACGACATTTTCGGTGTTCTCGGGCGTCACCGTCGTCGCAGCCAGCACTTCGGGCATCGGGCTTGCCACGGCAACCTGCCTTGGCTCCTCGGGAACCGGTTCGACCTTGTCGGGAACGGCTGCCGCTTCCGGGGCGTCTTCAGCTACCGGCTGGACAATTTCCTGGACAGCTACCTCAGGCGCGACCTCTTCGACCGTTTCCACGGCTTCGGCGGTCTCCACCGGCTTGGCCTCGACCGTTTCCACGGGTTTGGCGTCGAGGAAGGGAATGATCGTCACCTTGGTGACATCCGCCTCGACTGCGATATCGCCGGCAGCGCTTTGGTCTTCGGGCGCATTGCCGAGCAGCATCAGTCCGGCTTCCTCGCCGCCCTCTATGAGGATTTCGTCGGAACCGGTGGCGATGAAGGCAAACGCGACTGCCGCGTGGAACACGCACGATGCGATCAGTGAAGCTTTCCACTTGCGGGTGCGTGTCGTCGGATTGGCGCGTGCCGGATCGAGCGGCTCTAATGCGACCGGCGCAAGCTCAGCGCTTGTTCCCGAAAGTGTCGCATGTTCGGATTTGTCGCGCGTACTGATCTGGAGCGAGCCGCGCGGGATGGCGAAGTCGGGATCGTCCGGCTCTGGCTGCAAGACGGATAGCCCGGCCAGTGGCCAGACCGCCGTCGTGCTACGCGAAAATGCCGGTTCCAGACCCAACGCCACAAAACCCCAAGATCATATGCCGAAGGCTATGCCCGTCTTCGTGCCGGTCTTCAACCGCTGCATGCAGGTGGCCGGTCCAATGCCGGCGCCTGCACATTCGGTGGAGTTGTTGACCAGCGCTCGCGAAACCTTGGCGCAATCCGTGCCGGCAAGATCGAAACGGACCACCTTCGTCTTCCCAGCCGGAAGTTCCTTGAAGTCAAGAACGGTCAGGCGATCGACGACACCAGTTTCGTTGAACAGCGCGATCTCGTAGGCCGCCTTGGAAAGATCGGACCCGAGGCCGTTGTTGACCACGAAGGTAAGGCGGCAGCCCTTTTCGGAAGGCTGCGCACCGTTAAGCTCAAGCGACAGGGCCGGGCCTGGCGCAGCCTCCTGTGCAAGGGCCATGCAAGATGGAAACAGGAACGCCATCAGGGATAGAGCTAGTTGATAGCGTCTCATTTCCATCGTCCTCAGTAGTCGAACTTGCGTGCGAGCGAGATCTTGAAAGTGCGCCCCTGTGCGGGCGTCCCTTCCAAGAATTCCCTATATTGCTTGTTGAAGATATTCTCGATGCGGAAATCGGCCTCGAGGTTCTTGAACATGCCTTCCTGTGGCTTCCATGTGACGAAGATGTCGTGCGTCGCAAAGCCCGGAGTGGCTACGCGGGTGTTCGGAGTTCCCGTAACCCGGTTCTGGGCAGCGACGAAGCGGCCGGTCCAGCCGAGGGACAGGTCACGGTCAGGCACGCGACCGCCAACCGTCAAGGAAAACTCGTCCGGAGCAACCGTGTTCAACGGCCGTCCGGTAATCTTGCTTGTGCCGCGGACCATCGAATAGCCGGCGTTGGCGAACACGAAGTCCGAGTCATAGGCGACTTCGATTTCGGTACCGTAGATCTCGGAGAGGCCGGTATTCGTGTAACGCGGGCTGACGCCTGTTCCATTGTCCACGATCATGTCGCTGACATCGTTGTAGAAGCCCGTCGTCTTGAAGCTGAGCGCATCTCCGGCAGTTGCAAGATCGTAGGCCGAAACCGAAAAGCCGAGTTCGTAGTTGTCGGACTTTTCCTTGTTCAGGCGCGAGGTAAGCGCTCCGCTGTCGAACACCTCGTCAATCGACGGGGTACGCTCGGTATGCGCGTAGGAACCAAACACTGCGAAGTTGTCGTTAAATTTGTAGTGCGCCGCCAATTTCGGAGAGAACGCCGTATCGTTTTGCTCGCGCTGTGGTGTCAGGCCAATGGATTTGAGCCACTGCCAATCGACGCGCGCGCCGGCGATGAGCGTGAGGCGCTCATCCCATACAAACTCGTTCTGGGCAAACAGGCCCGTCTGGACGTCGCGACCCCTGGGATGGGTTCCCGAAAATGTGCGTTCGGTCAGGCGGGTCTGATCGGCGGTCTGGGAGCCGATGGTCAGGTAGTTGGTGAAATTCTCGCCGATATGCTCGAATGTATTCTGGATGTTATACTGATAGGTCGAATAGCTGAACGACCGATTCAGCGAACCAATTCCGGCGTTGTACTGATCGCTTATGGTATCGCTGTACGAGAACTGGGCCTTGATATCGAGCCAGGGATTGTCGGACGCAGGGTTTTCATAAGACAGGATAGTGCTGGAATCCGTCACCTTCCGGTCGACCAACCCAAATCCCGCTTCCGTGTCGACCTGGCTATAGAACTGGCGGTTCTGATCGGACACGAAATGCTGGTGCGAAAGACGAACCACCTGTTCGTTATTGTCGCCAAAACGCAGCGTTCCCTTGATGAGACCTGTTGGGTAGCCCGTTTCGGACCCGAGAATTTCGGTGCCGTTGCCGCTGGTGAAATTGTCGGCCTGGCGGTAGTTGCCCATTGCCAGCACTTCCAGGTTTTCACTGAAGCGATGTGCGAGAATGGCCGAACCCATCCAGCCATTGGGGTTCGAATCATAGGTGCCCTTGAGCCTCACGGCCCCGGTCTGCCCTTCGGCTATGAAATCGGAGGCATCCTTGGTGGTGAAATTCACCACGCCGCCGAGTGCGCCTGCTCCGTAAAGCGTCGATGACGCCGGACCGCGGAGAACTTCGACGCGCTTGTAGAGCTCCATGTCGGTGAACAGGCCGCCCATGCGGTACTGTTCGTAGAATTTGTTGACGCCATCGATGTTGACGATGATGCGGCCTTCTTCGCCGCCCGATTCCGGACCGCCGACGCCACGGATGTTGAAGGTCTGGCCGAGCACGCGCTCGCTCCCGGAAAGATTTATGCCGGGGATTGTCTTGATGACATCGCTTACCGTTGTCGGAATGTCCTGTTCAATGTCTTCCTGATCGACAACGCTGACCGATTGCGGTGTGTCGATGGCGACCTTCTCCGCGCCTGCCCCCAGGATCAAACGCTGAAGCAGGGTAACGCGCCCCTTCTTTTCAGCTTCGTTTGTTTGTTGTGCATGGGAGACCTGAACTCCCACAAGAACCGCCATTGCTGCTCCGCACATCAGAGCAGCCGTATTCCGAGCCACCAGCCCCATGTCCCAACTCCTGGTGTTTGAAACCATCCGTTGCTGGCTCGCGTACGCTTGCTGGCATTTTTTGATCACTTACCGCACGTTAAATGTTGACTCATTTAGTCCGGTATTGCACTGACTAGTAAACATGATTATTCGAGTCAAGAAATCAATTCGTCATTTCTGAAATACCCGTGGCCACCTAACGAAAGGGACCGAGACAGATGAATGCTCATACTCCCAACGATTTCCGCTATCGCTTCCGCCGTCCCGAACAGGCGACGACGGTCCGGGTCGAACGCGCTCCGTTCTCAGTCAGGACGCTTTCAAGCAACAGCCTGTTCCAGGGTGAGCACGAGATTGGCATCGAACATCACGGTGCGCTCTACCGGCTGAAGATCACCCGCCAAGGGAAGCTCATCCTCAACAAGTAATAGAGCGTCGCAAAACCCGCAGATGCAGTGCGTCGCGAATACAGGTGAATAATGGACCAGCGCGTAAAACCAAGCCCGAACGAAATTCGTAGGGCTCGATCCGATAACCCCAAAATGCGTGAGCGCGACCTCTCCAGTCAGCTCGGTATCTCTGAAGCCGAGTTGGTCGCTGCTCATTGCGGTGAAGGGGTGGTTCGGATCGATCCGCGCGTCAGCGCCGTCCTCAATGGCTTGACCGCAGTCGGTGAGGTCATGGCGCTGACGCGCAATGAAAGCGCTGTCCACGAAAAGATTGGCGTCTATGACAAAGTGTCCGCAGGCGAACACAACGCCATCGTCCTCAATCGCGATATCGATCTACGGATATTCCCGAAGAGCTGGGTGCATGGTTTTGCCGTAGAGAAGCGAAGCGAGGGCGAAGTTCGCCACAGTCTGCAGTTCTTCGACGGTGCGGGCGACGCGATCCATAAGGTCCACTTGCGTCCGGCGTCGAACCTTTACGCTTTCCAAAAACTGGTTGCCGACCTTCAGTCGACAGACCAAGGGCCGTCTATCGACGTGTCACCGCAGGCTCCCTTGGATATCGAGGAATCGCCGGAAGCCGCCGGGGCGGAGGACTTGCGGGATCGTTGGAGCAAGTTGACCGACGTCCATCAATTCTTCGGTATGCTGAAGGCGTTGAAACTTAATCGACGCCAAGCTGTGAGGCTGGTGGGGCAGGATTATGCCTGGAAGATCGACAATGAGGCGGTCGCAGCACTGATGCACCACGCAGCGGCGGAGGCTACGCCGATCATGTGCTTTGTGGGCAACAGGGGCTGCATTCAGATTCACTCCGGCCCAATCAAGACGATCAAGCCGATGGGCCCATGGCTGAACGTGCTTGACGAGACATTCCACCTGCACCTGCGCCTCGACCACATCGATGAGGTCTGGGGCGTGCGCAAGCCGACCAAGGATGGCTTTGTCACCTCTGTAGAGGCGTATGACGCACAAGGCCGCATCATCATTCAGTTCTTTGGCGAGCGCCATGAAGGCGAAACCGAGCGCACGGATTGGCGCTTCCTGGCGGAAAACCTGCCTAAGGTTCCTACCTCCAAGGCGGGTTGAGGGTATCAGTATGTCAGTTTTTTCGCGGGTTCTCGCAGGGGCTTCAGTAGGCCTTGCGATTTTGCTGGCGGCTAGCGCGCCTTCTGTCGCCGACGAAGCCGTGGGCACGTTCAAGGATCCTTCAAAGATCGCTTCAATCGGCGGCTCCATCACCGAGATCGTCTATGCCCTGGGCGAAGAGGGTCGACTTGTAGCACGCGATTCGACCAGCATGTTTCCGGAAGCGGCATTGAAGCTTCCTGATGTCGGTTACATGCGCCAGCTTTCGCCTGAGGGTGTGTTGTCGGTCAATCCCAGCGGCATTCTCGCGCTGCAAGGAAGTGGCCCGAAGGAGGCTATCGACGTTCTCAAGAAAGCCAGCGTGCCTTACATCGAGGTGCCCGAGACGTTCGACCACGAAGGCATTCTCGAAAAAATTCGTGTCGTTGGCACCGCTCTCGGGGTTTCCGAGAAAGCTGCGACACTCGCTTCCGAAGTTGACGGCAAGCTCAAGAAGGCCGAGGCACAGACCGCCTCCATCAAGGAGCGTAAGCGCATCCTTTTCGTACTTTCCATGCAGGGTGGAAAGATACTTGCGTCGGGATCTGACACAGCTGCGGACGGTATTATCCGCATGGCGGGCGGTGTGAACGCGATCGAGGGTTTTTCCGGCTATAAACAGTTGGCGGATGAAGCCGTTGTGACGTCACGTCCGGACGTCATCTTGATGATGGACCGCGGCGGCGACCACTCGGTTGCAAATGACGACTTGTTCAAGCATCCGGCAATCGCGCCGACCCCTGCAGGGCAGGCACACGCAATTCTGCGCGTTGAGGGTGGCTACCTGCTTGGCTTCGGTCCTCGCACTGCCGATGCCATCCACGACCTTGCCGTATCGCTTTACGGCGACAAGATTACTGATTGAACGGGCACCGGACATGGCCGATCAGACTGTTGCCGGTGTGCCGGGCACGTTGAGATACGTCGCCGTGGGTGATCGCTCGTCACGGGCACGGCTTGTCATTTTCCTGCTCGGCGTAGCGCTCGTGTTCACCATGCTGTTCAGCCTCGCATCTGGCGCATCGGATGCATCGGCCGTCAGTGTTGTTCGCAACTGGTTGTTTGGCGCAACGGCCGGTACCGATCTGATGAGCATCCGCGACAACATCATCGTCTACGATATCCGCTTGCCACGTGTTGTCCTTGGCGCGCTCGTAGGAGCGGCCTTGGCCGTGTCCGGCGCGGTCATGCAGGGGTTGTTTCGTAATCCCTTGGCAGATCCCGGCCTGATAGGGGTATCGGCGGGAGCTAGTCTCGGTGCTGTCTCGGTCATTGTGCTAGGCGGCACGATGCTCGCACCGCTTACGGCGATATTCGGCACATTCACTTTGCCGCTTGCGGCATTCGTCGGCGGGCTTGTAACCACGCTCGTGCTTTATCAGGTTGCGACGCGGCAGGGCCGGACCTCGGTGGCAACCATGCTTCTCGCCGGTATTGCGCTTGCGGCGCTTGCGATGGCGTTGACCGGCGTTCTGATATTCATGGCGGATGATCGCCAGTTACGCGACCTGACGTTCTGGCAGCTGGGTTCGCTGGCGGGCGCGACCTGGCAAAAGATCGGCGCTGTCGGACCGGTGATCGTGGCGGCGATGGTTTCGATGCCATTTCTGGCGCGGGGACTGAATGCATTGGCCCTTGGCGAGGCAACGGCCAGCCATCTCGGCATATCCGTGCAGCGGCTGAAGTATATCGCTATCCTGAGCGTCTCGGCTGCGGTTGGCGCTGCGGTTGCCGTCAGCGGCGGTATCGGCTTCGTCGGCATCGTCGTACCTCATCTTCTGCGCCTGCTGATCGGACCGGACAATCGGTATCTGTTGCCTGCGTCGGCATTGTTGGGTGCCGCGTTGCTGCTGCTGGCCGATTCCCTGGCGCGCACCATCGTTGCGCCTGCCGAATTGCCCATCGGCATTGTCACCGCCCTGGCCGGTGCGCCGTTCTTCCTTTGGATATTGCTGCGCAAGCGCGGCATCATTGATTTGTGAGCGAGCCCGCAATGATTGAAGCTCGTGGCGTATCGGTATCGATCGGGAGGAAGTGCATCGTTTCGGATATCGACTTCGAAGCCCGGCCGGGCGAAATCGCGACGATGGTTGGCCCGAACGGGTCGGGCAAGACGACCTTCCTCAAGGCGCTGTCAGGAGAATACGCCTACAGTGGCCGCATTGCCGTCAATGGCAATGACCTGTCAGATTTGGCACCGGCACAAGCAGCTAGCGTGCGCGCGGTTTTACCTCAGGCAACGAGCCTGTCATTTCCATTCACTGTTCGCGAGATCGTCAAGCTCGGCCTGGTTGGAGGGCGCTCGGGCGTATCGGCAGGAGAGGCCGAACGCCTGCCGGAGCGGGCCTTGGCGAAAGTGGATCTTGAGGGCTTTGCCGGTCGCTTTTATCAGGAATTGTCAGGCGGAGAGCAGCAGCGCGTGCAGCTTGCACGCGTGCTTTGCCAAGTCTGGGCCCCGGTCATTGATGGGCAGCCGAGATACTTGTTTCTAGATGAGCCTGTATCCAGCCTCGATATCAAGCACCAGTTGATTATCATGAACATCGCCCGCGATTTCGCTCAACGCGGAGGCGGTGTCGTGGCCATTCTTCACGACCTCAACCTGACGGCGATGTTTGCTGATCGCATCTACGTCATGCATCGCGGCAACTTGGCTGCAGCCGGCACGCCGAGTGACGTTCTCAAGGATAATTTGATCGAAGAGGTGTTCGGCTGTCGGTTGCGCGTGGGAGCCTTACCAGCCGGCAACACCCCATTCGTGCTGCCGCAGTCCGCGCTCTAGCTATTGGATCGGATAAGCGTTCGCGTGAGGTCTTCCCCACGCGAGGCGCCCGGCGACCTCAAGCAGCCGGTGCGCGCTGATCGAGGTGATCAATTCCCAATGCCATGCGCATATTTGGGCGGGCGGCTATCAGGTCGGCGATGGTGTGACGCTCAAGTACCGCGAAGAAGGCGCCAAGGGCCTCACGCAGTGCAGAATTGAGGCCGCAGCTATCGACGAGCGGGCATTCGACCGCATCGTTGTCAAAGCATTCGGCCATCGAGAAGCTGTCTTCGGTGACACGCACCACATCGAACAAAGTGATCTTTTCTGCAGGTCGGCCAAGGCGCACGCCGCCATTGCGTCCGCGCACCGTTTCTACCAGCCCATTTTCAACCAGGGGCTGAAGGATCTTGAACAAAAACAGTTCCGATACCGAATAAGCTGCGGCGATTTCCGGTATGCGGCTCAACCTGTCCTTGTTGGTTCCGCAGTACATCAGGATGCGCATAGCGTAGTTGGTCTGGCGCGTGAGCCGCATGGTCATTCCTCGCAAAACTGCTTGCCGGAATATGGGGTATACCTTGGAATAGTTCTAGACAAGCCGAAACAGGATAGCTGAATTAATTTGTCACCTTATTCCGGAAATTCTGGGCATCAAGCCCGGAATCCCGGTCTTGCGCATTCCGCGACGTCATATCAGCCATCCATTTCCGACAAGGCGTATCGAGCGCGCCTGACTTGATATTCATGTTGCAATGCACAATATTCGTGCCGTCGACGAGCGACTCGGGGAGGAACCCACGAGGAGTGCGACATGGAACAGGATGTTCAAAGAGCCGTTCCCTTGATGGGGACGATCCGTCAGCTAAGACCTTCTGATCTTCCACGGTTTCGAGATCATCTTCTAAGGCTCGACCCGGAAAGCCGTCGTGACCGCTTTAACGGTGTGACCGACGATACGTTTGTTGAACACTACGCCAACCGCTCCTTCGCCTCGGGTACCACCGTCATCGGCTATGTTGAGAATGGGGATGTTCTGGGTGCTGCTGAACTGCATGAGCGCGCCGAAGAGGCAGAACCCACGGCGGAAATTGCCTTCAGTGTCGAGCGGCACCTTCAGGGGCGAGGCATTGGAGCAAACTTGTTTGAGCGTTTGATCATGCAGGCGAGGGGGCTGGGTTACACGCAGTTGCGCGTTACCACCCATCCTCAGAACGCAGCGATGAGGGCGTTGGCCCGCCGTTACAACGCTACGCTTGTTTTTGAAGACGGAGAGACGGTGGGCGCAATCCATCTTGACCCACTTATGCCGTTGGACTTGATCACCTCGGGGGTGGCGCCGAAGAGACCGCTTCGGTTCGGCTGAACGGCCTTTTGGTCACGACACAGCAAAAGGCCGCGCCGTTGCCGGCGCGGCCCAGTTTAGCACTGATCGTCCAAACTCAGTTTTCGTTTGCCTTGACGGCCACGCCAAGGGTCTTGGTGAGGTTGAGCGGATTCGACATTGCGTCTGCCATGATCATCGCAAAGGGGACTGGTGAGGCCGGTTGCGCAGAAATCGCAATGCTTTTGGGATCGTCGAGGTACTGGCTGACCGCTGCGGCTGCTTGCGCAGTCAATTCGGGGTTGTTGAGCTGAGCCAAACCGAAGGGCACGATTGCCTTTGCCTGGTTGGCGACATCCTTGGCGGACATGCCTTGCTGCTTGCCGAAATATTCCAGAAGCCGGTTGGTCAGGGAATCGTCTGCGAAACGGATTGAAGCGCCATTGAAGGTCAGTTGCTGCATAAGGCCGAGCATGGCCATTCCTTGCGCGGAGCCGTCCGCTCCCTCCGGTTGCGCAGCCATTTGTTTCTGCATCTCTTGCAGCGACTTGATGAAATCCACCGTGTAACCGCTGATATCGAAAGTCATGCCGAAGGTCCCGGCATCATCGACGGTGATGTCATATTGGGAAAGCTTCATCTTGCCGTCGGTCGGCTGCCATGAGCCTGCGAGCCCCAGGCTGCCTGAAATCGTCTGGTAGCCGAGAGCATCGATAATTTCGCGGGATTTTGGATCCTGGACCAGCGAGAGGTCGCCGGTAAACTTTTTTGCCGAGCCGGTGAATGCCATCGCCTCTCCATCGGCGGGCGATGTTACCTCCACCGTGAAGTTCTCCATTGAGAAGGCCGTCTTGTCGGCAATCTTTACGGAAAGGTTGGCCAGTTCGGCCGACTTGTAGATCATCATCGAAGCAAGCGGGTCCGTGCTGCCTTCGGCGGCAATCGTCATGTCGTGAATGATGAAGGGGCTTACGTCCACGGTAGCGCCGTCCTCGCTTTTGGAGAACGGTTCCGTCGAAACCGTTTCGACCAGATAGCCGCCATTGGCGTCGCTGATCCCTTGCAGCGTTATGTTGCCGATGGCCAGCCCTTCCTTTTCGGCAGGCGGCTTAACCGTTACGCCTTCAAGAACCATGCTGGATGAGTCACCCGAAATTCCGGTCCAGCTGATATCCATGCCTTGATTTGAAAGCAGCGCCTTCAGTCGTTCGGCAACCGCCGTCGTGTCCTGGGCCAGCGCGGGGCTCAAGGTCATGCTGAAAAGGAAGGACGAAAAAGCCAGTTTCTGCAAAGTCGTGCGGTGGATAATCATCGCGGGCTCCAAAAGTGCCTGAGGCTGATGGGATTCTTCATCTGTTATTTCAGTCCGGAAAGAACTGGACCGGAGCAAGGCGTTCGCGACACATTGGTCGAAATTCGCGAAAAAAGGCAATTGCCGCCACGCGGCACCTTGCCTGTTGTTTAACAGGTCCTGACTTGCTCCTAAGCCGCTCTGTGGAAATT
>MKRZ01000036.1 GCA_001897075.1 Mesorhizobium sp. 61-13 | reverse complement strand
ACAATGGCCAGGGCCGAAAGGCAGCGTGGCAATGAATAAGCATACCCATCTCTTCGTCATCCTAGGGCGGAGCAGGCCGAAGGCCGTTGCGAAGACCCTAGGATCCATGCCGTTACGAGGTTGCAGCGTGCAAAGGCGCAAAAGAAAGCCCTTCATTCTGAGCCGCCCTACACCCCCAATCCTCACGGAATGGATCCTCGGGTCGCGCCTTTCGCTATGCTTCAGGCTTGCCCGAGGATGACGAAGCGCAAAATGCCCGCGTCATCCCGGAAGCGAGCCGAGCAAAGCGATGGCGATGCTGTCCGGGATCCATTCCGTGACAAACCGGCAGTGAGCCAACGATGCAGAAGGCCCGCGGCCTACAGCCACTTCTTCCATTTGAAGTAGACGAACAGGCTGACTGCAACCGTCACCATGAACAGGAGTGCTGCCGGATAGCCATAATAGGCGCGCAGTTCGGGCATGTTCCACGGCGAGGTATCCGGGTCGAAGTTCATGCCCCAGACGCCGACCAGAAAGGTCAACGGAATGAAAATCGCCGAGACGATGGTCAAAAGGCTGATGACATCGTTGGTGCGAGCCTGGCTGAGCGACAAATGCATTTCAATCAGGCCGGTCATCGCGTCGCGCTGCGTCTCGACCAGTTCGATCAGGCGGATGCAATGATCGAGCGTGTCGTTCAAAAACACCTTGGTCTCGGCCTTCACATACGGCACGTCGTTGCGGATCAGCGTCGCCAGCGCATCGCGCAGCGGCCACAGCACGCTCTTCAGTCCATTGGTGTTGCGCCGCAACGCGTGCAGCGACTGCATCTGCTGCTTCTGCGGCGATTTCAGCATGGCGTCTTCGATGTGCTCGACGACATCGCTGGCCGCCTCGACCGGAGCGAAGTAGCTGTCGACAACGGCATCGATCAGCGCATAGGCAAGGTAATCGGCGCTGCGCTGGCGCAGCCGGTTCGGCAAGGGCGCCGCAATGCGCTTGCGCACCGGGTCGAACGGGTCGCCGGCACGTTCCTGGAAGGTGATGACGAACTTCTCGCCGAAGAACACCGAAATCTGTTCGTAGCGGTGCGAGGCGGCGTCGTCGATCATGCTGACCGCAACGAAGGCATGGTCCTCGAAGAAGTCCACCTTCGGCCGTTGGCCGGTGTTGACGACGTCCTCGAGCGCCAACGGATGCAGGCCGAAAATACGTCCGATTTCCTCGATGAGCTCGATATTGGCGAGGCCGCTGCAATCGAGCCAGACCATGGGCCACCGGTCGCAGTGCTTCAACAGGTCGTCAATGCTGGCGTTGGGAATCGTCTTGTGCTTGTCCGGCGAGATCAGGGTCAGCGTCAATTCCGACCGTTGCGCTGCCGGATCGGCGATCAATGTTCCAGGCGAAGCACCGACCGGCGAGCGTCTGCGCCGGGAGCGGGCTTTCTTCACAGTGGTTTCCGTCTTCGTCATGGCGAGACCGACCCTTGGCGCGCGCAACCCGGCTTACCCGGCAAAAACCCGCTTCGGCTTGAACATCCCCTGCTCGATGGCGCCGATGGCAACAAGCCTTCCGCGTGCGGTCGCGCACGCTTCCTCGGCCTCCACCGGCGCATCGCGGCCACGGATGACGACCGGATTGCCAAGCCTGATCTTGGTCGCTGCATCGTCGCTGATCGCCACTTGCGGCAGGCAATCCAGCGCCGCAACCGTGTCGACCAGAAGCGCGTCGATGGCGGAAAAATCCAGCGGGGCCTCGGCCGCCTCTTCCCCTGCCTGAGGCTGGTCGCCGAAGCGGGCGGCCTCAAGTTCGGCAATGGTGACGAAATCGTCTGCCGTGAAAGGATCGACCTCCATGCGGCGCAGATCGGCGATATGGCCGAAACAACCGAGATCGCGCCCCATGTCGCGGGCCAGCGAACGCACATAGGTGCCCTTGCCGCATTCGATCTCAAACAGCGTGCCGCCATCCTTGTGCTCGACGATGTCGAGACGGCCGATTTCGATCTCACGCGGCGGGATGTCCACCGTCTCGCCTTCACGGGCGAGATCGTAAGCCCGCTCGCCGGCGATCTTGATGGCCGAAAACTGCGGCGGCGTCTGCATGATGACGCCGGTGTATTTCGGCAGCAGCGCGCGAACCTCGGCCTCTGCCGGTCGCTTGTCCGAACTTTTGGTGACCGGACCCTCAAGATCGTCCGTCGAGCGCTCGTCGCCCCAAGCAACGGTGAAGCGATAAATCTTCGCCCCATCCTGCACGTAGGGGACGGTCTTGGTCGCCTCGCCGAGCGCAATCGGCAACATGCCGGAGGCGAGCGGATCGAGCGTGCCGGCATGGCCGGCCTTTTCGGCCTGGAACAGCCACTTCACCTTGGAAACGGCATCCGTCGAACCCATGCCGACAGGCTTGTCCAGCACGACCCAGCCGGAAACCGGCCGGCCTTTCTTCTTGCCTCGACGCCCCACTATTTCTCACCCTCGTCGTCGTGACCGAGATCGCGCGCCACTTCCGGTGAATGGAGAAGCTCATTGATCTTCTGGAAATTGTCGTAGCTGGTATCGAGCCGGAAGCGGAATTCCGGCATGTACTTCATCTGCCTCAGCGCCGGCGACATACGCCCGCGAATGAAACGGGCATTGCGGTTCAGCGCCGCGACGACCGCGTCGTCGTCCTTGGCGCCAAGCGGCGCGACGAAGGCAGTCGCGATCTTGAGATCAGGCGACATGCGCACTTCCGAAACCGAGACGACCGTCGTCTCGATCAGGTCGTCGCGGATTTCGCCGCGCTGGAGCATTTCGGCGAGCGCATGGCGCACCTGTTCGCCGACACGCAACATGCGCTGCGATGGGCCGGGCTTGCTGGAATGGGACATTTCTTCAATCCTGAAAACGCGAAGCCGGGATTGGACCGCACCTCGCCTTATGTAGACGAACGGCGGCCAAAGGCCGCCATTCGTTCAAACCTTGGTCCTGCCGGCAGACTAGAGCCTGCGCGCTACCATCTCGACGCGGAAGCACTCG
>MKRZ01000035.1:56038-62126 GCA_001897075.1 Mesorhizobium sp. 61-13 | reverse complement strand
GTTTCCGGAGAGCTCGTTGCCTCCGACAATTCTGATGCGATCCATGAAGAAAGATCCCTGCGGCCAGAAAGGCCAGCTTTCAATCGGTTGAGTCCGGCTCTCTAGACGATTGGCCGGCGCTGTTCAAGAAATTGCGTTTTCTGGCGCAGCTTGCGCGTTGCCAGCGTTACTCTTTTGGCTTCTCCGCCGCGGCCAGCCCCTCGGGCCGCGTATCCGCCTCGCCGGTGCGCCGCGAACGCATCTGGGCCTTGCGCTTCTGCAGATTTGCCCTCAGCGCCTCAGCCAGCCGGGCCTTTCGCCGGTTGCCGTCGCCGCTCGCCTGTTCCTTCTTTTGCGTCATTTCCCCTGCCCCTAGCTCCGAAAATCAATAGCCGGGAATGTGGCAAGCCCGTGTCGGCGAGGACGGCTTTTCACAAGCCGCGATAGATGCCTTGCGCTCCGGGAAGTGATGTGGCAGAAGTCCGCCGCATCCGGAATGCTGCCGTAGCTCAGTGGTAGAGCACTCCCTTGGTAAGGGAGAGGTCGAGAGTTCAATCCTCTCTGGCAGCACCATTTCCTTCCAAACCGATCCCATTGATGAAACCGGGCTCGCAAGTCGTGCAAAGCCTCTGGTCAGCCTGCGAGTTCGACCGAGCGCAGGCGGGCGGCTTCGACGGCTTCGGTGACGAGTTTGGTCAGGCGATCCTCTCCCATCAAGACAGCAAGTGCCGCGGCGGTGGTGCCATTGGGGCTGGTCACCTGCTGGCGCAGCACGCCGGGCTCCTCGGAGCTCTCCGCCGCCAGCGATGCGGCACCATAGACCGTCTGCATGGCAAGCAGCTTGGCCGTATCGGCCGGCAATCCTGCCTTTTGCGCGGCCACGGTCAACGCTTCGATGAAATGGAAGATATAGGCCGGTCCCGAGCCTGAAACCGCGGTAACCGCGTCCATCAGGCGCTCGTCATCGATGGTCGCCACTTGGCCGCTGGCGGACAGAAGGTCGGCAACGAGGTTTTTCGTGGCGTCGCTTACGAGCCGGTTCGAGAAGAGCACCATCATGCCCTTGCCGATGGCGGCGGGCGTATTGGGCATGCAGCGCATCACAGGCGCCTTGTCTCCAAGTATTTCCTCGAAGGTCGAAACCGCCGTTCCGGCGGCGATGGAAACAAATGTCGTGCGGCCGTCGCCAAAACGCTTGTAGCCTTCCACGACACCCCGGATGACCTGCGGCTTGACCGCGATCACCACCAGTTCGGGAGCCGAATCGCTGCTAAGCCTTTCGGCATTGGCATCTGCCTTGCAGCCAAGTCCTGCCGCCCGCTCGCGCAGGTTTTCATTCGGTTCGACGACGAAGACCTCGGCGGCCTTCAGCTTGCCGGATTTTATCCACCCCGACAGCATGGCGTAACCCATATTGCCGCAACCGACGAGAACAAGCCTGATAGTCATGGAAACCCTCCGAGAACGGCCTTCAATAGACGTTCGCTCCGCCGCGCGAAAGGTCTTCAATTGGGGCGGATGGTTGCAAGCGGGCGCAGCGAAACTTGCCGCAGGCCGAAAAGGCCGAACAGGAAGAACAGCCAGACCGGATCGGCGCGGCGGAAGAAGAAGCTTTCCAGAAATGCGTTGAGCGCCGCAAATAGCACCACCATCATGAAGAAATCGCCGAGATAGATGTTTTCCTTCAAGAGCGGGATGCGCATGTAGTCGCGCAGCGGCGCGACGAGGAAGGTGTAGGCAACCACGCACAGCGCCGGAATGCCCATCAGCACGGCGGTGTCGAGATAGCCGTTGTGGCCATGCACGATGGAGCGGATATCCCAGGCCCGGTCGAACGGCTGGTCCTGGTTCAAAAGAAGCGGCGTGCCCCAGAAGCTCTCATAGCCGTAGCCGGTCCATGGGCGCTTCGCCAGCATCTCGCCGGCAAACTCCCACAGAGTGGTGCGACCGGTATAGGTCAGGTTCGGGAAATAGTGCGCGGCCAAGGCCTTCATCGGCTCGACGAAGACGATGCCGAGCGTGCCGAGCGCGGTCGCTACGATGGCCAGCATGAACAGCACCGGCGTGCCGAGCCGCATGCCGACGAGGCCCGGCACCATGACGATGAGGATCGAGAACGGCACCAGTCCGGCGGTTGTCTTGGAGCCGGTGTGCAGCATGAAATTCATGGCGGCGATAAAGATCAGCGCGCCCCAGATGCGCCGGCCGCGCCGGAACAGATAGAGCCCGGCGAAACTGAAGCAGGCCATCACCGGTCCGGCGATGTTCTTGTGCGCAAACACGCCGCGCCACAGGCCGGCATGTTCCGGCTCCTGCGAAGCGGTGGTGTGCAGCGCCTCGTTCGGAAACACGACCAGCCCGACATAGGACAGGCCCATCACCACCACGATGGTGAAGATGAGGACGCCGGAAAACGCCTCCGCATCGCGCGGCAAGGCCAGGATGGTGGCGACCGCGGTCATCGCAATCAAGGTGAAGAAGGCGGTGCGCATGGCCGAGGATGGATCTACCGCCATGGCGACCGAAAGCAGGAAGAACCCCAGTGTCAGCAGCCATGAAGGGCTGAGCAGGGATCGGACAACCTTGGGGTCGGCAAGCGTTGTAAGCGCAAACAGCGAGGCAGCGCCCAGCGCGCTGAATCCCAGCTGGTTGACGATGTCGCCGCCGTCAGCGCTGCCTTCCGCACCGGATGGCTGGAAGGGCCGGAACGAAACCAGCAAGAGGGTGAAGAGCAGCGCTGCCAGCGCCGTTGCCACGCCGTCACGCGTGAACGCAGCGGCAAGCGGCGCGCGCTCAGTTCTTCTCAGGTTGCCGGTATTGCTCATTGGCATATCCGAATTCGGCAAAGACACGGCCGAGAGCGACATGGATCGGGTAGACGGCAACGGAAGGCGAGCCGGTTTTTATCAGCCGCAAAAGTCCACGAAGTGGCGACGCAGCCAGAAGCGCGAGGCTTTTGGCAAATACCCGTGCCCCGGCAAACGGGGTGCCGGTGAGTTTCTTCTTTTCCACCAGCGTGGAAATCACGCCGTTGCGCAGGCTGCGTGCCCTGATCCAGTCGGCTTCGGTGCGGCGCGCAGGTACGGTCTCCATGACCTTGGCCTCGGCACACCAGCCGAGCTGGAAGCCGCGCTGTGCGGCGCGGCTGAGGAAATCCGAATCGCCGCCGCCCATGAAATTGAAGCGCAGGTCGAGATAGGGCGGCCCCATCGCCTCCAGCACGGGCCGGCTGACAAGCAGGTTGCCGGATGAATAAAGCGCGGCCACCCGCCCGCTTTCGCGATGCGGCGGCGCAAAGACCGGGTGCGACGCCCATGCCGCGTCTGAAGGCTTGCTGAACAGCGGCACCTGGGGTCCGCCGACGATGTCCGCCGGCAGCGTCTCGGCTGCGCGACACAGGTTCTCCAGCCAGGAAGGGTCGGCGATTTCGTCGTCGTCGATGACCAAAAGGTGACGGAAATTCGGGAAGTGGGTCATCGCGGTCTGCCAACCGGCATTGTAGGCGCTGCAATTGCCGCGGGCATGCGCAATGATGACCATGCCTGCCAGCGTGGCATTTTCGAACAGCGACGCGGCAGCCGCAGCACCCTCGCGAAGCTCGGCTTCGTTCTCCATCACGATCACGGCGAAGCGGCGCGAGGTTTTCTGGCTCTTCAACGAGTCGAGCGTTTCCAACACCTGCTGCGGACGCTTGAAGGTGGGCAGCGTGACGACCGCTTCTATCTCTTCAGCTTTCAGGCCGGGCGAGCGCGCAACGATCGATATGGCATCGTTTGTGGACAAGGGGTTCATCGCAATGGGTCGAGCGGATCAGCTTCTGCGATAGCACCGCGACGATAAGGCTTCGTTAATCACCTTTCACGGCGAGGCGACTTGGCGGCCGCGAATCGGGCTACGAGCAGTCCAAGCTTAAGCAAGGTTTCACTCCAGGGTTGCTACGGAGTGGCCTGGATAGGTGAAATGAATCTGCTGTTCGCTACATCGATCGTGCCAGACGGCGCTGCGGCCTCTGGCTATGAGATCGCCAATGCCGCGATCATAGACGCCTTGCGCCGTGCCGGCGCGAGCGTGACGGTGATCGGCTTCACGTGGCCGGGAAAACCGCCCATCGACCCTGACAACACAATCGTGCTGGGCAGCGTGGACGTGCGCACGCAGGGCGCTTCTGCGGGTCAGAAACTTGCATGGATGGCGTGCGCGCTGTCATCCGGCCTGACGTTCGCCTCTGCCAAGCTGCGGGTCGTCAGCGAACAGGCGGTGCGCGAGGCTATCGACAAGGCCGGACCCTTCGACGCCTATGTGCTGAACTCTGTCCAGTTCGCGGGAGCATTCGAGCGCGCGCTTGGCGACAGGCCGACGCTTTTCGTGGCGCACAATGTCGAGCAGAATTCGGCGCTGGAAAATGCCGCGGCGGCATCGAGCCTGCTGCAACGCCTGCTCTTCCGGCGCGAGGCGCGGCTGTTGAAATCGCTGGAAGCAAGGCTTTGCGCTCGGGCGCGCTTTGTCTTCACCTTGGCGGAGGAAGACCGCGCGGCGCTGGGCGTCGCATCCGACGTGCGCTCGATTGCCCTGCCTCTGATTACCACCGCAAACGCGCCGGCGAAAAAGCCACGCACGATCGAGTGCGACGCGGCTCTCATCGGCACATGGACATGGCAACCAAATCGCATCGGCCTGGATTGGTTCCTGCGGCACGTCGTGCCCTATCTGCCGGGCGAGTTCCGCATACGCGTTGCTGGCAGCACGCCGGCTGATGTTTCCTCTCAGCATCCCGGTGTCGAGTTCGTCGGGCGTGTGCCCGATGCACAGGCTTTCGTGCGCAGCGCCGCCGTCATTCCACTGATCAGCACGGCGGGATCTGGCGTTCAGTTGAAAACCATCGAGACGTTCGAACTCGGCTTGCCGTCGGTTGCGACCAGCCGTTCGCTGCGCGGCATCGCCTATCGCCCGTCCAATTGCGTCGTAACCGACGATCCCAAGGCCTTCGCCGCAGCGCTCGTGGAGACCGCTGCCAAGCCGGGCGCGGACGTCGATGGCTCCGCCTTCCATGCCCGTCAGGTGAAGGCGCTCGACGCCGCGGTCGCCCAGGGCCTCAAGGCGCTCGGTCTCAACCGGCAGGAGGCGTTTGCATGAACGTCCATGCCGCGCGCGCAGCCTTCGGTCGCAATGCCTGGAAGTCGATCCTCGGCATACCGGTTGTCAGCATCGACTGGGGACAGGCGATTTCGCTGCTGACCCATATGATCGATGACCGGCGCTTCACCAAGGTCACTTTCCTCAACGCGCACAATGCCAATCTCGCCTATGCCGACCCTGCCTTTGCCGAGGCGCTGGACGATTTCCTGATCCTGCCGGATGGCATTGGCGTCGATATCGCCGCCAAGGTGCTTTATGGCGCTTCTTTCCCGGCCAACCTCAACGGCACGGATTTCGTGCCGGCCTTCCTGCAGGCGTATATCCGCCCGCTGACGGTGGGCCTGCTAGGAACGACAAGGGCCAATGCCGAAGCTGCGTCCCGCAAGTTCAAGGCGCTAGCGCCCCAGCACAGGTTCGAGGTTATCCACGACGGCTTTTTCTCGCCCTCGGAAGAGCCCGGTATCGTCCAGAACATTGCCGCCCTGCGGCCGGACATTCTGTTGGTTGCCATGGGCGTGCCGCGTCAGGAATTGTGGATTGCCCGGCATATCGATGCCAGCCACTGCATTTTGCCGATCGCAGTCGGCGCCTTGCTGGACTTCATGAGCGGCTCGGTGCCGCGAGCCCCGCTCTGGATGCGCAGGCTGAGGTTGGAGTGGGTGTTCCGTCTGCTGATCGAGCCTGGCCGCATGTGGCGGCGCTATATTCTCGGCAACCCTGCTTTCCTGTGGCGCGTCGCGCGCCAGAAGATACTGCGCAGGCCCGAGCCTGCCGGAGAGCCGCGGTGAACAGCCGTTTCGAGCCGCACGCCGCCTCGTCCGGTTCGGGGGCGGCATTTGCGGCGTCCGCGGCGATTGTCACGGCCAGCTACGCGCCGGATTTCGAGCGCTGCCGGCTGCTATGCGAAACGCTGGATCGTTTCGTATCCGGAACGAGGCATCATTACCTTCTGGTTGAGCATCGCGATGTGCCG
>MKRZ01000035.1:55226-55659 GCA_001897075.1 Mesorhizobium sp. 61-13 | reverse complement strand
CCGTTTCGCCGCATGACTATATTTCCACCCTGATCGCCTGGCGTCGGGATTCGGTGACGGACATGTGCGCGCATATCGAAAATCTTCATGGCCGCCCTTGGGTGCAATCCCTTGCAGCCGACCGCCGCTTCTCCGAATGCTTGGTCTATGGCCGTTTCGTCGATGAGGTCCTCCACGGCAAGGACCACTTCCATGGTGCGGAAGAGTTCTGCCGTGTCCACTGGACAGGTGAGGCGCTGTCGGATGAAGCGTTCCGGAGTTTTGTTGGAGCGATGACGCCCGAGCAGGTTGCCATCGGCATGCAATCCTTCATCGGCACCGATCTTGGCCGCATCCGCCGCCTGCTCGACGAAGCTGGCTGAGGGGTCAGATGGCCTTTGCCGGGCGGCGCATTGCCGAATAGGTGAGAACGGCCGAAACCAGGTAAAGCAGC
>MKRZ01000035.1:43340-55103 GCA_001897075.1 Mesorhizobium sp. 61-13 | reverse complement strand
AGAAGTTCAGCCTGATATTCGACCAGGTTGCGCAGGCCCGGCACGCACAGCGCCAGCAGGATGAGAGGCGCAGCCTCGCTGACATTGCGGCCAAGCGCGTTGGGGAAGAAATGTAGCAACAGGCCCAATGCGAGAAGGCCAAGCGTTGAAACCGCGAAGATGCCGCCTTCGATACCCAGTCGCAAGGAAAGCCGCGCCAGCAATTGCGGCGTGCGCATCATGCGCTGCACCAGCATCATCGAGAAGGTGCGGATCGGAATGGCGGTGAGGTCGACCAGCCGCATGATGATGGCATAGAGGCCGGCCAGATGCGGCCCGCCGATTGCCAACACCAGAAGCTTGTCGAATTCCATCTGCAGATAGAACAGCACTTCCGCGCCGGCAACGTAGATCGAATCGGCAAGCCGTCGCCAGTAGAGCTCAGCCCGCAGCCGCAACCGCTGCCTTGGGTAGAAGACGCCGAACGCGACGGCCAGCGATACCGCGTTGGCGCCGATATAGAACCAGGCCCACGCTTCCAGCGTATGGGTGGAGGATAGCATGAAGGCCAGCGCGCCCAGCGCCCGCAACGCGGCCGTGAGGATCGCCAGCACGGCCGCCTTGCCGAACCGGCCAAGCCCGTTGTTGACGATCATCGCCACTTCGACAGGACGCCATAAAAGCGATTCGGCAAACACGATTGCGGCGAAGGCAGCGAGCGTCACCGTGCCGGAAAAGAACACGAGATAGACGCCGTAGGACGCCGCGATCAGGATCGGCAGCGACAAAAGCGCCAAAAGCAGGAAGCCGGCGGTGAATGTGCCGATCAGGTTCGGCCGTATGGTGGCGGTGCGGTAGAGCGCGGAAATGAAGCCGAACGCCAGTATCCGCGACAGCATGACGCCGGCGGCGGAAGCGGTGGCGAACATGCCGAATTCGGCGATGGAAAGCGTGTTGGCGAGTGCGATGAAATAGACCAGCGAAAACACCAGCCGCCCGCCTGCGCCGCTGATGGCCGAGAAGTAGTCGCGCACGAGCCCCCGGCGTTCGGCAACGAAGCTGCCGAGCCGGGCAAGTTTTCCCTGCTGCTTGATGTCGCCGGCCTGTGTCATCAGGCCAAGCCTAGTCAAGAAAGCTTAATGCGCCCTTCAGTGATCGGCACCGAACTGCGGCTCGTATGCTGGGGTGTCGAAATGGCGGTGCAAATCGCTGGAAATTAACCTTTTGTTTTCCACGCCTGTTTAGCTTGGCTTAACGAATGGCTGCACCTGCGGCCGGTCTGCAATGGTAGCGCCCGGACATGAATGACAAGGTCGACAGGGACGACTGGAGGCACGAGCGCTCCTTGGCGGAGCTCGGCCGGGCCATGCGCGGCGATGACGAGGTGCCGCAGTCGGCGGGGTCGCTTTTGTCGCTGGCGCAGTCGACCGCGCCGGACTGGCGCGACAATGCCGTCGAACGCCACCAGATAGCCCGCACCCGGCGCGAAGCTATTGCCGAGCGCGACACAGCCCCGATCGCTTCCATCCCACCGCTGGAAGAGCCACGCCCGGATGTCTCCGCTCCACCCGAGATGCCGGACAATGGCCCGCAAACCGCTGCTGACCAGTCGCCTGCCTCCAGCTGGCTCCCGCGCTGGGCGCAACTGAAGCGGGCGCAGGCTTTGCCTGAAGATGTTGCAGCGGATGAACCCCTTGCACCGCCGGTTCCGCCTGTGCAGGCCGCCGACCCGGAGCCGGAAAGGATGCTCGTTCCCGAGGCGTATGAGCGAACCGTTTCCCCGGTTGCCGCAACGCCGGACAAAGGCGACCGCTGGACGCCCTTGATCGACCCGATGAAAATCATCGGCGGCATCACCAGGTCGAAGGCACTCATCCTTGCCATGACTTTGCTTGGCGCAGTCGTTGGCGTTTCGATCGCGCTTTCCACGCCGAAGAAATACGAAGCGCTGACCGAACTGATCGTCGATCCGCGCGATCTCAAGATCACCGACAGCGACCTGACCCAGACCATGATCGCCTCCGACGCCACCTTGGCCATCGTCGAGAACCAGATGCGGGTGCTCACCTCGGGCGTCGTGCTCAACAAGGTCGTGGACACGCTCAACCTGACCAGCGATCCTGAATTCAACGGCCAGGGTGGGAGGCCGGGGCTGCTGGCAATGGCTCGCTCGCTGTTGTCGCGCGACGACGGGCCGGCCGGGGCCGACGATGTTCGCCGCCGCGCGCTCGCCGTCAGCAATCTTGCCGAAAGCATCCATGTCGAGCGCGGCGGCAAGACCTTCGTCATCACCGTCAGCGCCACGACGCAGAATGCCGACAAGTCCGCCCTCATCGCCAACACCATGACGGATGTCTTCCTGCAGACCTACGGCCAGATCCAGTCGGAAACGGCCGGCCGGGCGACCAATGAGCTTACGGCGCGATTGACCGAACTGCGCAAGGGCGTCGAAGACGCGGAACGCAAGATCGAGGAATTCAGGGCAACCCACGATCTGGTCGATGCGCAGGGCCGCCTCATTTCCGATGACGAACTGCTCAAGCTCAACGAGCAGCTCACGGTGGCGCGGGCACGCACCCTGGAACTGAATGCGCGGGCCGCGTCTACGAAAACCGTCGATGTCGATGCGGTTCTGGGCGGCGCGCTGCCGGAGGAAATGAATTCCAACACGATGGCGGACCTGCGCTCGCAATATTCGACGTTGAAGCAAGAAGCCGACCGCGCTGCCGTGCGGCTTGGCCCGCGCCATCCCGAACGCATCGCGCTGGACGCCCAGCTTGACGGGGCTCGCGACCGCATCGCCGCGGAGTTGCGCCGCATAGCTTCGTCGCTGCAGGTTGATCTGCGCCGTGCCGTCCAGCTTGAACAGGAACTGTCGGCCAGGCTCGCCCAGCTCAAGGTGCGCAGCGGCGACGTCAGCAACGATCTCGTCAGCTTGCGCGAATTCGAGCGCGAAGCCGCCGCCAAGCGCTCGGTCTATGAGGCGTTCCTGTTGCGCGCCAAGGAAACCAGCGAGCGCAAGGACATCAATACCGCGAATGTCAGCGTGATTTCCAAGGCGTTTCCGCCGCTTGAGCCAAATGGACCTTCGCGCGCCATCGTGGCGCTGGCCGGCCTGTTTTTGGGCTTCGCCTCTGGCGTTGGAATGGGCGCAATGCGCGGTGCTTATGAAAGCCTGCGTGAAACGGCCGCTGACCGTGCCCGCCGAACCCCGCAAAGCCAATTCCGCGAAACTCCTCTGGATAGCCTAAACCGGAGCCAGCCTGCCGAATATGCGTCGTCTGCCGTAGCGGCGACCGGGAGCCTATCGCCGGCAGTCCATCGCGAGCCGTTCGATGAAGCAGCGGAGGAAGAAGAACCCTCCGTCGAGGAAATCCGCGCCAGTCTGCGCGAAGTTCGCGAGGCACTGCGCGAGCTGGCCGAGAGTCGCGCCCGCAACCGGCGTATCTGACGCCGCATTTCAGGCAGTCGAGTTTCAAGTTTACGGCATGCGACGCCGCATTGGCGGGGTTGCGGCGACGGATTTTCGTGAATATGCGCAGGCATATTTTGGCAAATACGGTCATTTCCGCTTATCTTGCCGCAGGTCTCGATCGCCCCTCCTTCTGATCCCGGAAAGAACAAGCCTTGCCGACGCCAGCAGTCTCCGTTGTCCGCGCGTCCACGAACGATCCGGTGGAAGGCGGTCGGCAATTCGCCTTCCTGCTGGTCGACAAGTTTTCGATGTTCTCGCTGGCCGCTGCCATCGACACCATGCGTTCGGCAAATCGCCTCGTCGGGCGCGACTTCTATGGCTGGAAAACCGTGTCGGCGGATGGCGAGGCGGTCATCGCCTCGAACGGCCTGTCGATCAAGATCGATTACAGCGTTGCGGACCTGCCGCCGGTCGATGTGATCTTCGCATGCGTTGGCCTGACGACTGAGTTCCCCGGCAAGAGCAAGGTGCTCGCGGCGCTGCGCAACTGGGGCCGTCGCGGCAATGCGCTGGGCGCGCTGTCGGTTGGATCCTACCTCTTGGCCGAGGCCGGCCAGCTCGACGGCTACCGCTGCACCATCCATTGGGAAAACCGCGCCGGCTTCCTCGAGCGTTTTCCCGAAATCGACTGCACCGGCAATGTGTTCGAGATCGACCGCAAGCGCTACACCTGCGCCGGCGGCACCACCTCCATCGACCTCATGCTGGAAATCGTCCGTTCGGATTTCGGCCCGAACCTCGCCAACAGCGTCGCCAACCAGTTCCAGCACGAGCGCATCCGCTCGGCGGGCGACCGCCAGCGCGTCGGCCCTGAACGGGACCTGACCGGCAAATCGGAAAAGCTCAGGCGTATCGTCGAACTGATGGCCGATCATCTCGACGAGCCCTTGTCGGCTGTCCAGCTTGCCAAGTCGGCGGGGCTTTCGGTGCGACAGGTCGAACGCCTGTTCCTGCGTCACCTCACCGTGACGCCGGGGCGTTACTACATGCGGTTGAGGCTGGAACGGGCGCGCGAATTGTTGCGTCAGACCAACATGCCGATCCTCGATGTAGCGATTGCAACCGGCTTCACCTCTCATTCCTATTTCGCGCAGAGCTACCGGCTGCAGTTCGGTCGCCCGCCTTCGGAAGAGCGCCGCACCACCTACTAGTGCATGTCTCCCGAAAGTGGGGACCGGTTTCGGGATAAAGACATGCATAAAATCAAGAATCTGAAGCGCGTTAAGCGAATCCGAAAGATCGTGACGCGCTTTAGATGCTGCAACCGCATGCTTGCCAGCATCGGCCCGCTTCGTTAGCTTGCCGCCCTCTACTGCGGCATTTCCAGAAAATAAATCACACCGGAATCGGTAACGACCACGAGGCAAGTGATGGCGGCGCTGACACGCATTCTGTTCGGTCTTTTCATGATGATTGCGACATGCGCGGCTGCAAGTGCAGCCGATAGGGTGATCGTCATCCTCGATGCCTCCGGCTCGATGTGGGGCCAGATCGACGGTAAGCCGAAGCTCGAAATCGCGCGCCAGTCGCTGAAGACCGTTCTCCAATCGGTTCCGGGTGATGAGGAAATCGGCTTCATGGCCTATGGCCATCGCCAGAAGGGCAGTTGCGACGACATCGAACTGATCGTGCCGCCGAAGGCTGGCACGGCCGCCGCGATTTCCACCGCTGCCGACAATCTGAAATTCCTCGGCAAGACGCCGCTCAGCGCCGCCGTGCGCCAGGCGGCTGAAGCGCTCAAATACACCGAGGACAAGGCCAAGGTGATCCTCATCACCGACGGTCTCGAAACCTGCAATGCCGATCCGTGCCAGTTGGGCAAGGAGCTGGAGGCGGCAGGCGTCGACTTCACCGCTGACGTGGTCGGGTTCGGCTTGACCGCCGAGGAAGGACGGCAGGTCGCCTGCCTGGCCGAAAACACCGGCGGCAAGTACATTCAGGCTTCCGACGAAGCCGCGTTGAAGGACGCGCTGGCCGAAGCGGTCGCGCCCACTCCTGCACCGGCTCCGGAACCTGCCCCCGCACCCGCTCCGGCCAAGGTCGAGTACAACCTCATCCCGAAGACGGTTTTGACCGAAGGCGGCGAAGCCCCCAAGATCGACGTCTATTACGAGGTGTTCAAGATCGACGCCACCGGCGGCAAGGGCGAGCGCGTCGACGGCAGCTACAACGACTACAAGATCAGCCTCGAGCCCGGCGACTATATCGTCACGTCGCTGAGCGGCTACGCCAAGGCCGAGCAGAAGGTAAACGTCAGCGCCGACAAGGTTTCAGAGCCGGTGTTCAACCTCAACGCCGGAGCATTGGTGCTTCGCGCCCGTCCTGCGCCCGATGCCGAGATCGACGGCAACGCCCAGATCATCATCGACTATCCGGGCGAAGGTGAATCGTCGGCGAACTACGGTCAGGTCAAGACGGTTGTGCCCGCCGGCGAGACCAAGATAACGGTCAAGCTAGGTGCCGGCGAAACCAGCGAAACGCTCCAGGTCGCAGCCGGCCAGACCATCGACAAGGACTTCATCGTCGGTGTCGGCAAGGCGCAGGCCGACGCCTTCTATACCGAAGGCGGCGAGAAGGTGGATTCGGGCGATCTGTCGTGGCGGATATTCAAGGCCGCCAAGAAGCTCGACGGCAGCCGCGAACAGGTCACGTATGGCTATGGTCCGGCAAGCAAGTTCGACTTGCCGGCGGGCGACTACGTCGCCGCAGTGGACATGCAGGCTGCAACGGCGGAACAGCCGTTCAGCATTGCGGTCGGTGAATTCAAGAACATCAGCGTGACGCTGAACGCCGGCGTTCTCGCCATCGATGCGCCGGGCGCCGACGGCTACCGCATCTACGAGGCCAAGAAGGATCTCCAGGGCGAGCGCAAACAGGTCACTTACGGCTACGGCGAGAAATTCCAGACGACGATGGTCGCCGGCGACTATGTCGTCGTAACCGACTTCAAGTCCGACAAGGCCGACAGCGAAACGCCGTTCACCATCAAGGCCGGCGAACGGACCGAACTCACTATCCAGTAGGCTCCCGCCGCCGATATGCAAAAGGGCGGCCTTGAGCCGCCCTTTTTGTTCAGTAAGACGGCCTATGCCGCTGCGCCGAAGGCTGTAGCACCCTGGTCGGGGTGGCTGACGAGATGCCGGAAGCCGGCAAACAATTCGCGGCCGAAGCCGAATTCATTGCCGCTGAGATCAGCTTCGGCCGATGGCCGCAGCACCAGTTCCGCCGCCGGCACCAGAACGTCGAGTGTGCCTGCCTCGGCATCGAGGCGCACGATGTCGCCTTCGTTGATCTTGCCGATCACGCCGCCTTCCAGCGCTTCCGGCGTCACGTGGATCGCCGCCGGCACCTTGCCCGATGCGCCCGACATGCGCCCGTCGGTGACGATGGCAACGCGCTGGCCGCGATCCTGAAGTACGCCGAGAACGGTCGTCAGCTTGTGCAGTTCCGGCATGCCGTTGGCCCGTGGCCCCTGGAAGCGGATGACGGCGATGAAATCGCCCGTCAGGCTCCCGGCCTTGAAGGCATCGTTCAGCCCTTGCTGGCTGTCGAACACGCGTGCCGGCGCTTCGATGATGCGGCGGTCGGCCTTCACCGCAGAGGTCTTGATGATGGCATGGCCAAGATTGCCGGAGAGCACCTTCAGGCCGCCTGTGGGCTGGAATGCCTTGGCAACCGGCGCGAGAACCTTCTCGTCGCCGCTTTGGGCGGGTGCTGACTCGCGCAGCACGGAGCCGTCCGGCCCAAGCTTGACCTCGACCGAATAGGCACCGAGCCCTTCGCCCCACACCGTCTGCACGTCGTCGTGCAGAAGTCCGGCATCGAGCAGCTCGCGGATCAGGAAGCCCATGCCGCCGGCCGCCTGGAAATGGTTCACGTCGGCAAGGCCGTTCGGATAGACCCGCGCCAACAGCGGCACCGCTTCCGACAGGTCGGAAATGTCCTGCCAGGTCAGCTTGATGCCGGCCGCCGCCGCCATCGCGACCAGATGGATGGTGTGGTTGGTGGAGCCGCCCGTGGCGTGCAGGCCAACCACGCCGTTGACGATGGCGCGCTCGTCGATCATGCGGCCGACCGGCGTATAAGCGTTGCCAAGCTGCGTGATGGCAAGCGCCCGTCGCGCCGCTTCCTTGGTCAGCGCCTCGCGCAGCGGCGTGCCCGGATTGACGAAGGATGCGCCCGGCGTGTGCAGGCCCATGATCTCCATCAGCATCTGGTTGGAATTGGCGGTGCCATAGAAGGTGCAGGTGCCAGGCCCATGATAGGACTTCGATTCCGCCGCCAGAAGTTCGTCGCGCCCGCACTTGCCTTCGGCATAGAGTTGGCGAACCTTGGCCTTCTCGTCATTGGGCAGCCCGGTGGTCATCGGTCCCGCCGGCACGAACACCGCCGGCAAGTGGCCGAAGGTCAGCGCCGCGATCACCAGGCCCGGCACGATCTTGTCGCACACACCGAGAAAGACGGCAGCGTCGAACATGTTGTGCGAAAGGCCGACCGCCGCCGCCATGGCGATGACGTCGCGCGAAAACAGCGACAGCTCCATGCCGGGTTGGCCCTGGGTCACGCCATCGCACATTGCGGGCACCCCGCCAGCCACCTGGGCAATGCCGCCCGCCTCGGCCGCCGCTGCCTTGATCAGTTGCGGATAGGTTTCGAACGGCTGGTGAGCGGACAGCATGTCGTTATAGGCGGTGATGATGCCGAGGTTCGGCACCTTGTCGCCGCTGAGCGCGATCTTTTCCGAAGGGCTGCACACGGCAAAGCCGTGCGCAAGGTTGCCGCAGCCGAGCACGGCGCGATTGGCGGTGCGGCCGGCTGCATCCGAGATGCGCCCGAGATAGGTTTCGCGGCTGGCGCACGAGCGTTCGCGAATGCGGTCGGTGATGGCTTCGATATCTGATCTGGCTGTCATCTCGTTTGTCCTTTCGACCGTCGGCCGAACCCTGCGCTTTTAGGGCGCCCAGAACACCTCGACCGGCGTTGCCGCCATGTCGATCACCGCGCCGATGGGCTTTTTCCCGTTTTGCTCGATCGCAGCCTCGAACGCCGTGCGCTTGCCTGCCCCCTCGATATGGAGCGCTATGAAGCCGGCCTTGACGATGCGCGCGGCGGTCAGCGTCAAGCGGGGCTCTCCGGCGCTCGGCGCATGCACCGGCAACAGGATCCGGCTGGATTGCGGGTCGAGCAGGGTCTCAAGGTTATCGGCATCGGGAAAGAAGGAAGCCGTGTGGCCGTCCGCGCCCATGCCGAGGATGGCGACGTCGAGCGGCCAGGGCAGGGAGCGAAGTTCCGCGTCTTCGGAACGCGCCGCATGATCGATGTCGGTATCATCCCGGTAGAGCGGTACGAATCTGGCGGACACCGCCTCATTCCGCAAAAGATTGGCCATCACCAGCCCGGCGTTGGAGCGCGGCGAAGAGGCCGGCACGAAGCGCTCGTCGATCAGCGTGACGATGACCTTGTCCCAGGCGATCTTCCGCTTCGACAAAGCGCTGAAGAACAGCGCCGGCGTGGTTCCGCCGGATACGGCGAGGAAACCCGCTCCCCGCCGTTCAATTGCTTTGGCCAGATGCGAGGAAACCTCGTTCGCCAGCGCGTCAGCCAGGTCGGCGGGCTCTGCGAAATCATTCCACGCATAGGCGGCCGTTTTCTGCATCAGGCACTCTCGTGCCAGGTTCGTCCGTCACGCTCGATGAGCGCGATGGATGCCGATGGCCCCCAGGTGCCTGCGGTATAGCCTTGCGCCTCGTGGCGCGCGCTTTCCCATGCGTGCTGGATCGGATCGATCCATGCCCATGCGGCCTCGACTTCGTCACGGCGCATGAACAGGGTCTGATTGCCGCGGATCACGTCCATGATCAGCCGCTCATAGGCGTCGGGCGCACGCCCGTCGAAGGATGCGGCAAAGCTCATGTCGAGCGAAATTTGCCGAAGCCGCATGCCGCCCGGACCGGGGTCCTTGATCATGATGTACTGCTTGACGCCTTCGTCGGGCTGCAGCCGGATGACGAGCTGGTTGGCGAAGATCGGCCCGGCATTCTCGCCGAAGATCGAATGCGGGATCGGCTTGAACTCGATGACGATCTCGGAGACGCGCGAGGCCAGCCGCTTGCCGGTGCGCAGGTAGAACGGCACGCCGGCCCAGCGCCAGTTGGCAATCTCGGCCTTGATGGCGACGAAGGTTTCGGTGTCGCTTTCCTTGCCCAGTTCCTCGACATAGCCCTTGACCGGGCCACCAGCGGACGCGCCGGCGCGATACTGGCCGCGCACCGTCTGTTTCGGCGCATCGTTGCCGTTTATGCGCTTCAGCGCCCGCAGCACCTTCAGCTTTTCGTCGCGCACCGCATCCGCATCCATCGATGCCGGCGCTTCCATGGCGACCAGGCACAGAAGCTGCAATATGTGGTTCTGCACCATGTCGCGCAGCGCGCCGGCCTTGTCGTAATAGGTGACGCGGTCTTCCAGACCGACCGTCTCGGCAACGGTTATCTGGACATGGTCGATGTGGGCGGAATTCCACAGCGGCTCATAGAGCGCATTGGCAAAGCGCAGCGCCATCAGGTTCTGCACCGTCTCCTTGCCGAGATAGTGGTCGATGCGGAAGATCTGGCCTTCGTGGAAATCCTTGCCGATGAGGTCGTTCAGGGCATGGGCCGAATCGAGGTCGCGCCCGATCGGCTTTTCGACGACGATCCGCGACTTGGGCGTGATCATCTTGTGTTCTTTGAGCTTGTGCGAGATTTCGCCGAACAGCGCCGGCGCCACCGCCAGGTAGAAGGCGCGGATGCGTTCGCTGTCGCCAAGCTCTTTCTTGAGATTGTCGAATCCCTCGCCGCTCAGCGCATCGGCGGCAACGTAGGAAATCCGCCCGAGGAACTTGTCCAGTTCCTTGGTGTCGAGGTCGTCCTTGGCGACATGCTCCTGGATCGCCTTCTTGGCAAAGGCGCGGAATTCGGCGTCGCTCATCTTCGAGCGCGACGTGCCGATGATGCGGGTCGGTTCGGAAAACTGGTGGTCGCGCTGGCGATAATAGAGCGACGGCAGAAGCTTGCGCTCCGCCAGGTCGCCGGTGCCGCCGAAAATGATGAAGTCGAATGGGTCGACAGGTATGATCTGGCTTGTCATGGTTTGTCCGTGTTGCCACAGCTCATCGTGCCGCCGTGGATATAATCTAATCGATTTAATTTGACCAGTGCCATGGTGTCACATCTGCGGCATCGTTACTGGTCCAAGCGGGTGGCGTGGTAGCAGGCGATAGTTCAATTGTGTGCCGCGCCGCAATCATATGCCGCCTGGCAAAAGCGAGCCAAGGGAGAATCGAAGATGGGAGCGCATCTTTCGACAACCGTCGCACAAGGCCGTGCCTTCCTTCAGATCATCGACGGAAAGGCCGTCGATTCCGCCTCGGGTGAACGCATAGATGTGGTGTGCCCGTCGGACGGCAAGGTCTTTGCGTCGATTCCGGCCTCTTCCGCTGCAGATGTCGACCGCGCCGTAGAGGCCGCGCGCCGGGCATTCGAGGACGGACCATGGGCGAGGATGCCGGCCTTCGAACGGGGCCGGCTGTTGACCCGCCTGTTTCACCTGATCGACAAGAACGGCAGCGAGCTTTCGGCACTGGAGGCGCGCGACACCGGCAAGCCGCTCCGGCAAGGCCGCGCCGATGTCGCCTCGACCATGCGCTATTACGAGTTCTACGGCGGCGCCGGCGACAAGATCCACGGCGACACCATTCCCTTCCTCGACGGCTATACGGCGCTGACGCTGCGCGAACCGCATGGCGTCGTGGCCGGTATCATTCCGTGGAACTACCCGTTGCAAATTCTGGCCCGCGTTGCGGGCGCTGCCTTGGCCATGGGCAACACGCTGGTGGTCAAGCCGGCGGAAGACGCGTCGCTCACCGCGATACGCATTGCAGAGCTTGCGCTGGAGGCCCGCTTTCCCGCTGGCGTGTTCAACGTCATCACCGGCTATGGGCGCGAGGCGGGAGCTGCCCTTTCGGCGCATCCGGGCGTCGACTACGTAACTTTCACCGGCTCACCCGCCACCGGCACCGCCATCCAGCAGGCGGCGGCGGGCAATAATCGCGGCGTCACCATGGAGCTTGGCGGCAAGTCGCCGCAGATCGTCTTTGCCGATGCGGACCTCGCCAAGGCGTTGCCGGTGCTGGTCAATGCCATCATCCAGAATGGCGGCCAGACCTGTTCGGCCGGAAGCCGCGTGCTGATCGAGCGGGCCGTTTACGAGGAAGTGGCGGCCGGGCTTGCCGAGCGCTTCTCCAAGCTTGTCGCGGGGCCGCATGACGCCGA